>CAYJIJ010000055.1:0-12303 GCA_964370185.1 uncultured Oscillospiraceae bacterium
CTATCTTAAGAAAACCCATATACAGCTCACCTCATATGCTAAAGAGAAGCGTAGGATGGGGAAATATTTAAGTGCTAAAAATATTTGCATTCATAGCTAAAGGCAAGATTTTAAAAGGTATCCACCTTGAAAATCTTGCCTTTTATTTTGCTTTAGTACAATTTTTCTTTATTGTATATTCTCATTGTGAATTAAACATCAAAAATACGATTTATTTTTTGATATTTAAAGCTAATTAATTTTTGGATTAAAGCCGTAATACTTTGCTAATATAGAAATTAACCACAATTTTTACACCCTTATTCCCCACTGTTTGGGAATAAGGGTGTAAAATTAATGTTATTTTAATTTTTTCTGCATGGGATTTTATTAGTGAGGGCTTACAGAATAGTTTGGAGCTTCTTTAGTGATGTAGATATCATGTGGATGGCTCTCTTTCAGTCCTGCACCTGTTATGCGTACAAACTGTGCCCTTGCGTGAAGCTCGGGGATTGTTTCGCATCCGCAGTAGCCCATACCAGCTCTGAGGCCGCCTACTAATTGGTAGATAGTGTCGGCAACGGGGCCTTTGTATGGCACTCTTCCCTCAACTCCCTCGGGAACAAATTTTTTGTTTTCCTCTTGGAAGTATCTGTCCTTGCTTCCTTTAGACATGGCGCCTTCACTGCCCATGCCCCTGTACACCTTAAAGCTTCTGCCTTGATAAATTTCTCTCTCACCAGGTGCTTCTTCACAACCTGCAAGGAGTGAACCAAGCATTACGATATTAGCTCCTGCTGCAAGTGCTTTTACTATATCACCAGAATATTTAAGACCGCCATCGGCAATTACGGGTATGCCATGTTTTGCCGCTTCACAGCAAGCGTCATATACTGCTGTAATCTGTGGCACACCAATGCCTGCAACTACACGAGTTGTGCAGATTGAGCCAGGGCCTATGCCCACTTTAACGCAGTCGGCACCTGCCTCTATTAGCTCCCTTGTGCCCTCGGCTGTTGCAACATTCCCAGCTATTAAAGCAACTTCGGGATATTTCGCTTTAATTTTGCGCACACAGTCCATAATTCCTGCACTGTGGCCATGTGCGGAATCGAGTACCAATGCGTCCACCTGTGCTTCAAGCAGTGCGCTTACACGCTCCATCACATCCCCTGTAACGCCTATTGCCGCCGCACAGAGAAGTCTTCCGCTTTTGTCCCTTGCAGAATTTGGATACTGCACCGCTTTTTCGATGTCCTTAATTGTGATAAGACCTTTTAGGCGGTTTTCTGAATCAACTATCGGTAGTTTTTCTATTTTGTGGTGACGGAGAATTTCTTGTGCATCCGCAAGAGTGGTGCCCACTGGTGCGGTGATTAAGTTTTCCTTTGTCATAACTTCTTTAATTTTAGTGCTAAAATCAGTTAGAAAGCGTAAATCACGGTTTGTGATAATACCCACTAATTTGCCATTTTCACAAATTGGAACACCTGAAATTTTGTATTTGCCCATGAGCTCGTCCGCATCAAAAACAAAATGATCGGGGGAAAGATAGAATGGGTTTACTATTACGCCATTTTCTGAACGCTTAACCTTATCAACTTCGTCCGCCTGCTCTTCGATGGACATATTTTTATGTATAACTCCTATGCCACCCTCTCTTGCAATGGCTATTGCCATTGGTGCTGTGGTTACTGTGTCCATAGCGGCGGTTATGATGGGAGTGTTTAGTCGTATATCTCTTGCAAGAATTGTGCCAATATTGCAATCCTTTGGCAGTATATCGGATTTTGCAGGGATTAGCAGTACATCATCAAAAGTAAGGCCTTCTTTTAAGAATTTTTCACCCACATTGGTGTTTAACTTATTTACATCATTCATATAAATTTCCTCCTTGAAAAACGGTTGTTATCGGGCTTTATGCGCCGTATAGCCAAAATATTAAAGTTTTATACATTGTATCACTGTGCAAGTACAAATTCAATAGCGGACTTTCTTTGTCAAAATATTCTATTTTTCTAATAATTATAGGTATTTTTCATATAATTATAGTAAAAAAAATCATATTTGGTGTTGATTTTAATATAACCGCTATACTTTGATATAATTAAATTTAATATCAAAATATAGCGGTTATAAAAAAATTATATATCTATTTTCTGTGAAAGTTCTAATTTAACTTTTAGAAGCAAATATTACTGCTAAATCTCACTCCATCCTCAGCACTTCCAGCAACATAATAGGAATCCGTGGCAATCTCACCGCACGACACCTCAACTTCATCCCCGCATTTGCATTCTTTGCGATAGTGCAAATAAATCTTTTTAGGTGTTTTTTCAGTGAGTAGCTCATATGGCAATGCGTCCATAATTACATTTGCATAAATAGTATTGTTCATGTGCATATTTAGATCAAGGTCAGTGTATCTCACAACCTTGGTGTAGCTGTGCTTCGCTTCTTCAGCGGCAATGAGTTTTTCCCCGAGCACATTTATATTATCGGGCTCATTTTCATCCATTACAAACTCAAAAGGAAATGCCTTAGGGCGCAGTATTTTGCCCTCCCTTGTATCAAGTAATGCCCATGAAGTTTGGCAGTCTATGAGCAGTTCACCCTCGGGTGTACCAAGCTGAACCTTCCTTAAAAAGCTCACGCCTTTTGTCCCCTGCGGCGTGGTGGTAATTTTAATATTCTCCCCCACCGACGGCATGCGATTTATCTTTATCCCTACTTTCGAGAGCAGGAAAACCATGTTCATATCGAGCAGAGTTTGATGGTCGGCAAATGCCACTTCGGAATGCTTTGTGGACACCCTCTCTATCTCTTTCATAAGGCAGGAAAGACTCATCACCTTATGCATATCACAATTATATCTCGGCACGATAAAATCATAACCGTAAACGCCTTTCATCAGCTTTTCCATTTTGGTCACACCTCATTATTTATATAATTTTAGAAAAATCTAAGCAAAATTTGAATTTCTATTTATAGGCAGCCATATATCTTTCCCTGCATGGTCGGAGAGAAATATACAAAAGCGCCACGGCTTTGTCAAAGAAATTCCGCAGATTATATTATAGCAGAATAAAAGATGGCAATCAATCCTTAGACTGATTGCCAAATAAAATTATGCATTTTTCGCTCCGCTTTCCCCTTGCTCCTCCATCAGCCATTTATAACTCATATAGCTTGGTGGAATTATCGCTATAAAAAGTATTACAAAAAGAAAGATGAAGAGTGCTTCGTCCTTTAAGAAAAAAGAGCCTGCCGTGATCACTAAGCCTGAAACAAACATTATTTTACCTGCAAAACGATGAGCTTTATACCAAACAGTTTCGCTTGCAAGTGTCCATGGATTTCGCAGTCCAAAAAAATAATTCGGCTTTATTTTTGGCATAATATTGCCCATAAAAGTGAAAAGCAATCCTACAAATACACATACCACAAGCCCCACATTGACAGCCCCTGGATTTAACCCCTCAGAAATTGTTATACCAAGCATTACAACGATAAATATTGCCATCGTTATTCTGAAAATGTCGTAAGCTCCCTCAAATTTGCTGTAATTCTTTTTCTTTGGGTCGATTTTAGGCATAAAATACATCATCACCGCTAAAACTGGGGATAGGGCTGCAAGTATCCAAAGCTCTCCCTTTGGGCTGTACTCCATGCTGCCGTCAAAGCCCCAGTTTGTAACTATTTCTTCGGGCAATCTGTTGTAAAAATACACCACTAATAGAAATGGGGTAAAAACCAATATCCAATAAATTATCGTTTTACTGCTTTTCATAAAAATCACCTCATTATGTTTTTAGCCTTTATCTCTTAACATGAAATATTAATTCTGTATCAATACCACGAAGTAGTGGAAGTAATATGGAAGAATGCACACTCAACATTGCAACTTGTTTTTCAGGTGCAAAACCCCTTAATTTTTCGCCTAAAAACAATCCACAGATTAATTATTCCTCATCTTTTCCAAGTGCTGAAAACCATCCCATCATCTCCTGTATTACCGACATATTAAGCTGATAATAAATATACTTCCCCTGTTTCCTATCACTTATTAAATCGGCATCTTTGAGCACTGATAGATGGTGGGAGATTGTGGCACCCGTCATATTAAAGCTCTCCACAAGCTCGCCAGCACTTTTTTCTCCCTCTTTGAGAATACTCAGTATTTCGCGCCGTGTTGGGTCTGATAGAGCTTTAAAGCTCTGCTGAAATCCCATAATATCACCGCCATAACATTTAGATATATGTCTAAATATATTATATCATATAAAAAAGAGAAGTCAATATACATTTAGAAATTTATCTAAATGTATATTGACTTCTTAAAGAATAAATAATACTCCCACCTCAGTAAATAGATGGAAGTATTAAATTTAGTAATTATTGATTAAAGAAAATATATTTACCTTACTTTAGAGCCTGTCTCAACGCTGTCATCAACAAAAATAACCTTTACAGCATCGCCACTGTCCGCCGCAAGTATCATTCCTTGTGACTCTACGCCACGAAGTTTTGCTGGCTTTAAATTTGCAACCAATATTATCTTCTTGCCGATTAAATCCTCAGGTGTGTAGTAACTGCTAATGCCCGATACTACCTGTCTACTGCCCACTCCGTCGTCGAGCTGTAATTTTAATAACTTATCGGATTTTGGCACTTTTTCGCATTCTTTAATTTCTGCAACCCTCAGCTCAACCTTGGCGAAATCGCCTATTTCTATCAGCGATACCACTCCCTCGACTTGATTTTTAGATTTAGCGTTTTCGGCTTTCTCAGCCGCCTTGCGTGCCGCTTCCGCCTTAGCTTCAAGCTCTTCAAGCTCTTTTTTAACATCAATTCTTGGGAAGAGAGTATCCCCTCTTTTAACTTCTACGGCAGTGGAAAGTTTTCCAAAACCATCAAGGCTTTCCCAGACTGTTATAGCTTCTTCTGCGCCTATTTGTGCAAATATTTTAGGCGAAGTTGTGGGGAGGAATGGGGAGAGCATAACGGAAGCCATGCGAATAGTTTCAAGCAGATTGTAAAGCACACTCGCAAGCCTTGGGAAGTTTGCTTCGTCCTTTCCGAGTACCCATGGTGCGGTTTCATCTATATATTTATTAGCCCTCGATACAAGCTTAAATATATCGGCGAGCGCATTTGGGAAGAGCATATTTTCCATATGTGCTTCCACTGATTTTACCGTCATATTTGCAAGTGAAATTAGCTCATTGTCAATCTCCTCGGCTTTTCTGCTTTCAGGAAGCTTACCGCCAAAGTATTTTTCAGTCATTGCCACTGTGCGTGAAACTAAATTTCCCAAATCATTTGCAAGGTCTGAATTTATTCTGTTTATAAGCGCTTCATTTGTAAATACTCCATCCTGTCCAAATGGTATTTCCCTCAGTAAGAAGTAGCGAATGGAGTCCACTCCATATCTTTCGCAAAGCACAACGGGGTCTACAACATTGCCCTTGGATTTACTCATCTTACCGCCCTCGAGCAGTAGCCAACCATGGCCGAACACTTTTTTAGGCAGTGGTAAATCAAGCGCCATCAGCATTGCAGGCCAGATTATCGAGTGGAAACGGATAATTTCCTTAGCCATTAGATGAACATCGGCAGGCCAGTATTTTTCATAGTCATTGTACTCACTATTTTCATATCCTAAAGCAGTGATATAGTTTGATAGAGCATCCACCCATACATAAACTACATGCCCTGGGTCAAAATCCACTGGGACGCCCCATTTAAATGTGGTACGTGATACACATAAATCTTCAAGACCTGGTTTTATAAAATTGTTTACCATTTCGTTTACTCGGGATTTAGGCTCTAAGAATGTGGGATTGTTTTCATAGAGTTCTAAAATTCTGTCGGCATATTTAGAAAGCTTAAAGAAATATGCTTCCTCCTCTGCTTCCTTTACCACTCCGCCACAGTCGGGGCATTTGCCCTCCACAAGTTGGCTTTCAGTCCAAAAAGATTCACAAGGGGTACAATATTTGCCTTTGTAGGTGGATTTATAGATGTCGCCCTGCTCATAGAGTCTTTTAAAGAGCTTTTGCACTGCTTCTTTGTGATATGGGTCGGTTGTTCTTATAAATCTGTCGTTGGTGATATTTAATAGTTTCCAAAGCTCCTTAATACCTACAACGATATCATCAACAAAAGCTTGCGGGTCTTTACCTGCCGCTTTTGCTTTTTCTTCTATCTTTTGGCCGTGTTCGTCGGTGCCTGTAAGGAACATTACATCAAACCCGCGCATTCGTTTATACCTCGCCATTGCGTCCGCCGCTACTGTGGTGTAGCCGTGGCCTATGTGAAGTTTGTCAGAGGGGTAGTAAATAGGGGTTGTGATATAAAATGTTTTCTTATCCAAAATTATCTCTCCTTACATTTATTTATTGCATTTGTAATATAGTTTCTACCCTCCCCACTAACATGAGGAAAACAGAGTATAAACCATAATAAACACTGATATTTTTGTGTTCATTTAATCATGTTAACATAATTGACAGAAAAACTCAATATATAAACCTTTTTAATTTAAAGTTAAATGGGAAAACATAACACATTTATATGGTTAAACATAGTAAACACTAAAAAACATCACCGTATATCCCCAGCGTTGCAGTCGCATGAAGATATGCAAAAAATCAGTTCTATTATCAGCATCGATTTAAATAAAACATTTGAAAAAAAGCATGTTATGCTGTATAATGAAGTTTAGTTATGTGCTTTTGTAGGGGATTTTAAATTTCGCTCTGCGTTGCACTGAGATAATAATAGGATGTGAAAAAAAGTTTGAAAGAAATATATTTAGATAATGCCGCCACTACAAAGGTTTCCCCTGAGGCTTTAGAAGCGGCAATAAAGGCGATGGGTGAAAACTACGGTAACCCCTCTTCACTGCATAGCAAAGGACTTTCGGCACAGCTTTCAGTGGAGGAAGCAAAGAGCAAGGTAGCCGCTTTAATGGGTTGTGATGCAGAGAGAATAATTTTCACCTCGGGTGGAACTGAAGCTAATAACACAGCCATACTTGGGACGGCATCCGCACATAAAAAGAGGGGCAAGAAAATTATAACCACCGCTGTTGAACACTCCTCCGTGCTCGCACCTATTAAGTCTTTGGAAGAGCAGGGCTTTGAAGTTGTGGTAATTAACCCCGATAGCAGTGGAAATATCACCGCTGAGGAGCTTGCAAAGCATGTTGATTTAGACACCATATTAATCTCGATAATGGCGGTAAACAGCGAAACAGGCACTATTTTCCCATTAAAAGAGATGGTAAAAGCTGCCAAGGCAAAGAACCCTAAGGTGATTTTTCACACCGATGCGGTGCAAGCATTTGGCAAACTGCCGATTACACCTGCAAAATGGGACATAGATTTAATGACAGTGAGTGGCCATAAGATATACGCACCAAAAGGCATTGGAGCGCTTTACATAAAAAAAGGCGTGCGAATACTTCCCCTTATTCAGGGTGGCTCGCAACAGGGAAAAATTCGCCCCGGCACCGAGAGTGTACCTCTGATTTGTGCTTTTGGAAAGGCGGCGGAGACTTCCACAAAGGAATGCCTTAAAAATTACGAATATATAAAAGGCCTGTGGGAATACGCCTCAGAAAAAGCGGAAAACACCGAGGGAATAGTAATAAATCAGTCCATAATGGGCTCCCCATATATATTTAATATTTCAGTACCTGGGTACCGCTCAGAAATAATGCTCCATTCCCTTGCTGAAAAAGGTATATATGTCTCCTCGGGCTCAGCGTGCAGTAAAGGCGCACCCAGCCATGTGCTGAAAGCTTTGGGAGTACCCCCGGCAAATATAGACAGCGCCCTGAGAATAAGCTTTTCACGAGAAAGTAGCAAGGAAGATATAGACGCACTTTTTGAAGCGATAGCACATTCGATGCAAAGGCTTATAAAAAGCAGATAATAAATAGTAGGAGTTTCGATATACTCACTGTCTGTTTTGCTTTTGCTAAGGGTAAGGAGAAAATTGGCATAAAATTTAGCGAATATTGAGTTTTTTTTGTTTTTCGTATATCTTCAGCCATGGGCGTTTGAAGATATAAAAGCTTTAAATAAAGGATAGGTCATAAAAATGAAAGAAGTTATTTTAATTAAAAACGGCGAAATTGCTCTAAAGGGTCTTAATCGCTCGACATTTGAAGATGCACTTATAAAAAATTGCCGACGCCGCTTAGAGGGTCTTGGTGGTTTTAAATTCTACAAGGCACAGTCCACCATATACTGTGAGCCAACCTCGGAGGAAAGCGATGTTGACGAAGCTATGGAAAGACTTAAGAAAGTCTTTGGCATGGCAGGGCTTACACGCTCCTGTGTGGTAAATAAGGACTGGGAAGAGATTATTTCCACCGCCCCCGATTATTTGAGAGAGGAGCTCTCTTCTGCAAAAACATTTAAGGTTACCGCTAAAAGAGCGGACAAGCACTTCCCCATGGGTTCACCCGAAATTTCAAGGGAACTCGGTGGAGTTTTACTGAGCAAGTTTCATCACTTAAAAGTTGATGTACACAACCCTGAGGTAACTGTTACAGTGGAAATAAGGGATTTTGGTGCATATATTCATGCCGACCAAATCAGCGGTGCAGGTGGTATGCCCGTTGGTACAAGTGGTAAGGCGGCACTGCTTATAAGCGGTGGGATAGATAGCCCAGTAGCAGGATATATGATGGCAAAGCGTGGCCTTGAACTGTGCGCCGTGCATTTTATCAGCCCACCATACACAAGCGAAAGGGCAAAATTAAAGGTGGTTTCACTCTGCGAGAAAATGACACCCTACTGTGGCAGAATGAAGCTATATGTGGTTCACTTCACCGAAATGCAGGAAGCTATTAGGGATAAATGCCCTGAGGATTTATTCACTGTAATAATGCGCAGATATATGATGAAAATTGCCGAGAGAATTGTTTCGGATAAGGGTGCTTCAGCGCTGATTACAGGGGAAAGCCTTGCACAGGTGGCAAGCCAGACAGTTCAAGCAATTGCTTGCACCGACATCGCCTGCGAAATGCCCGTACTGCGTCCGCTTATCGGAATGGATAAGGATGAAATAGTAATGATAGCAAGGCGAATAGACACTTTTGAAACTTCTATCCTGCCATATGAGGACTGCTGTACTGTCTTTACTCCGAAGCATCCGAAAACTAAGCCAAAAATAAGCGAAATACTCATTGCAGAAGAAAAATTCGACCCTTCTGAAATGATTGAAAAATGTATAGAAACAGTGGAAATTATCCAAGTAGGATAGCTTGCAGTGTGAGAAACGGCAAATTGCTGTAATTCTCTTTTGGAGGTAGTCATTATTTTGAAAGCGATATTAATAAATCTCACCGCCGCACCCATATCAAATAATAAAAGCTTCTATCTAAGACTTAGGGAGTTTTATAAAGTTATGGGTTATCAGCTGACTGAAGTGATGGTTGGTGAGCCACAAAAACAAAATTTCATAGACCGCTTTGTAATGGAGCTCGATGTAAACGACCTTGTGATAATAGTTGGTGGACTTGGCGAGCACCAGGGCGATTTTGTTAAAAGAGTGATTTTAAAAGGGATGCAGTCAGAACTTCAAGTGAATTCTGAGGCTGTGGCATATTTAGAAGAGCATTTTCCAGCCGCATTACATAAATTCGGCGAAAAGCTCACCTCTTTTCCAGAGGGAAGTGTTCTTTTCACTCCTAAATTTTCAAACACATTTGGTTATGGGGTAAATTTGGGCGATAAATGCATTATATCACTTCCAAATAACATCCCCGATTCAATGCATATGCTCATGCTCGATGCCGCTAATTTTGCAAAGGACTATTCGGGCTATCAGTGGCAGATTGCATATATGGAATTTGACCGCACACAGGAGGACGTTCTCGATGTAAAAGCATTTGAGCTATCCACTCCTGATAATGTAGTGCTCACAGGAAAGGCGCATGATAAATATCTTGTAAGTATAATAGGGGATAATAATTTTTTTGCGTCGGAAGTTTTGGATGATCTCGAAAAAATTTCTAAAATAAAGAAGCATACCGAGCTTCCCAAAGAAAAAAAGAAATCCCCCCTCGCTCTTATATTCTTCCTATTAATGCTAATTGTGACTTTTGCAGTAGGGGCATTTTTTCTTACTGGTGGCAGTGTAAATCTATCTGATTTTATGGGAAATAGCTCTCCAGACGCAGAAATTTTAGTAAGCACACCCATGGACGATATAGTGCCCACCTCAGATTCAGATGAGGATAGTGCTGATGCAAGCGGACAAGCTGACTCTTCCGAAGAACCCGACTCCGCCGACGCTTATCTCCCACCACAAAACAGTGATATTGTGGCAGAGATAAGGATTGAGGGTACAAATATCGACACCGAAGTGGTGATGGGAAGTGACAATCAGTTCTATAAAGAGCATAATATAGATAAAGAACCCGACGATTATGGCGCAGTATTTGCAGACTACCGCAGTGATTTTGATGCGACAACTGGAAATATAGTTATCTACGGCGCAAATCCGTCGGACGATTCCCTTTTTTCCGATTTAGAAAAATATAAAAATGTAGATTTTTACAAAGAGCACCCGACAATTGAATTTTCCACCGCTGAGGGTGAATATATTTACAAAATCGCAGGGGCTATGATGGTGAATTTAAACCCCGACCAAGGTGCAGTATACGATATAGAAATGGGCATTACCGACTCCACTGTGTCCGAGCTCTCGGAATTTGGAGAAATGCTTAGGGAATGCTCTTTCATTCATACCGATGTGGATATTACGGGGGATGATCATGTGCTCACCCTCTATACCGACAGTTATGAATTTATGGGTGCTTCCACTGTGGTAATTGCAAGGAGGGTGCGCCCCGAGGAAAGCAGTGATGTTAATACCGATATTGCAAGGATGAATGAAAACCCACTGCTTCCCGATGTATGGTATGAAACCTACGGAGGCACAAAACCCGGTGAAGAAGCTGAACAGAGCGAAGAAAACTCCTCCACTTCACAAGCTCCTGTGAGCTCTACTGCGAGTGTTCCTCCTGCGCAAAGCTCAACTGCGAGCACTCCTCCACTTCCTGAGAGTTCATCGGTAGCTGCACAGACTCCTGAGAGCTCTTCGCAAGCATCGGAAAATTCTGAGGATGGAGTAACCGAGCTTAGAATATCCCCAAACACTATAACAATGACAGCGGGCGAAGCCATCGACTTAGAGCTGATAGTTACCCCCGAAGATGCAAGTAGTAGTTTTCAGTGGTATGTAAATGATGAAGATGTAGCGGCAGTTTGGTATGGGGATAATTATATCGAGCTTGAAGCTATTTCCGAGGGCAGAGCAACTGTTACCGTAACCGCTGAAAATGGTGTAAAAACCTCAATGCAGGTGGTTGTTAATGCCGAAGAAGACAGCACCACTTCGTCCGATGATAATAGTCAAACCACACCCCCTGCGGATGTGGCAAATGAAATACTCTCGGTGAAAGTAAGTGGAAGAACTGTTTCGGATGATGCTTATACAATAATAAGCCAAATAGTTGAAAATGAAACAAGGGGAAATCTTCACCCCGAAGCACTCAAAGCCCATGTAGTGGCAACATACAGCTATGTTAAATTTAATAATTTAAGAGGAACTTCCCCCTCCGTGCTCACACGCACCACTATAAGCAGTAATGTTAAAGCGGCGGTTGATGCAGTGCTTGGTGAGGCGGTGTACTATAACGGCAGTATCATAAATGCCGCCTATTACTCCACGGGCAACGGATATTCCACAACTTCACAATCGGTATGGGGCACGCATTATCCCTATTTAATATCGGTGGAAAGCCCTTACGACAGTATTTCCCCATATTACGAGGGAGTTTACCGTATATCCGAAGAGGATTTTGCCGAAAAAGTGGATTACACCTACAATATAGATTTATATGAACATGGCGACCCAGAAGACTGGGTGGAAATTCTAAGCTATAATCCTGGAAACTATGTAAATGAAGTTTCCCTCGGTGGCATAGAAAAGTCACAGGGCGGCGAGGTTGCACTCGGTGCTACAATAACAGGACGCAATATAAGAGAACAACTCCTCGACTTCTCCATTCGCTCCACTTCCTTTGAAGTGAGCTATAATGATGGTAGATTTACCATCACTTCCTATGGCTACGGCCATGGTGTTGGCATGAGCCAGTGGGGGGCGCATGGTATGGCTGAGGATGGGTATGATTATGAAGAGATATTAACCCATTATTATTCGGGCACAGAAGTTAAATGATGAGGTGCATTAAAAGCCTGTATGCTGTGTCAGCTGCGGCTTTAAGCTTCGGTTGCATAT
>CAYJIJ010000055.1:12403-15349 GCA_964370185.1 uncultured Oscillospiraceae bacterium
CCTCGCTTCAATCCTTGCTTTCTTGCCTACAAGCTTTTTCTACACCCCATCTTTTTATAATGCATTAAAAGCCTGTATGCTGTGTCAGCTGCGGCTTTAAGCTTCGGTTGCATATATTGAATATGCGCCCTCGCTTCAATCCTTGCTTTCTTGCCTACAAGCTTTTTCTACACCCCATCTTTTATAATGCATTAAAAGCCTGTGTGCAGAATTTGCTATGGCTTTGAAAACGAATGGCAACACATTAATTTTTATTTTTAAAAATAACCCACTCCGTCAGTGGCAGAGTGGGTTATAAAGGCAATTTTCACAAACTCTAAACATTGATAAAATTTCATATATTACACCGACTTTATAATTAAGCATCTTGGAGGAATAATGGAAAATAATTGGCGTCGGAAAATACTCACGATATGGTTTGGGCAGTCTATTTCAATGCTCACTTCTTCGGTGTTTCAGATGTGTATAGTCTGGTATCTTACAATAGAAACAGGCTCTGCCTCCGTGCTCACATACGGTGTTATAGCTGCATATGTGCCACAGGCTGTTATAGGGATGTTCACAGGTGTATTTGTGGACAGATTTGATAAAAAGAAAATAATAATACTATCCGATTTATTTATAGCGTCTGTGAGCCTTATTCTTGCAGTTGTCGCTTCGGCTGGTGAGCTTCCTGTCTTGATGGTTTTCTTTGTTTTGGCGGTGCGCTCAATGGGTACTGCACTGCACGAGCCTGCCACACAATCGCTCACGCCACTGCTTGTTCCCGAGGCATATTTGACCAAATATGCAGGCTATTCGCAGACATTCATGATTGTTAGCCATTTGATATCTCCAGGACTTTCACTCTTTTTAAATAGTATTCTCCCACTACATTACATTGTTTTTTTAGATGTGATAGGCGCACTTATTGCAGTGCTTTTTATTGCACCTGTTAAAATAAAAAAACAAACACCAATAAAGCGAAAAATTCACCTCATCACCGATTTCAAAGAGGGCCTTGGTGCTTTAAAGAGAACTAAAGGGATGATTACACTTATGGTGGTGGGTATGCTCTACTGCATTATCTATGCGCCTGTTGGCACACTTTACCCACATATCACCATGGTTTATTTTGAGCAGGGCACCGATATGGCGGCAAGTATAGAGTTTATCTCTGCTATTGGTTCTCTCATTGGCTCCCTACTTTTAGGGTGGCTTGGCGCAAAGTTAAACAGATTTTTAGGCCTTATCTTTTCCATGATGGGATATGGTATAGGGCTTGTAATTACAGGGTTCCTCCCCACTTCTGGCATATGGTTTTTTGCAGGAATATCCCTCTTAATGGGCATTACAATTCCAATTTACTATGGAATTATCACGGCGATTTTTCAGCTTAAGGTGGAGGAAGAATACCTTGGTAGAGCTTTTGCGATTTCTCAGAGCGCAAATGACCTTGCAATGCCGATAGGACTTATTATTTCAGGGCATTTTGCCGACATTATAGGAGCGAATGTGCTATTTTTAATTCTTGGGATTTTGACTGTTATACTTTCGCTGTCTGTTTTGGGTATGAAGAGTGTTAGAAAATGCTGTGAGTGATATAAGCAGTGACTAATCAGTGCAGCTAACCAATATATACAACTTAAGCTGTAAAATATTTTTTGTATATCTTTCACTAAACACACAGGAGGTGCTAAATGAATAATTACACACCGCTTGCCGATGCACTCAGACCCACCGAGCTTTGCGAAGTGGTCGGGCAAAAGCATCTGCTTGGCGAGGGCAAACTGCTCTCACGGCTTAGCGAAAACAGCCGTCTGCCAAATTTAATCTTCTTTGGCCCCTCGGGTGTGGGCAAAACCACTGTTGCACGCATTTTAGCTAAAAAGGCAGGTAAAAAACTGCATTATTTAAATGGCACAACAGCTGGAACCGCCGATATAAAAGATGTAATTAAGGACACGGGCTCAATAGATGGTTTGGGTGGGGTTTTGCTTTATCTCGACGAAATTCAGTATTTTAATAAAAAGCAACAGCAAACCCTTCTCGAATACCTCGAAAACGGCTCTGTTACCCTCATTGCTTCCACTACTGAAAACCCCTATTTCTATGTATATTCGGCAGTGCTCAGCAGGTGTACGGTATTGGAGTTTAAACCGCTTGACCCCTTGGATGTGGAAACAGCGGTGGAGCGTGCTTTTAAAAAGTCGGAGGAAATTTACGGTATACCTTTCAACTTAGCAGAGGGGGTAGCAAATAAGATTGCATTTCACAGTGGTGGAGATGTACGCAAGGCAATTAATGCAGTTGAGCTACTTACCGCTTCCGTGACTGATAAATACAATAGCATAACAACGGAAAATGTAAATGAAATTATGGCTCGCAGTGCAAACAGGTATGACAAAGACGGCACCGAGCATTATAACATACTCTCGGCACTTCAAAAATCAGTGAGGGGCTCGGATGAAAACGCCGCCCTCCACTATCTCGCAAGACTTCTCGACAGCGGCGATTTAATAAGTCCTTGCAGACGGCTTTTAGTAATGGCGAGCGAAGATATAGGACTTGCCTATCCACAGGCTATTTCAATAGTAAAAGCCTGCATAGACAGCGCAAATCAATTAGGGCTACCCGAGGCGAGAATACCTCTTGCACAGGCGGTTATACTGCTCTGTACTGCTCCAAAATCAAATAGTGTGATAACTGCTATTGACATGGCGTTCTCCGATGTGCAATCGGGAAATTTTTATGATGTCCCCGAGCATTTAAAGGATTCACATTATGGCGGAGCGAGCAAATTAGGGCATGGCAAGGGGTATAAATATGCGCATGACTACCCCAATAATTATGTAAAACAACAATACCTGCCCTCTGGTATGGAGGACAGGGTGTATTATGAATTTGGCAGTAATAAAACCGAGCTTGCGGCTAAAAAATATCGTGAGTATATTTTAGATGGGGATG
>CAYJIJ010000056.1:0-15298 GCA_964370185.1 uncultured Oscillospiraceae bacterium
GCTATGAAAGCATAGGCTATGACGAAGCAGGCTTTCACGATATCACAAGCACAGGTGCACCTGTTAGAGACTTTACCGACGCCAATATGAATGAAATAACGGAGCTTTACTTTGACGACGTGGGCGTATTCTATACAGCTAATATAGGTGACGAAGGCGAAAAATATCTTGGATTTAACATGAATCCAGATTACGAGCTACTTGCCGAGTACCCAGAAGCAGACATGGAATTTATCAACTTCCCAGGAATGGTGAAATTTAATAGATTTGGCACATTCGAGCTATTTAAACAAGAAAACCAATTTGCATATGCAGTGGTTGATGGCGAAATAGTAACACTTGAAAGCATTGCAAGAAACGGCAAAGTGGTTGACGGTATAGATGCAGGCTACTCACTTGTACTAAGCATTAAAGACTTCCCAGAAAGCTTTATCCTCTCCGATATGGAGCTTGAGCTCACAGAAGCGGTAGAAGAAACAGAAGAAGCGGTAGACGCAGAACCAGCAGCATAATAACAATAATAAAATCCTCCACCTCGGTGGAGGATTTTTAAGTGAAGAGTGAAAAATGAAGAGTGAAAAGTTATGGAGTTTCGCCGCCAGCGAAACGGATTTTAAATTGTAGGGGCGAACCTGTGTGTTCGCCCGAGGATTACCACAACCCAAAAGAATGCAGTAGGGGTCGATGCCCACACCGACCCGTCCAAGATTTCCTGTGCGTCATGGGTCGATGTGGGCATCAGCCCCTACTACCCCATCACAGGGAAATTTCTATATATTAGTTATTTTTACCACTTTATGTAAAAAACACTCGATTAATAGGAATTTTTGCCCGAAAATAACATTTTGTATACGAAATTTAAACTATTTTGCTAAAAACTAATTGATATTTCTTTTTAAATGCTATATACTGTTAAGTGTAGAAGTTTCGAAAAATTTTTTATATATCTATATAAATTGAAGGGGAAATCCATTATGAAAAAATTCTTATCGGCAGTACTCGCAGCATCAATGGTTTTGGCGGCGGCACCTACCGTATACGCCGAAGACTCTATTCCAATGATTGATCCACTGGGCAATGTCTATGTATTGGGGGAGGATAATATACTCACCCTCAGCAATGAGCACGAAATACATCATGGTGAGAATTTCTATGTGATGCTTGTTGACCAAGGCACGGGGATGCCAACCGATGTGCGTAGGGACGACGCTGACGACATGCGTATTTACGCCGATTGGGAAGAGGGCGAAAGCAGGGTAACCGATGATGACATTGTATATAAAAAAGCAAAGGATGTTGAGGTGGAGTCTACCATTCCGCCTACTTTCAGTGTGAATGTTACGCTGAATGTGGCAAGCACTGCTGTCGTGGTAAATGGAGTTACCAAGGCGGACGGCACTGGTTGGACACAGGAAGAAATCACCGAAGCAACCGACCCTGAGATATTAGAGCAAGCGGTTGCAAAATACATAAACGAAAACCAAGCGGCATTTGAAAAATTGGCACTTGAATCCACCTATGATTTAATCATTGACCCAATACTATATAATGGCAATGTGTATAAAGACGAAGCCGAATTTTTAGCCCAAAACTCATCGGTTCGCAGAGTGACGGGTGGATATATGTATCCTGCAACAGGCACCCCTGTGCTTTATTTCGACAGTACTGCGGATAAAGACGCTCACTTTAATACCACTGGTGGATATATCGCTGCTAATAACACCGATAAAATATTGTTTAAACTAAGAGATACATACTATACAAGCAGAACTGCCGCAGAAGAGGCATTAGTGGATATACTTCTTGCGGAAAATACTGTAAGTCAGATTACTAATACAACAACAGGTAGGGTGCTTGATGGTGTATTCCACCCTGGATATACCGAAGCTCCACAAAAAGGGCATTTTTACGACAGTGTAAATAATGAAATAAGCTTTGTTCGTGAAGAGAGTGAAGTAGGACCTACAAATATAGCGAGTGTAGATGTATTTACATTTGATGAGCTGGTACATGCAACAAAAATATATGCGGAAAATGATTATATAAACAGCGCCGATTCCACAAAAATAATAGTGGATGGTTCAGGCACAATACCTTCTGCACCACTCAATGTACTTGTAGATAATCCCGCAGTAACCTCTGGTTTCTTTGTGAGATATAATGATACACAATCCGGCGGACTCGGCATCTATTATGGCTATTACACAGATGCGAATGCACTTGATATAGCCAGCGAATACACATATGTAGCAGCAGGCAATAACACAAATATTTATAGCTCAATTAGTGGTTCGTATATAGTGGGCACAGGAACACATTCAACCCCTATATTGAATTCATATTACAGCAACGGCGAAACAAAGACCTATTATCTAAACGATGACGCATTGGTTGCGACTTATGAAAATGGAAATAATTTAATAACTACCGAAGCCACAGGATATTATAAGCTGTCGGCGGATAGCTCAACAGTAACTGAATACATCACAAGTTTCGACTCTATGTATGCAAATGCGAGTATATTCTATACCGATGTACTCGAAGCCGAAGCTCAAATCCCTGCAAACAGAGTAATAGACATCAGTGCAAACAATGATGATACATGGAGGGTTAAGGGTGGATTTGCGCAAGTTTCTCCAACAGATCTTGCCAACACTATCTCAGCAACTGAAAATGCTATAACAAGAATAGGTATCTCCACAGGCACACAGCTCCCCTCAGCATTTGTTACAGGGCTTGCAACTCTAACGGGCGAAGATTACTACTACTTTGCGGAATTTGAAACGAGAACCTACATGGGCGAGAATGAGTACGATGTAGTTGGATTTGTGTCGGTTGGTAGGAGCAGGAGCGATGCGGAGGACAGAGGCACCACCTCAGTGTTTATGACACTCACCGCGGGCGAATATGAAGACGGCGAACCGCAGGGTGGCGACATTCATATAGAAGGCGAATACGATGCGGTAGTTGAGTTTGAAGAAGATATCGGAGAAGTGTATATCACATGGGGTCGTGATGCGATGTTCGTTGTAGATATAGGCAACCAAAACGACTTAAACTTAGGATATAATACCGACTGGGACGACGACCTTGCAGACCGTCATGGCTATGCAAATATAGATTTCTTAAACTTTGTGGCACAGCCAAGATTTAATAGAAGCGGAGATTTCTATATCTATGCCGACGAAGATGCTTTCATCTATGAAGTGGATGAAGATGGCTATATAGAGCATATAGACAAAGCCGAATGGGACAGCGAAGAAGAAGCATGGACATTCAGAACTAACACACTTGCAAGCTATCTAATTACTGATGAAGAGCTTGTAATCACCGAAAAGGACGGCACCATACTCGAGCCTGAAACGGACGATGTGGAAACAGCCACACCAACAGTCGGAAAACCAAACCCAGGCACAGGAAGATAATATTAAAAGCCACCGCTTTTGATATTACCCCAATGAATTAGATTTGATAGTGTAGCAACTTTAGTTGCTACACTATTTTTATGCGGATAACTACTTTTGCGTGGGAGGGATAGGCATAAAATAACTAAAGTCCTCTTCCACTATTTTTTGATATACTTAAAATATTTTTTAGCTTTGACTTTAGGACTGCGGTAATTGCAGTGTGGGGACTAACTTGGCAGTAGTGATGGTTTTTGCAATTTTATTCATAAAAACATTATATTTATGAATTGACAGCAGGGGGAAAAGGGAGTATAATGCACACTATAAAAGAAGGAGAGAAAATATATGCAGAAATTTATAATAAGCTTAACATCTTCGGTTATAATGGCATTTATAATGTCGCTAATTATGACAATCATAATGTTTGGTATCTTTGACGGACTGCTTGCACTTTGGATGAAAAACTGGCTGATGGCATGGGTGATTGTATTCCCACTATCCTACATAGTACCGCCGACAGTGGCAAAATTCTTTCACAAACATGTATTTAAATCATAATATCCTTAAATTATATGCCATTAGCACCGCCGTTGGCGGTGCTAATGGCATATATAGATTAATTGAAGCCTGATAGATGGCAAGCTTTGCCTGCAATATAAAAACCTCCCAGTCGGGAGGTTTTTAGACTTAAGAGAAAAGCGAAACCGCAAAAATTCGAAGAATTTTTGCTTACTGTGTCGCATAAAACTTTCAAATTTCCCTCATATACCTTTGTATTATTCGCTTATTTAAAAGTTTAGCTCCTTGTATTTCATCTTTTCTCATAAGTCTAATAGATTGCGGACTAAAGCTGCAACCTAAAAAACCTCCCAGTCGGGAGGTTTTTTAGCGGTTTGTTTATAACATAGAGTAAGAGCTTATGCATTCTGACTAAATATTTGACTACAATGCGTTTTTATAATCCCAAACAAATGAAAATATGGTATGATTTATTTAATATTACATATATTTCTATACGAGGAAAACGAGCCAAGAAACCCATCATAAAACCTACAAACATCTCAAATCGAAAGGAGCAGTCAAATTTGGAAAACAGAACAAATCTAAAGGAAGTCTGTCTCACAAAAGAGCAGGCAGAGGAAATTCGCCGTATAGCGAGCGATTATCAAAAAAATCCCCATCAGCTGATGGAAATACTCTTTAGTATTCAGGATATTTGCTCGAATACCATTCCAAGGGAAGCAGCAGTCATTTTTAGCGAAGAAACAGGTATTCCAGTGGCAAAAATTTATTCCTACATAAGCTTTTATTCGATGTTTTCCGCCGAGCAAAGGGGAAAATATGTGGTTAGAATGTGCAAAAGTGCGCCCTGCCATGTCTGTGGGGCGGTGGCTGTTATGGAAGCCATTAGCAAAACACTCGGAATTAATCCAGGCGAAACCACAGCGGACGGAAAATTCACCTTAGAATACTGCCAGTGCTTAGGGCTATGTGAGGCTGCTCCTGCGATAATGGTAAACGATAAAGTGTATAAAGACCTCACCCCGGGTAGGGCGATGTCGCTGATGGAAGACTATCAGAGGGGGGAGGTGCGCTGATATGAGTAAGAAGTTGCAAGAAGTGAGAGTAGTGCTTAGAAATATCGGCAAGATAGACCCACTTAGCGCCACCGAATATATCAGTGTTGGCGGTTATGCTTCGCTAAAAAAAGCGCTTTCGATGAAGCCCAGTGAAATAATAGATGTTATAACTGCCTCAAAGCTTAGAGGGCGTGGGGGCGCAGGCTTTCCCACGGGCAGAAAATGGTCGTTTGTGGCGGATAGTTTAAGCTCACAAAAATATGTAATCTGCAACGCCGACGAGGGGGAACCCGGCACGAATAAGGACAGAGTAGTGCTAAGCGGCGATCCACACAGCGTGTTTGAAGGCATGGCGATAGCGGCGAGAGCGGTGGGAGCCGATAAAGGCTTTCTCTATCTGCGCTATGAATACCCCGATTTATTTGCAAAGCTCAGAGAAGCTATCGAAAACGCAAAAAAAGCGGGGGCACTCGGTGAAAACATTTTTGGAAGCGATTTCTCCTTTGATATCACGGTAGTTTCAGGGGGTGGCGCGTATGTCTGTGGGGAGGAAACAGCGCTTATAGAGTCGATTGAGGGCAAGAGGGGCGAGCCGAGATTTAAGCCACCCTACCCAGGAATAAAAGGGCTTTATGGCAAGCCGACTGTGGTAAATAATGTTGAAACCCTTGCGAATATTGCGGTAATTTTAGAAAAGGGTGCTAATTGGTTTACCTCACTCGGTGCTGAGAACTGCGCTGGGACAAAAGTATTCACTCTATGTGGAAACATCGCCGAAAAAGGCGTATTCGAATACCCAATGGGGACTAATTTAACCGATATATTTAATGCCCACGGCGGAGTAAAGGACGGAAAAGACCTCCTTGGGTTTATGCTTGGAGGACAGTCGGGCAACCTGCTTTCCCCAGATAAAATGGACTTGCCAATGGATATAGATAGCTGTAATGCGGCGGAATCAGTCCTTGGCACGGGCACAATAATGGTAATGGACGATTTCTGCGACATCCTCGATATAGTTGAGAATATAATGTCCTTCTTCATACATGAAAGCTGTGGAAAATGCACCCCATGCCGTGAGGGCAATATCCGCATCTATGAGATTATACAAAGGATTAGAGCGGGTGGGGGAAGCATGGAGGACATGGACTTACTCGAAGATTTAGCGGCGACTATGAATGTGGCAAGCCTTTGTGGCTTGGGGCAGAATTCCTCCGTTGCGGTAATAACCAGCCTGCACAATTTCAGACATGTCTATCTAAAGGCTATCGAAAGGGGGCACAGGGCATGATTAATCTAAGAATAGACGGAAACGACATCAGCGTAAACGACGGTGCTACAATACTCGACGCCGCAAAGGCACTCGATATAAGAATTCCCACGCTCTGCTATCATCCCGACCAAAATGTAAAGGCGAATTGTCGTATATGTTTGGTGGAGATAGTCGGTTCAAAACTGCTCGTGCCTTCCTGCTCATACCCATGCAGTGAGGGGATGGAGATACTCACAAATTCCCCAAAAGTGCGCAGGGCTAAGATGAACACTTTAGAGCTAATACTTGCACGCCATGCACAGGACTGCCTGCATTGCGACAGAAGTGGAACTTGTGAGCTTCAAGCAGTGAGCGAAGAAATGCACTTTGTGAAAAAACCACGCTATCCCTTTGTGGTGAGAAGCGAAGAGCTCGACACCTCCTCGCCGTCGATAGTGCGAAATGCTACTAAATGCATCGCTTGTGGTAGATGCGAATATGTTTGCAGTGAAGTGCAGACAGTTTACGCTCTATCCAAAACAGGCAGGGGTTTTGAAGTGAATTTTGAACCTGCGTATAAACGCACACTCGCAGAAAGCCCTTGTATAAACTGCGGTCAGTGCGTTCAGGCATGCCCAACGGGGGCACTCACAATAAAAGATAATACCCAAAAAGTGTGGGACGCAATGGCTAAAGAGGAGAAGCATATTGTCTGTCAGGTGGCGCCTGCTGTTAGAATAACACTCGCCGAAGCACTCGGCGAAGACCCTGGCACAGTGAGCACGGGCAGACTTGTAACCGCCTTAAAACAGGTGGGTTTCCACAAGGTGTTCGACACTAATTTCACCGCCGACCTCACAATTATGGAAGAGGGTACGGAGTTTTTAGGCAGGATAAAAAATGGGGGGACACTGCCAATGATTACCTCCTGCTCCCCTGGTTGGATAAAATTCTGCGAAACCTACTACCCCGATTTAATACCAAATCTATCAAGCTGTAAATCACCACAGCAGATGTTTGGCGCACTCATTAAAACCTATTATGCTGAAAAAATGGAGATAGCGAAAGAGAATATTTTTTCAGTCTCGGTAATGCCTTGTACAGCTAAAAAATTCGAGGCAAAGCGTGAAGAAATGGGAAGTGATGGCAACCCCGACATTGATGTGGTAATCACGGTGCAGGAAGTAGCAAGAATGATAAGGGCGGCAGGCATTAATTTTAAATCGCTTAAAGAAAGCGAATTTGATAATCCCTTTGGGCTTGGAAGCGGTGCAGGCGAAATATTCGGTGCAACGGGTGGCGTTATGGAAGCGGCACTGAGGACGGTTTATGAAGTGGTCACGGGTGAAGTATTGCAAGACATTGAATTCTCACAGGTGAGGGGCTTTGATGGCATAAAAGAAGCCACTGTAAAAGTGGGGGATATTGATGTAAAAGTATGCGTGGCGCATGGGCTCTCAAATGCAAGAAAGATTTGTGAAGCCATTAGAGAGGGCAAGGCGGATTACCACTTTATCGAAATTATGGCGTGCCCAGGTGGATGCATTGGCGGTGGGGGAAATCCCATTAAGCTGTGGTCTAAGATGGGCAAACGCCTTGAGGCTACCTATTCCGTGGATAAGGGCATGGTAGTGAGAAAATCCCACCAAAACATGGCGGTTACAAAGGTGTATGAGGAGTTTTTAGGCGAGCCGAATGGACACAAATCCCATGAGCTACTCCACACACATTATACCGACAGAAGCTATTTGCTGAAATAAGCGTAAGGGCAAATAAATTAAAGTTTTACAGGGTTTTTTACAAAAAATCGTGGGGTGTGGGGCAAAGCCCCATAAATAGGTAGGCGAAGCCAAGAAAAAAGAATGTAGCGATTTTTGCGATTGTAGGGGCGAACCTGTGTGTTCGCCCATAGATTACACAGGATTTAAAATTATGTGGGAAATCCTACACCCGCACTGCAGACCTCGCACAATGCAAAATAACACGAAAATCCCATTGTAGGGGCATGGCTTGCCGTGCCCGAGGATTATGCAAAATTTTAAATAATGCACCCCCACACACCATCATAGATTACTCAAAATACAGATAATCTTAAAACCAAAAAAACTAAAATATTAAGGAGAAAAAATGGAAAACGAAAAAATGATGTCCTACATCCTCGATGCATACCCCTATCCGATTGTGTTTGTCGATTGTGAGCATATAATAAGATATATGAACAAGAGGGCAAAATATCACTACTATGACGAGAGGGGTTATAGGGATTTAGTGGGAAAGTCGGTATTTGATTGCCACAACAATCCACAGTCCCACGAGATGATTAAAACCGCTGTTGAAAAGCTTAAAAAGCATGGCAATGAAATTTATCTTATGGTGAATGTCCAAAATCAAAGGGTAATTATTACCCCTGTGAGAAATGAAGATGGCGAATTAGTTGGATATTTTGAGAGATTTGAGATGAATTTAGAGAAATAAGTTTACGATAAAAAGCTCCCTTTGAGGGGAGCTTTTTTGAGTGAAAAATGAATAGTGAAAAGTGAAAAGTTATGGAGTTTCGCCTTTGGCGAAACAAATTAAAGTTTTAATAGATTTTTCACAAAAAATCTTGGGGTATGGGGCAACGCCCCATAAACATATAGGCGAAGCCTAAAAAAGAGTGTAGCAAATTTTGAAATTGTAGGGGCATGGCTTGCCATGCTCGTAGATTACGCATAAAGATAAAACATTCATAGCAAGCCACCCATACAGTCCTCAATAATACAAAAACATCCCTACTCATCGTCATTTTGTGATAATCTACCATCAAATAACATTTGCCAAAACAACCTGCAAATGATAAAATATATTATGTACTACAATCCATTCCTTGCATATATACTTAATTTCTATCTACAAGCGAGGGGATTTGTGTTTTTGATTAAGAAAGGAAGATTATTATGAAGAAAATTTTATCCGCATCGCTTGCTATGACGATGCTGCTCGCAACCGCCACTACCGCATATGCGGCAGACCCTATCCCACGAATAGACCCATATGGCATAGTGTACGAAATGGGCGATGATAACACCCTAATTCTCAGCGATGGCTATATTAACCACGGAGAGAGCTTTTACATGCTACTCGTGGATGAAACCACTGGCGACCCAAGGGAGCTAAAAAGTGACGACCTTAGAAATCTACGCATATATGCCGATTGGAAAGTGGGCGAAGGCAGGGTGAGTGATGAGGACATCCTCTATAAAAAGGCTGAGAATGTTATAGTGGATTACAGTGTTGTGCCAACATATCACCTTAGATTAACACTTGATTTTCCTGCCGAAGGCGCTGTCGATATGATGGTAAATATTACAAAAGCGGATGGCACAGGATATACCCCCGAGGAGATAGCCGCACTGACCGATGAAGATATTAAGAATATTGTAAGTGAATATCTTGCTGACTATAAATCAAATAATTCAACTGGTTACTACGCAAAGATACTCGGTGAGGAGTATCAAAATTATGCAGGAACCTATCTCTATGGGGATAAGGTGTATGAAGATGAATACGAATTTTTAACGAGTGAAGGCTTAAAGGATGCAAGCACGGAGGGAATCACCTACCTTGCCTTTCCTAAAGAGGGGCCTCTTGAGTACTATGTAAATGAGGATGCAAAAAGCACATTTTTAAGGGATTCTCGTTATGGAGGCTATACTGAAAGCAGTATTTACAGCTATACCGATGGTGCAGGCACAGTGCATTACTACAATACTGAAGCTGCGGCGAAAGCGGCTGTGTTTAGTGATACAAGTGTAAACACTCAAATTCTACCCACGGGCGGTGCCGATGCAGGAAGAGTTTTAGATAGTGATAGTAAATTTTATCAAGGGTATCGCTTGGCAGAAGTGGGCAGTGTTATAAGAAAAAATCGCTATAACGATCTTTTTTTTATTGCGGATTCGATAGGAGCAAACCCCACTATGGATAGCATACCTACAAGCGGATATATGAGTGCTAAATTGGTAGTTGAAAGTGGAAATTTTAAGATTTGGAGACCGGAATCTGTTATATATAGCGATTACAATATGGATGATGGAGAAGATTATAAAATTAGTAATTTATCAACCAAAGCTATAGCGGGCTATGCCCCCTTCTCCCCAAATACCCCAGATGTTAAAGCTGTTTTTCAGCGTATCGATGAAAATGATGTGAAATATTTAAGCAGTGGT
Organism: uncultured Oscillospiraceae bacterium; assembly: GCA_964370185.1. Classification (GTDB taxonomy): domain Bacteria; phylum Bacillota; class Clostridia; order Oscillospirales; family Ruminococcaceae; genus CAYJEQ01. Next base: position 10,445 of record CAYJIJ010000056.1, read on the forward strand.
GATTTTAGCGCGACTCCGATCGACGGCATAACTAAGGATGAACTTTATATAGCAGGCACATCCACCGCACCGGCGGCAGATTCATATTACAATACCGCTGATAATACCTACTATGCGGACAAAGCCGCCGCAATAGTTGCTTCCGAAATAACTGAGCACAGAAATGCCTTCTATAAAAATAATAATGTGAATGTGGATGCAAATGGCAAAATCTCTGAATACATCACAGATAGCTCCACCCTATTTGGCGATACTATGCCGGCGGATACTTATGTGGATGAGGATGAGGGAGGAAATGTAATACCCGCAAGCGCAGTGGCAAATTACACAGAATCTGCTGATTTAGTATGGAGGAAAGAAAGCGACAAAACATTCATGACCGATGCAGCAATAGAAGCGATAGCCACAGCCAATGAAGCAAATGTAGTGGTGGTGGGTGCACCCACACTTGGTAGTCTTGTACAGCCCGTTACAAGGGCGGTGACAGGAACAACCATGCTCGAAGGAAGCGATTACTACTACTTTGTACAGGTGGAGACCATGGGCTATACAGGTGCTGAGAGCTACGATGTAGCAGGCAGTGTTTCGGTGGGAACTTCAACAAACAACGCCGCAGACAGGGGCAGTGCAGAAGTAGTGATGACACTCACCGCAGGAAACTACGATAGCGGCACTGCACAGGATGGCGACATAGACATCTATGGCGAAAGTGGCGCAGTGGTAGAGTTTGAAGATAATGCAGGTGAAATAGCGATATTCTGGGATGATGATGCGATGTTCATGGTGGATGTGAGCGGACAGGGGGATTTAAACCTCGGCTACAACACCGATTTTGACAGCACATTCGCAGACCGCCACGGCTACGCAAATATAGACTTCTTAAACTTTGTAGATGCACCAAAATTTAACCGCAGTGGAGATTTATATATCTACGCAAGCGAGGATATGTACATCTATGCATTAAATGAAAATGGCTATGCCGAAGAGATAAGCGGTCTTGAATATGACGAGGGCGAAGAAGCGTGGACATTCAGAACAAACCACCTCACAAACTATGTGATATCGGATGAAGAGCTTGTACTGACTGACGAGCAGGGCAATATAACCGAGCCGGAGGACGCACAGCCTTCCCCAACAATCACAAGCCATATAGATGGAAAAGTAAATCCAGCGACTGGACGATAATAAAAAAACCTCCCCTCGGGGAGGTTTTTTAGTGAAAAATGAAGAGTGAAAAGTGAAAAGTTAAGGAGTTTCGCCTTTGGCAAAACGGATTTAAATTGTAGGGGCGAACCTGTGTGTTCGCCCGAGGATTACCACAATCCAAACCAATGCGGAAAATCTACACCAAAATCACCGACCACCCAAAGCAAAACCGCATTGTAGGGGCATGGTTTTCCGTGCCTTAGATTACACACAACCCAAAAATAATGCAAAAATACCGTAGGTTACACGAAACTACAAAATATGCCGACATCCTCGGGCACGGGTGGGGCGTGACACTACAAATGACACCAAAGATTATGGAAATTTTAAACCCCCTAAAGGAGCTTTTTTACCGCCTTGATAAAATAATTATTTGTGGTAAAATAATTATTATAATTATAGAGAATATGGTTTAAACAGCTTAAGAGCATTTATCATGTTAAGTCGCTTGGGGTGTGGCTGATGGCGATGAATTATCTTAGTGATTTTCATTATTAAATGGGTGAGGACAATAGTCTTGGGGCACTCACACTAAGCACCCCCGTTGTTTTTAAGGGATAGGAGAAGGATTTTGAATATAGGCAATATAAAATTAGAGGGATGTGCACTGGCACCCATGGCTGGGGTGGCAGACCGTGCGTTTAGAGAAATCTGCATAAAATGGGGGGCTTGCTATGTGGTTGGAGAGATGGCGAGCAGTAAGGGGCTTCTCTTTTCCGATAAAAAGACGGAAGAGCTTCTTTTTGTAGCCGATGCCGAGCGCCCTATGGCGGTGCAAATTTTCGGAGATGAACCGCTCACCATGGCAAAAGCGGCGGTGAAAGCGCTCGAGTATAGCCCCGAAATAATTGATATAAATATGGGTTGCCCTGCCCCTAAAATTGCAGGAAATGGCAGTGGGAGTGCGCTCATGAAATCGCCAAAACTTGCCGAAGCGATAACTCGTGAGGTGGTAAATGCGGTTGATATCCCTGTGACAGTGAAGTTTAGAAAAGGCTGGGACGAGGATAGTGTTAACGCAGTGGAATTTGCAAAGCTGATGGAGGGTGCAGGAGCGGCGGCGCTTACAGTGCATGGAAGAACAAGGGCGCAGATGTACTCACCACCAGTTGATATGGATATAATAAAGGCGGTAAAAGAAGCGGTTAGCCTGCCCGTGATAGCAAACGGCGATGTGCAGGACATAAATTCCGCAGTAAATATGCTAAACCATACAGGATGCGATATGTTGATGATAGGCAGGGGAGCACTGGGTTCTCCATGGCTTTTTGCCGAGCTAAACCATTATTTTAAGACGGGCGAAAAACTTGCACCGCTAAGTGTGGAGCAAAAAATGGCGGTTATGGTGGAGCATATAGAGCTTGCCTGCAAATATAAGGGGGAATATATTGCACTCAGAGAGGGGCGTAAGCACACTTCATGGTATATGAAAGGCTTAAAAGGTGCGGCAGGATTTAGGAGAGCTTTCGGCTTTATCGAAAATATAGAAGATGTGCGGAAATTAGCCGAAGAAGTTATAAAGGCGAATATAGAGGGCTAATATCGTGCGTAGATATATATATAAAGGTAGAATATTCATTTTATATATGCCAAAGTGGACAGAAAAATTTGACATTTTACTATAAATTAGGTACAATCAATTTAATTATATCTGGTAAAATAAACAGCACAATAAGAATGTGCTTTAAACAGAAAGGAATGGTTATAAACATGGACCCTGACAGTAGTATGATTTACAACATATTATTACTGATTTTTTTAATTTCTCTGTGTGGATTTTTCAGCCTTAGCGAGGGGGCAATTGTATCACTGAGTGACTCTAAAATCAAAAAACTTGCAGAAGAGGGCGATAAAAACGCCAAAAGAATAGTGGAGTTTTTAGCAAGTCCGAGCAAATTCTTAGCAATGATACAAACAGGCATTACAGTCTGCGGAATTTTTTCCGCCGCACTTGCAATCCAAACATTTATAGTGCCACTGGGCAATATGCTTTCGGGGTATGGTTTTTCTCCGATAAATGCATATGCAGTGTCGCTTATAATAATAGTGCTTTTAAATGCCTTTCTTATCTTGGTGTTTTCAAAGCTGCTCCCACGGAGAATAGGTGTATATAATCCGCTTAAAATAGCTTTGGCAGTTTCCTTGCCACTTAAACTTCTATCCCATATAATGATACCCGTTGTAGTGATAAGCGACGGTGTAACCACGGTGATTTTATCCCTATTGGGTTTTAAGCCGGGGGAAGAGCCTGAAAATGTAACCGAAGAAGAAATCCGCATGCTCGTTGATGTCGGGGAGGAAAAAGGCGTTATTGAGCAGAGCGAAAAAGATATGATAAACAATGTGTTTGAGTTTGATGATAGGACAGTGTCCGAAGTTATGACCCACCGCATGAATGTTATCGGAGTGGAGCTGAGCGCCACACTCGAAGAAATCCTTGAAACTGCAATAGACTCAGGCTACTCGAGAATGCCTGTATATGAAGAGAGCATGGACAAGATAATAGGTATACTCTATGTTAAAGACATACTCAAATTCATGCATTGCCCAAAGGATTTTGTCCTTGAAAATGTGATGAGAAAGGCGATTGGTGTGCCAATTTACACCAGTTGTACAGAGCTTTTAAAGGAGTTTAAAATCAAAAAGGTGCAGTTTGCCGTTGTGGCGGACGAATACGGCGGAACATACGGTATCGTAACAATGGAGGACTTGCTTGAAACCATTGTTGGCGATATACAGGACGAATACGACAACGAAGAAGAAGAAATCATCCAAAACGAGGATGGAAGCTTTACATTCAGTGCAAATGCCGCAGTGGACGATGTGGAAAATGCCCTTGATATAGAGCTTGCCTCGGAGGATGAGGACTTAGACACCATAGGCGGACTTTTAACCCATCGCTTAGGATATATTCCCACAAATACCGAGGAATCATTAGTTTCGATATCGGGGATAATGTTTGAAGTTACAGAAATGGAAGACAGCCGCATACTAAAAATAAAAGCAACTTTCTCAAGGGAAGACGAAGAAAAATAGTATTATATTTGGGGGTAATTTTTCTGCATAAGGCAGAAGATTACCCCTAAATTTTGTTTTGGGTGAGAAATGGTGTTAGCTAAAACTAAGCATGAGTAAATCTAACGATTTGTAATTCCTTAAAATTTATTTGTAATTATTGACAAATAATTATCAATGGTGTAGAATATAAGGTGAAATTTACATTTAGGAGGCTATTTATGAAAAAAATATTATTTTCTTTACTAATGACATCAATACTCATATCTGCCACTGCTTGTAGCAGTGAGCCAGCACCTGCTTCTTCGGAAGAACCACCAGCTACACAAGCAGAAACACTTGGTGGTGCGGCTGAGGGATTTGGTGGAGTGCTAACCGTAACCGTAATGAGAGAGGGAGATGTAATCACCTCTGTAACTGTTGACGAGCACAACGAAACCGACGGCATTGCTACACCTGCACTCGAAGCTATTCCAGGCGCAATTGTAGAAGCTAATTCCACAGAGGTTGACAATATCGCAGGTGCTACTGTTACTTCCGATGCAATCAAATATGCGGTAAATAATGCACTCGACCCCGACACATACCCAGCACCTGTGGCTGAAGAAGAAGCTCCCGATGAAGTGGTAGAGC
>CAYJIJ010000057.1:0-15190 GCA_964370185.1 uncultured Oscillospiraceae bacterium
TCGGAGTATTTTAATCTGGGGAATTTTTGAGAGTCTTTGTCCTGTGCTTGTGCATCGAATAAAGCATTTGCAATTGGCTCGACTCCTAATTTGCCCACTGCTTCTATTAATTCATCAAAATCTTTGTATAAAGCGAATTTATGCACAACATCTGCATATCCATCACTCATCAATAGAAAAGAATGAACATCTAAAAACTCAAAATACATGGCATGCTGAATGCCCACACCACTCAAATCACAGGTGTAATAGCCACCCTGCTTGTTTTTTAGCTTTCTATGCTCTAATAATTTGTCCTTGCAAATTTTATGGCGGATAGCTTCGGAAACAGTTATATTAAGCTCTTTTGATAAGCCAGTTGCCAATTTTACCACAATGTCGTCGAGTGTGGGCACTGAATTGTCATGCAATACTCGAATACTGCCATCATTAAATTTTATTACTCCGGTGCAATCCCCAAGGGACAAATACTCAGTTTTATCTCCATTTTTTCTAAGTATTATAATCGAAGCGGACATCCTATTAAAATTTTCAGGCACGGTGGTTTTTATATACTGGATACACTCGCTTAAGCAAAGTGAGAGATGTTTATCCTTATCACTTAAATACTTAGGCAGATGATTTGAAATTTGTGTCGCAAAAAAGTGGGCGTTATATTTTGTGGGTTCCCCTAAATCGGTAGCGCCATCAATTACCACATATATATCATCAGAAGCTATATAAGCGTCTTCATTGAACTCTTTTTTTGATTTACATAATATATCCGACATAAAAACCTCCAAACATTATTAAAATACCGATTGCAATGGTGGAGAAACATTTAATAATATTTTCCCTTTCCCATTTGTGTAGAAGAATAAAGAAACATGAGTATACAACAATGCACGAGCCCATTAGTATGGTGATGAGAGAAACAGCATTTTCACCCTCGGCTAAAGTTATGCTTGAAATAATGAAGCTTAAAATACCTGCAAAGAAACCGATGATTTCAATGCTTTTGGTGGTGGACTCCTCTAATTTCTTTTCAATTTCAGCACTTTTTTGTGCTATCTTTCTCGACTCCTCCGCTAAGAGATTGGAGGTTTTTATATCGTCAATCATATTTTTAATTCGGTAATATCTCATGATTTTAACACTGTAATTATTCGAAGAGCTTGGTTCATTGTTTATTGCTTTTGCAATATTCTCATGTGCTAAAACATATTCTTTATTTATTAATAGTATTCTCGCTTTTGTGGAGTAAAATTTGGGATAGTTTTCTATTCTTAAAGCCTTATTAATATAATTATATGCACTTTTATAATCATCTTGACTTATTTCGAAATCAAAGCTGTCGTTTATGTAAAGTTGTTCATGAATAGTTGCCACTAAATCACAATATGCATGCAATACCCCCACATTATCTGGCATGTTATTTATATTTTCTATCCCTAAATCTAATAAGTCACGGAAACTATAAAAATTGCTAAAATCACCTATGTTCAGTTTTTCAAGTTCAAAACAAAGCAGGATGTGGTTAAAGGATTTATAATCCTTAAATTCATCCCTGTAATTATTAATCAACTCACTAAATTGCTTAAATTCAAGGCGGGTTCTGTACAAAATACTTAAGATATAATAGCATTTGTATCTGTCCGATATATCGTTGGAAGTATTTTTTAAAAAGATGCTGAGATCATTTTCTAAAGTTGTCCTATATTCGCTCGAATTTGCTATCTTGGTCATCTCTAATTCAAATGTTCTCGTTGCTTCATTGAATTGTATTTCCTTTACCACATCAATTACCAATGCAGTGGCATTAGTGTTTTCCATAGAGCACCCCCGCTTATTTATTTAATATTATTCATTATAACATATTATTGATTATTTTGTAGAGGTAAAGCGAAGTTTTTTGGTGCTAAAAACCTTCCAGCAAGTGCTTTCTACAAAGATAGACTATACTAATCTATTGGTAGAAAGCAAAGATGGAAGGTTTGTCTGAGAAAAGGTATTACAAGTAATTAGGGAAATGCCTCTAAAGCATAATTTTGAAACCACAAAAAAATGCTTACGGCGAATTGGAAATGTTTTTTTCATAAGATTCTACTTTAGCGCGCAATTTATGAATGTGACGCTGCATTATTCTTTGTGCTTTTGCAGTATCCCCGCTCTCTATCGCCTTAAAAATCTCCCAGTGGTCACTATAAGTTTTTCTGAGCGTTGGGCGAATGATGTATTCTATTTCTGGAGAGTAATCTTGATCCGTACGGAGTATTTGGATTATAGTTTCTAAGATGGGATTGCCTGAAGCTTTGGCTATTTCAATATGAAAAGGTGCATCGGTTATCGCCATGCTTTTCTTTTCAGCAGTTAACTTATCCATATCCTCTAAAATACGACGCATGGCATCAAGATTCTCGGCAGTAGCATTTTGTGCCGCAAAAGCTGCAATTTTAGGCTCAATAATTTCACGCACAGCTAAAATGTATTTAAGCTGTTTGTCGACACCATTGTTAAAAAGACGCATAGCATCTTCAATAGATTGCAATTGCTTTTTTTCAAGGGATAAATCTCGGATTCTCGCCTTCCCCTTTTCGGTAATCACCCTGCCACGAGAGCGCCCATCATAAGCTTTGCTCTCTAAAAGGCCCTGTTGTTCCATTCGTCGCAAATAGCGACCAATAGTTGCTTCACTAAGCTCATTAGCTTGGCCATCGCACAACATGCTGAAAAGTGCTCCAGCCCCTATTGGCTTATCATAAGTGTTAATACAGCATAACAATTCATATTCAATATGTTTTAAGTGTTGATCGTTCATATGAGTCTCCATAATGTTTTAAAGTATGCATATCGGGTTATTATTTATCACCTGTTTTGTAGATGCGGTGTAAATGAATTTTCCGAGGTGTATTAACTATTATATCACATTTCTATGTATTAGGCATATTAAAACTCAGAAAAATCCATATTTTTAGTGTTAAAATAAATTTGTATAGAGCCCCGAATAAGCTTTAGAATTAGAATGGTGACATAATCCTTTATAAAGAGCTCTGCATTATTTGCAGCGTTTTTCAATTGCATTTTTTAAATTTTCAACAAACTGCACGATGTTCTTTCTCTGTGTAGCAACATTGATACGCATGAATCCTTCGCCACCGGGGCCAAAAGTATCCCCAGAATTAAGCGCAGCGCCTACTTCTTCTGCCATAAAAGCTTTTAGCTCTGCTTGAGTCATGCCAAGTTCCCTCATATCCAAAATCGGTATATAGGTGGACTCAGGGTAAACTAAATGCACATTAGCAACATCTCTTTGCAGGGCTTCATGGAGATAGTCAATATTTTTCTTTAGATATTTAATTAGCTCCTCATACCATAATTCACCGCATTCATAAGCTGTTTGAGATGCTACTAAACCATAGCTGTTAGGGTTTGCTATATGCAGCCCAAATCTTAAATAGTACTGATAAGCCTTGCGTTTTTCTTCATTTGCTATGGATATTACCGACATTTCAAGCCCAGCAATATTAAAGGTTTTACTTGGAGACATTGCTACAATGCTGTTTTCCTTAGCCCATGGGGACAGTGTGGAAAAAACACAATGCTTATGCTTACTAAAAATAATATCACTGTGGATTTCATCGGAAAATACTAATAAATTGTTTCTGCGGCAAATATCTTCCACTTTCATGAGCTCTTCTTTGTGGAAAACACGCCCTGAGGGGTTATGCGGACTGCAGAAAATGAACATTTTTGCGGTCTTTGCCCTCTCTTCCATGTCGTTAAAATCAATGGTGAAATGGTGATTTTCATAAATCAGCTGATTGTTTACCACTTTTCTCCCGAGAGCTTCAATAGTACTCCTGAAAGGGAAGTAAACGGGTGGCTGAATTAAAATTTCATCACCCTCCTTGGTAAATGTTAAAATTGCAGTGGATAAAGCGGAAAGTACACCGGGAGTATGGCAAAGCCACTCCTCCTCAACATCCCAGTCATTGCGCTTTTTCTCCCACCGAATAAACGGTGCAAAATATGACTCGGGCATATGATTATAGCCATATATAGGATGTTTTGCCCTCTTAGCTAATGCTTTGGTTACCTCCTCGGGGACAGGGAAATCCATATCTGCAATCCATAGGGGGAGTAGATTGTTTTTTCCATAATACACAGGAAGTCCATCATATTTTACACAATCACTGCCAAATCTCTCAATATAATTATCAAAATCAATTTTCATTTTTTGCCTCTACTATTTTCATATAAATTTAAAACCAGTCAATATTTGTTCCAAGATTTAATTTTTTTGCTATCATATAGGTTTCATATGCTAAACTAATATCAAATATAGGTAAACCAAAGGCATCAAACATCACTTTATTATCTCTGCTTGCTTCTGGCAAAGCCACTTCACTACTCAAAATCTCGCCTAAAGTGGCTGAAATATCGGAATTACTTATCACACCATCTCGATAAGCACGGAAAAGTGATTGGCCACTAACTGTTTTTGAATCTTCCCATGTATCTACTACAATATGGGAAAAGGATTTTATAGCAGCATAATCTATTTCATGAAATCCAATATGGCAATATAAAGAGATATCTCTTAAATGATGTTTTTTCAAATAGGGCTCGGGCGCAGAGGTAGCACCAACCAATACATCGGCAGAATCCACTGCTTCCTCTACGCTTTTTGCCACTGTTAATTTTATAGGTAATGTGTTTTCATAGCACGCTTTAAGTTTTTCTCCTCGCTTACCCGAGGGGCTCCATAAAGCAATTTCCTCAAGCTGAGGCAGGGAGTGTGCGAGCGCACGCAACTGATATTCTCCCTGACCACCCAGTCCGCATAAGGCTGCTTTTTTGGCTCTTTTAGGCGCAAGCTTTTCAAGTGCTATTGCAGTAACTGCGCCTGTGCGCAGAGCACCGAGAGTAGTGCTATTCATCATAGCAATAGGTATCCCAGTTTTAGGATCGTTTAGAATAACCGCCGCCTGTATTCTTGAGGCAAGATTGCAGGCAGCCTCTCCAGCACCGTGGGAAGTCCACTTCACACCGCATATGTCAAACGGGGCTCCAAGGTATGCTGGTAAAGCATAACAAGCGTGGTCAGCTTTAGAGGAGTCCAAATACAAAGCAGATTCTTTTGCAATTTTAGCACAACCCTCATGGTAGAGCATAAGTGCCGCTTTAACTGTTTTTATCGCTTGCTCCATCTGGCAAATTCCTGTTTTTTCCATGTCGCTCTGGGAAAGCCATCGTATTGTATTCATATCTAATTTCCTTTAACTGTTTCACAATCGGGCTTTAGATCAGCTGGAAGTGCATTTATATATGGCTCTGGGCAGTTGGCGTGGAAATCTTCCCAAGCCTCCTTAACCAATTCTGGATTTTGCAGTAGTCTCAAGCCTGAGAGGCCTAAGATTTTTCCAGCGCAAAGCATACTTGCAAAGCCGATATGACTTCCGCTGAAAGCCGTCATCTGCCAAGAATGTCCTGGAGAGCCTAAACCTTGCCCAGCTACATAAACTTGATATGTAGGCACTACTCGGCTAACATCTCCTACATCGGTGGAGCCGGGGGCATATGAGCGGTTTTCAATTACCTTGTCGAAAACAAAATCGCAGAGGAATTTATCATCACCATTTTCACCATATTCACTTTTCATATTTGCTCTGGTGCGAGCTAAAATATCTGGATATGTTTTAGCCATTCTTTCGGCAAAAGCATGATCTTCGGGGGTGAATTTTGGTGCGCCTACATCCTTGCAAGCCTGATGCATCACTTTTTCAAGAACATTATTAGGATATACACTGCTACAACCTGTTAAAAACTCAATATCAAAAGTAGTTTGAGTCATCAGTGCGGCACCTTTTGCACAGTCTTTAAGCCATGCATACACTTCTTCTACTGTACTGCGCTTAGGTGCACGAATATAGTACCATACAGTGCATTCGGGTGGTACAACATTAGGTTCTCCCGAGCTTATGGTGGAGTAGTGTATACGCACATCTGGAATAACATGTTCACGCATATAGTTAGCAGACATATTCATAAGTTCAACAGCATCTAAGGCACTGCGACCGTCGAAAGGATGACCAGCTGCATGCGCAGCCTTGCCGTGAAAGTGAAATTTTACCGAATTCATGCAAGTGTAGCAAGCACCCCAAGCTCCGTTAAAACTTCCAGAATGCCATGTTAAAGCACAGTCTACACCTTCGAATGCGCCGTCACGCACCATAAATACTTTACCTGCCAAGAGCTCTTCCGCAGGGCAACCATAAAAGCGCACAGTTCCTTTAACAGCACCTGACTCGATCGCCTTTTTTAAGACAAGAGCGCCTCCCACTGCCCCAACACCTAAGTTGTTGTGTCCGCAGCCATGACCAGCACGGTCGGGATCATCGGGGTAGAGAGGGGATTTATAATCACAAACCTCTTGGTTTAAGCGAAGCATGGCATCATATTCACCTAAATAAGCAATAACAGGATGCCCAGAACCGTATTCTGCCATGATGGCAGTAGGGACAGTCCCCACACCTAAAGTAACCTTAAAGCCTTCATTTTCGAGGTACTCTGCAATATCTTTTGAAGAACGCACTTCTTTAAATCCTGGCTCTGCATATTCCCAAATTCGCTGTGCAAGAGCCGTTAGAGACTCCTCGTGTTTATCTACTTCTGATAAAAAATCAAACTCATTCACTCTTAATCCACCCCGTATTCATTAAAAGTCTACCGATTAATACGGAACCAAAAACATTAATCAAAATAGCGATAGAAGCAGGAACTATACCAGCATTACTTAAAATCATTGTAACTATGGCAAGTGGTATGGAAATAGCTGCCATGCGTGGTGCATATAAAATCATCTGCATTAGCATTGCACCATAGAGTGCAGGAACAAGATAATTTAGTGCAGATAAAAATTCAGCAGGAATAAGCTGTAATACCTGAGAGCCTAAAAGTACTCCGATTGTAAGAATTACAAGGTTTACAACAATGGATACTGCAACACCTATTGTGGAGAAGATACTTCCCTCAGGGGTACCCTCTTCAACTTCTGCTGCTTTTTGTGCAACGGAAGAACAAGGTACACGTAAATTGGAAATATTACCCGAGAGGAACGCCATGTATGTACCGGGAATACCTAATACTGGTTGGAAGGAGATAGGCTCTATGAAATAATAAACCAAGCATGCACTGATACGTATCGTAGCCGCAGCAACAATTGCATCAAAAGCAGGAATTATATCGAAAACAAAGGATAGGATTAGTACGGGTAGAAAGCTTGCAGCTGCACCGATTAAACTGGTCAGGCGCCCCCATTTTATGCAATAAGGGATATACTCGTTATTATAAATTTCTTGACTGGATAATTGTTCGTTCATTCTTATACTCCATTCTATAAATTATTATTATACCTTAAAATATGCTTGCACAAGTCATACCTACTATCATTGCAATAGTAGCTCCCCATGTGGAGACCCATTTAGCCTTGCGTTTTTTGTTGATTTGTCCGAGTATAAATATGGTAGCCGCACCACCAATAACAGCAAATAATTGCTTGTTGGAGATAGCAACGGGATACATTCTTGAAAAAGTTAAATAGCAATAACAACCTAAAGTAGCACCTGCTGTAATTACAGGTAACATAGATTTTTTCCCTCCGGAGATTTTTGTACGAAGGTTATCAATTTTATGTGTAAATAAACCTGAAACGATTATCCAACCCACACTTCCAAGTATCATAGCCCAAACACCATTGGCAAATGCTTCGGCAGTCATTGAGGATTGTTCAAAAGCAACTCCCACAGCTTGAGCACCAACATCGGCAGAGGTAAGCTCAAACATAACAGCTCCAATATAGGATAGGCGTAGCCAAGCAATGGGGGCACCCATCATTACCATTAGAGAAATAAGTCCAGCTAAAATAGCGAACGAAGGCCCGATAGAGGCACTGGCACTACCAATTACGGCACGTTTGATTTGTTCGTTTTTAATACCCATTCTTTTGCCGTCTTTTAACGATTTTCTTAAAATGATAATTGTTTGCCATGCTAAAATTCCCATAGGGACAAGTGCTGCAAACCACATCCATCCGCTGTTTGCAATGTCTAAATAGTTCTCCATAGTTCTATCTCCTTCTGTTTTTAATCAATCATCAATGATGATTTATTATAGTATAAGTTCTATTCATAAAAAATGCAAGCAATATTTACAAATTATCATTTTTTTGTTTAAAATTACAAAAAATATCAGCAAATTGGAAAATGTTTACACGAATTAAAGAAATAAGATTTTGCTTCTGCTTTTCTAAAGATGAAAAATACCCTTATCAGTTTTTGCATTTTTATCAAAACTGCCCAAAAGATGCGCTGATCGGATGTGAGTGTTTGAGCATTGCCACCCAAGGGTGAGACCTATAATTCGAATAGGCTTTATGAAAGTAGAGCCATATTTACATAAAATATTCAACCTAAAACACAATTATACTACACAGGGCACTAATAAAATTTTGAGAATAATTCATGCATTTGCCTTTTTCAAAAAAACAAAAAGAGATTACAGTAAAAAATCCACTGGGATTCACCCTAAATTTTACAATATATGTACTAAAAAACATCGCTTTTTCATAAGTTAGAGTATACCAAAAACGAGGAGGAAAACCATGAAAGGCTTACCAGAAGAACGAGCCATTTTGCTTGCAAATTACATAATTGAAAATAAAACTACGGTGCGAAGCACCGCTAAGAAGTTTAATATATCTAAGAGTACGGTACATACGGAAGTGACAAAATAGAACGGTTGATTGTTAGGGTGAGTTAGGTGGAAAAAAGGTAGGAGTTATAAGGGCTTGTGGGAATATTCTTTGCTGTGTGGTAAACATGGTGGGGGATATTTTTTTGTTGAAGTGGGTTTTGATTGCATCCCTTTTTAGTTTTTCAGGCGTTGACATATAATGCCTAATTTTCTCTATATTTTTAAAAACTTGTGACAAATATCAGTTGCCCATAATTTCACGGCACTTATCTATCAAAAATTTCATCGGCTCGCTCATTTCGGTATTTTTAAGATGTGCCTCACAAAATAGCACCGACTGAGAAGACTCATCAACTCTAAATGCCCTCACATTACTTAAGGATTTAGCATAGTCTAAATACCCTCGTGGGCAAAACCCAACCCCAAAACCACGCTCAACAAGGGCAATCATAGTCATCATTTTTCGGATTGTAAAAATATTAACAGGGGAGATATTAGCGGACTTAAATACTCTGTTGCTGTAATTTCTTGTGCTCTGTCCGTCCCGTTGAAGGAGAAAGCGTTCGTTTTTAAAAAGCTTTATATCAATAAAAGGGAGCAGTGCTCCCTCGTCATATTTAGCACCTCTGAGTATCGCAGAATTAGCAGGGACTATAAAAGCGAGAGTGTCGGTAGCTATGGAAGTGTATTCAAACTCTTTCTTTTTATAAGGTATATTGCAAAATATCATATCAACATTTCCATCCTCTAAGCGCTTTTCCATTTCGCCATAATTTTCCTCATGCCAGACTAAATCCCAATTGGGAAAGCGGTTGTAAAAGTCACCTATTAATATATGGGACATGTCAACAGAGCGTATATCCTGAAATGAAACTCTTAATAAATTGCGCTCGCCTTTTATAGCGGTGACAACTTCATATTCAAAATGCTCTTTTAGCTCAAGCATTTTAAGTGCATTTCTTACATATAGTGCACCTGCCTTTGTCAAAGTGAATTTTCTGCCATGGCGCAAAAATAAATTATATCCCAAATTCTTTTCAAGATTGCTTATATATGTACTGAGCGCGGGAGGTGATATATGCAAAATATTGCATGCGCTCGAAATTGAGCCGGATTTTGCAAGGGTGCAGACATATTTTTGTTCTTTCAAATTCATTTTCAAACACCTTCTCCCAATGATTTCATTGCCTTTCAAAGCTATTTTACTAAATTAATTATACTATATTTATTTCACATATAAACAATTTTAGCAAAATAAAGTATTTGTGTCAATGAAATGGCAAAAGCATCGTTTAATGCAAGAAAATATTTTTAAAATTGCAAATAAACTTGACTGCATTTAAGAATTCAATTTAATTTCTGAAAATCACTGAAAAAAACAACACTCTTTTAACAGTTTTTTTTATTTATATTCACTAATAGGTAAAGGTGTAAATATAGATAATAAAGACTTTAATTAAGTAAATGTTATTTATCAACAGGAAATACATAATATTTGCTTAATTAAACATTCGTTGACACTATCTTCACAGATTGTTATAATTGACGCAAAGTTATTCTGGTAAGGAGGCGTATAAATGAAGGATTTAGTGCTTAAATATATCATGGACAATCACAGCGAGTACTGCAAAATGGCCGATGATATTTTTGATAATCCTGAAATTGGTTTTACAGAGTTTTTCGCTTCAAATTTATTGTGCGATAAACTCACCAAACTTGGATATAAGGTGGAGCAGGGGATATTTGGCACCGAGACCGATTTTCGTGCTAAATACCGCAATGGAAATGGTGGTATTAGAATAGGTCTGCTCTGCGAATACGATGCACTCCCAATGGGTCACGCCTGCGGACACCATATGCAAGGCCCTATAATGATTTTGGCGGCGGAAGCGATTAAGCACACCCTTAAAGATATTGATTATGACATTATTATATATGGTACACCCGCCGAAGAAGGCTTCCAAGGAAAACTTAAAATGCAAAACCACGGAGCTTTTGATGATGTTGACTTAACACTGATGACACATGCCTCACCCTATACAACAGTGGATATAAAATCACTCACAGGCGCCAAATACAGCTTCACCCTAACAGGTGTGGCGGCACATGAATCACTAACCCCTGAGCTCACAAGAAGTGCGACCGATGCTATGATGCTTGCATTTAACGGGCTGGAATTTCTAAGAGGGCATGTTAAAGAAGATGTGAAATTTAATGCACAAATTAATGCCTGCAATGGCATGGAGGGCTTTAAACACGGCAATGCACTTGCAAAATGCACCGTGGCACTGAGAACATACCACAGCGAAGATGTGCCAGAGCTTGAAAGTAGGATGATTGATGTGTTTAAAGGCGCAGCGCTCATGACGGGGACGAAGGTTGAGTATGAAAAATTAAGCCATACAATGGGCAAGCTTCCAAATCTAACTTTAAACCGCATTATTATGGACAACGCAGCAGAGCTTAAAATGCCAAATATTTTAAAATATCGTGAGCGAACAGGCTCCACCGACTATGCAGAGGTATCACACCAAGTGGCGAGTGCAGTATCAAGATATGTGCTTGTCCCACCCCATGCAACCTCGCATTCACAGGAATTTTTAGATTGTGGAAAGGGAGAGCCAGCAATAAAAGGCCTTATCATGGGTTGTGAGCTCATTGCCACCACGGTGTATGACATAATCACAAACCCCTCACTTGCCGAAGAAGTCATCACTGAATTTAAGCAAAATAAAGAAGAATATCTAAAGAAAACGCAAAAAGCTATTTAAGAAAAGTTTTTAATGGTATAACTGCCATTTTAATAAACAAAAAATAGGAGGAAATATTATGAAATCAACAACTAAAATTCTATCCTTAGCATTAGCGTTAATGATGACCCTTGCATCATGTTCATCCTCTGCACCTGCAGAAGAGTCGGATGCGCCTGCATCTTCCGAGGAGCAAATGTCGGAGGTAGCTTCAGTAGAAGCGACCGAAGAGGATGTAATCGACACGGAAAAAGACACACTCACAGTTGCGGTTGACCGTGAGCCAATTTCCTTAGACCCACCCGATGCCAATGTAAATGTTAAAAGAAACATCGAAGGTATGGTTTATGACACACTTTTAATTTTTGATGAAAATCTCGAAATTCAGCCACACCTTGCAGAAAGCTACACCATGCTCGACGACCTCACATGGGAGTTTAAAATCAGAGAGGGCGTTACTTTCCACAATGGTGAGACATTAACTTCAAAAGATGTACTGTTTTCATTTATGCGTCAGCATGACATGGCAACAGGTAAATCCAATGTAGCGGCTTTTGACCCTGCTGGATATCAAACACCCGATGATAATACATTCATTCTAAAAACATTTGAGCCATATGCATTCACAGAGCAACTTGTAGCTTCGAATGCACTCGGTATTGTAAATGAAAAAACAGTTACCGAAATGGGTGACGATGCACACGGCAGAGCGCCAATAGGCACAGGCCCATATATGTTTGACAGCTGGCTTGAAGGATCTAATATAACATTAAAACGCAATGATAACTACTGGGGCGATGTAGCAAAAATGGAAAATATCGTTTTCAGAATTATCACTGAGTCCGCAACAAGAACAATCGAGCTTGAAGCAGGCGGCGTTGACATTAACCTAACAGTAGTGAGCAGTGATGCCGACAGAATTGATGAAAATCCAGACACACAACTGCTTACAATACCATCACTCACAATGCGCTATATAGCGTTTAACACACAAAAGGCACCTTTTGACAATTTAGAAGTGAGACAGGCATTTGCACATGCAACAGACCCTGCTCTACTTGCGGAGATAGTATACGGTGCACCAAAAACAGCTACTGCAGCTAATCAGCCGGTACCTCCATCGCTCGCTGGAGTTAATTTAGGACTGACACCATACGAATTTGACTCTGCAAAAGCTAAACAAATGCTTGCAGATGCAGGTTATGCCGATGGGATAGAAGTTGAATTTATGTACCTACCGGGCGCACAAACAGACCAGATGGTACAAATTCTACAACAAATGTGGGGCGAAGCAGGCATTACACTCGTACTAAAACCTATGGAATCTGCAGCTCTAACCTCTGCACTGAATGCAGGTGAACATCAAATGTGTACAGCAGGTACTTCAATGGGACTAAATGATGCAGGTGAGGGTCTAAATAAATTCTTCCACTCTAAAAATGCATTCTCCTCTTCATCTCGTTCTAATTTAAGCAATCCAGAAGTGGACGCTATCTTAGACCAAATCGCATCCACACTTACTGCGGATGCAAGAATACCTCTTGTAGAACAAGCACAAGAGATGATACATGCACAAACTCCACTGCTTTATATCTGCCATACAAATATACTTGTGGGCACAACAAATAATGTTAGAGGAATAACACTTGCTTCAAACAACCTATACAGATTTAATGAAATCTATTTAGTTAAATAATCATTGTGTAATTAAATGGGCTGTATCATTATTAATATTTGATACAGCCCCATTTTAAAATTAGTGGCGAAAGCAATTAGGTGACGGGAGCTTAAAGGGATTTTCATATGTAGGACTTATATACATGATGAAAATTTACAAATTCAAGCCACCGCCATTGGAAAGGAAACCTGCATGTTAAAGTTTATTATAAGGCGTGTTGCCATGATGATTCCCGTGCTTTTCGGGGTTGTTCTGATTGTATTTACACTCCTTTACATAACACCTGGCGACCCTGTCGATACCCTACTTGGCGATGATTACACTCCTGAAGCGGCAGAACAGCTCAGAGAAGAGCTCGGACTAAACGGAGGATATTTTGAAAGACTATTTACATATGTAGGGAATTTATTACAAGGTGATTTAGGGGTCAACTACCTCACAAAACAGCCCGTATCCCAGCAAATTTCACAGGCATATCCTGTCTCAATGACACTTGCAGGGGCGGCAGTATGTCTCTCGGTGACAATAGGGCTTATACTCGGTGTAGTGTCGGCAGTTAAGCAGTACTCATGGTTTGATAATATCGCCATGGCACTCGCAATGATTGGTAACTCAATGCCAAACTTCTGGCAGGGCTTACTGCTAATACTATTATTTGCACTTTCACTCGACTGGCTTCCAGTATCTGGTTGGGGCGCTCCCCAGTATCTGATTCTACCAGCTGTTACAATCGGTACCAGCTCTGCGGCGGCTATAGCTCGTATGACACGTTCTTCAATGCTCGAGGTAATACGCTCAGACTTTATAACTACCGCAAGAGCGAAAGGGCAGTCAGAGTTTTTAATTACTACAAAGCACGGGCTTAGAAATGCGCTAATTCCAGTAATAACAACCATAGGTATGCAGTTTGGACAGCTACTCGGTGGTGCGGTAATTACTGAGTCAATATTTAATATACCTGGAATGGGAAGCATGATGGTTAGTGCCATAAAGGGAAGAAACTTTGCGGTGGTACAGGGTGGAGTGCTTACCATAGCGATTACCTTTAGTGTAATCAATCTACTGGTGGATATAGTCTACGCCTATGTAGACCCAAGAATAAGATCACAATTTAAGTAAGGGGGTGGGTTAATGCAAAATTCAGAAATAAATAATAATGTAGAAATAGACAATGAAGAAGTAGTCTTTAAGAAGAGAAGTCAGGCTATGGAAGTTTGGCGTAGGTTTAGAAGAAACAAACGCGCCGTACTTGGACTATGTATGTTGAGTGTCCTAATTATCTGTGCAATATTTGCACCACTAATTGCCCCTTACGACCCACTTGTGCATGATTATCGCAATATGTTTTCAGCACCAAGTGCGGAGCACATTTTCGGAACCGATGACCTTGGTAGGGATATATTCAGCCGTGTTATTTATGGGGCGAGAATATCGGTTTCGGTTGGTCTTATCGCAGTTAGTATATCGAGTGTAACAGGATGTACCCTCGGTGCGATAGCAGGTTATTACGGCGGTAAATTTGATAATTTCATCATGAGATGCGTGGATGTACTAATGGCAATACCAAGTATTCTGCTAAACATTTCAATCGTTGCGGCACTTGGTACAGGTCTGCAAAATGTTATGATAGCTATCGGTATATCGAGTATATCTGGATATTGTCGCATTATGCGTGCCTCGATACTTTCGCTGAGAAATCAAGAGTATGTAGAAGCGGCAAGAGCGGCAGGTGCTAGCGACTTTTACATAATTGTAAAGCATATACTACCAAATTCACTTGCACCACTGATTGTACAAGCCACACTAAGAATAGGCGGAGCTATACTTTCCTGTGCATCAATGAGCTTTATCGGGCTTGGCATAGTGCCTCCAACACCTGAATGGGGTGCGATGCTCTCCACGGGAAGAACCTATTTAAGGGATGCTCCTCATATGACAACATTCCCGGGTATGGCTATAATGTTTGCGGTATTTGCAATGAATCTAATGGGTGACGGCCTCAGAGATGCCCTTGACCCAAAACTGAAAG
>CAYJIJ010000058.1:0-14873 GCA_964370185.1 uncultured Oscillospiraceae bacterium
TGTATTTTGAGTATGGCGAAAAAGAAATTAATTACTTAAAGAAAAAAGATAAACGATTAGGTGAAGCCATAGAAAAAATCGGTATGCTTAAAAGACCGATTGACACAGATATATTCACTGCAATTATTCGTGCTATACTTGGACAACAGGTATCAAGACAAGCAAGAGAAACTGTATTTAGGCGTATAAAAACCGCTCTTACTGACATTACAGCTGAAAGCATCAATAACTTAACAGTAGAAGAAATACAAAGCTTTGGTACAACTTTTAAGAAAGCAGAATACATGAAGGATTTTGCACAAAAAGTGTATAGTGGTGAAGTAAATCTTGATAAATTACACGAGTTTACCGATGCAGAAGTAATTAAAGAGTTATCTTCGTTAAAAGGTGTTGGTGTGTGGACGGCAGAAATGCTTCTCGCAAGCGCTCTTAAGCGTGAAAATATTTTCAGCTATGGAGATATTGCCATTCATCGTGGGCTTCGCATGTTATATCGCCACAAAGAAGTCACAACGGGAATGTTTGAGCGTTACCGAAAGCGATATTCACCTTATGGAACTACTGCAAGTGTGTATCTGTGGGCGATTGCAGCAGGGGCAATTCCAGAGCTTGATGATCCCAAAAATAAAAAAGCTGTTAAGAAGCAAGCTAATATAAATATTGATTATTTTTAATACTGATGTTACAAAAATTAAAGAAGCTGAACACAAAGTTTTAGAGAGAAAACAAACTAAAGCATCATGCTGTTTTGTATAGCACAATAGTGCTATGGATGAGCACATAAACTACTTTGATGCCGATACAGTAAGTGATGTACGAAATATGAAAAACACTGATTATACCAGTATTTCCGATTATGAGGACGGGTGAAAATATGTTTGACAGAGAAACCAAAATAAGAAAAGAGCTATTTTCACTTAGTGATGAAAAATTCAGAGAGTTTGCGACATCGCTAATCCCCGGTTGTGATAATCTTATAGGGGTGCGAATTCCAACGATACGAAAAATTGCAAAACACATTGTAAAAGATAATCCGATAGATTTTCTTGACAATGCCCATGATATATATTTTGAAGAAACAATGCTAAAAGCACTCATTATTGGCAATATGAAGGAAGATATTGAAGTAATACTTGAGCAAGTTGCTTTATTTGTTCCGAAAATTACAAATTGGTCGCTGTGTGATAGCTTTTGCAATGAGCTTAAAATTGTAAGGCTACATAAACAGCGTGTATGGAAGTTTTTACAGAGATACCATCAATCAAGTGAAGGATATGAAATAAGATTTGCTGTGGTTATGTTTTTATTCCATTTTATCGAAGAAGAGTATCTCGATGATATATTATTTCTCTGCGATGTTATCACTCACGATGATTATTATGTAAAAATGGCTGTTGCTTGGTGCTTGCAAGTATGCTTTGTGAATTTCCCCACCGAAACGATGGCATATCTCAAAGATAATAATTTAGATGACTTTACCTATAACAAGGCTTTGCAAAAAATCACAGAGTCACTAAAAGTGGACAAAACTGCTAAAGAAACTATTAAATCTATGAAAAGAAAGCAGGTGCACTATGGATAGCAAATTTAATATGACATTCATGGAAATGTATGATGCTGTCATTTCAAATGATGAAAGTTATGATACAGTTTTCTTTTATGCTGTAAAATCAACAGGAATTTATTGTAGACCTTCTTGCAAATCTAAAGCACCGAAAGCAGAAAACATAGAGTTTTACAAAACAGCAGAAGAAGCGATAAAGGCAGGATACAGGCCTTGTAAAAGGTGTAGAAGTGATTTGCTGGGCTATAAGCCGATGAAAGAAATAGCTGAAAAACTTAAAAATCTTATCGATGATATGTTTAGCGAGGCAGAAAGTCTAAACACTGAAATCGACAAGCTCGGACTTTCACGAAAGCGAATGGTAGAGGTTTTTAAAGATGAGTATGGCAAAACCCCAAGTACCTATGTGAATGATTTAAGATATAATGAGGCGCTTAGGTGCTTGCTTGAAACAGATAATGAGATTATCGACATTGCTTACTCAGTAGGGTTTAGCAGCTTGTCCGCATTTTATAAATTTTTTAAAGAAAGAGCGGATATGTCGCCTGCAGCTTATCGAAAGGAAAATAGAAAGTAAGTTTATAAAGCAGTGGATGAATTTTGAATAGTTTGTAGAAATCATTATAACTGGAAATGTAGCTTTAAAAATAAAGCTTTGTTGCAAAACAGGATAATATAGTTTGGGTAGCCTCTGTAATCCAAACGCATTTTATGAAAACTCAGTGGAGATTATAGGGGTTACTTTAAATTAACATTTAGGAGGATTTATGGAAATCATAAGGGGAATAAAAATTTCAGATATAGACATGGAGAAGTGTTATTGGAGTGGTGGATGTGCGATGAACATTTACAAACCTGAGTCCACAAAAAAATACTTGAAATTTTGCCAAAACATTTTGGTGATGTAAAACTTCACGAATTATGTTGTCAGCACGATCCTAAGCTGCCAAAAGGAAGCACAATCATCAATAATTGTGCTGGTTGTGATAGGCGTTGGAGAAGTGAATATGAGGGTATTCAAACTATATCATTATGGGAGGTGCTTGATAGTATCGAAGAAATCGAGTTTCCAAATCATAGTGGATTATTAGTATCTGTTCATGATTCTTGTAGTTATAGAGAAAGACCCGATGAACAAATAGCACTAAGAAATGTGCTTAGAAAAATGAAAATAGAAATAAATGAAAGTGAATTCTCTGGCGCAAGAGCAATATGTTGTGGTGACAGCGCTTATGGCAAAGTGTCGATAGAAGAGTTACATAAACTTCAAAAGAGAAGAGCCGATCAAATGCCATGTAAAAATGTAGCGGTTCAGTGTGTTACATGTATTAAATCTATGGCGATAGGTGGGAAAACTCCACAATATTTACCTGATTTGTTTTTAAATGAAACAACTGAGCTACAAGATCTTGATATGGTGAGCTATCATAATGAGCTACAAGAATATATTGATAAGCATTAAACGATGATATGGAGTAAAAGATAATGAAAAATTTCAGGTGGGAAGATAACTGCTAAAAAAGATAAAATCAACGAAAAGAATGTGTCTGCACTGATAGTATCTACATCGGCATATAAAACTGTTGTGCTAATGGTTGCCGTTATTGCTATGCCCTAACAAATAAAAAAGCACAACCCAAAATCGAATTATGGTTTGCATCTATTTTAGACAGTCATATCAAAAAGCAGTGAACGGATTTTTCCGTTCACTGCTTTTTAATTATAGTCAAAGGACTCGAAATATAAATATAATGACTACTGCTAAAAAAATTCCAAAGATAAAACTAAGACTTACAAAAATTTGACATGTGAAAACATCACAGTCTAAGGGCAATAAAATCACTCTACATGGGATATGAATGCAGTGGAGCTATCTATTAAATAAAAGCCTAAGTTTTTTAAACTGCTCCCTGCCAACTGGTAAAATTGCATCACTCTCTTCTAATTTTAATGCAAATGTGTTGTTTGACCATGGGAAAATATGGGAAATTTTATTAAGCTGCACTACACAAGTTTTATGTGTTCTAAAAAAGCCGAATGGCGTTAACTTTTGCTCATATTCGGACATCTTTGTTGTGGTTGTGAACTCACCTTTATTTGTGTGCAGTATGCAATGCCTTCCAGTGCCCGAAGTTTCTATGTAAATAATGTCCTCAATATCAATTAAAGTAGTGGAGCGATTTACTGTAACGGCTATTTTTTGCACCGTAACTTTACTTTCGTTTAGATAGCTAATCTTTTTTGAATTACTATTTTTAACTTTGTCAATAATTTGCCTTATGCGTTTTGGGTCGAATGGTTTTAAAATATAGTCATCAACACCTAATTCAAACGCCTTTACCCCGTATTCTGAAAAAGCTGTGGCAAAGACAATATAGGTAGTATCGGACATTTTTCTAATAATTGAGGCGACAGTTGTCCCAGACATATCCCCAAGATGAATGTCCAAAAATATTAAATCATATTCATTTTTTTCTAAATCTTCTAAGGCACTAATTCCTGAAGATATCGTTGTGATTTCAGCCGTTGGCTCAATTTCTAAAATTTCATGACATAGGTCTTCCCTGGCATATTTCTCATCGTCTACTACTGCAATTTTCATGTTTATGAGCACCCCTTTCTGCAAAGCACAAAACAGCCATTAAAATGCTCATAATGCGCCATGTTTTTTTGGTTGTTCCTACCTGCTCACTCTACTCTAAGCGGTCTAACAGGGACTTGGAATATCACAAAAGACCCTTCAGAGCTACTGTTTACATTAAGTTTGCACTCTTCTCCATAAATACTTCTCAGGCGTTTACTAACATTGAAAAGTCCTGTAAATCTCTTGTTTTCAGGATCATTTAAGTCTTTAATCACATCACTTGGAAAACCATGTCCTTTATCGGAAATTTTGACTGTTATATTGTTTTTCTCGCGTGATATATTTAGCCCGACTGTGCGATTTGTCGGCGTTGTTCCCCCATGTCTTACAGCATTCTCAACTAATGGCTGTATGATGAGCGGTGGCAAAATACAATCCTTGCATTCCTGCATTATATCAAATTCAAGATGTATTGCATCTTCAAATCTCGCTTGTGCAATGGAAAGGTAATTATCCACATTTTGCAACTCTCTTTCCAAAGAGACAAAATCGTCATTTACCGATAGTATTTGCCTGTAATAGTCTGCAAGTACTCTAAGTAGGTGGCGAGCTTTTTTAGTATCGCTGATACAGAGCGCCGATATGGTGGTAAGGGCATTGCAGAAAAAATGCGGATTCATCTGTGATTGCAGTGCTTTAAGTTCGGCTTTGCGCCTAAGTTCTGTTTGCAAGCGGCTTTGCTGCAACCTTGATATTACGCCAAAAAATAATATAATTCCAATAGAATTAATTATCAATTTAGGTATCAGTATTATGGACTCTAATTCTATTACTGACGAAATTGGTCGTGCTACAAGCAGTAATATTATTGCTTGTAGTAGCTCACAAATCACAGTTACTTGCACTAAAAGTATGCGGTTTTTCATAAAGCTTCTATTTTTTTTATGATATAGCGCACCAACAATTCCAAATGCAATTGTACCTATACAACATCCCAAAGCGGTAAAGCTCTCAGGTGCATAAAAATATCTATGTACTCCACCTATAATACCAGCACCTACACCGGGTAGAAAGCCGCCTAAAATCCCTGCCGCCGCCACGGTGATTACTCTGGTATTTATTATTGCCTCCATTACATCTACGCCTGCATATGTGGACAATATTGTTAAAACCCCAAATAAAAGAGCGAGTATTAGCTTATCAAATAATCTATTAGGTTTAGATTGTAACAAGCGACAAAACGGATTAAATTCAGTCAAAATTATTGCTGCTGTGACCAATAGGCTAATATTAAATATTAGTGCAACAAATAAATTATCACTCATATTTTACTCCTCCTTTTCATTTTTCTACCCCCTTATTTTACTACTTTTTCAATAAAATTTCAATAGATTTAGGATAAAAACTGTCATATTATACTACCGTTCACGCGCCAATTATTACAGTTCACCCATTTTTGCATTGACTTAATTTAAAATTTAGAAATAATGGAGACATACAAAATAAACATTTTGTTAAATAAAAAAGGAGTTGTGTTTTATGAAAAAAATTATAGCTTTGGTAATGGTATCTATTGTAGCATTCGGTTTAATTGCAGGTTGCTCTCCAGCGAATGAACCAAGTCAATCGGACGATTCCGACACTTCTACGGCAGGTGGATTTAATGAAGCCGATAGAGCGGGTGAGTTTATCACAGTGGCAACAGGGCCTACCTCTGGCATTTATTATCCAATAGGCGGAGCTTTTGCTACTGCGCTTTCCGAATATGGTTACAAAACCAGTGCAGAGGCAACAAATGCTTCAGGTGCAAATATCCAGCTCATCCAAGACGGCGATGCAGAATTGGCTATCGCAATGCAGGATGCTGTAATGCAAGCATACACCGCTTCAGGCTCTTACGAGGGTCAAGAGGCTGCAACAGAAATGGCTTCTATTATGCGACTTTGGCCTAACTATGTTCAGCTTGTGACCACTGCCGACACTGGAATAAACAGCATAAGCGATTTAGTTGGGAAACGAGTTGGCGTTGGTGCTCCAAATTCAGGTGTGGAAATCAATGCGAAAATGATACTCAATGCATATGGCATTACTTATGATGACATCACACCCGACTTTTTATCATATAGTGAAGCCATTGAAAACATGAAAAATGGTCAATGTGACGCTGTGTTTGTAACTTCGGGTATTCCAAATGCAACAATTATGGAGCTTGGTGTTTCATATGATATGAAGCTTGTGCCAATAGATGGCGAAGGCAGGGATAATCTAATTGAGCAATATCCTTATTACGCTAAAACAATAGTGCCTGCAAATACTTACAACAATGAAGAAGACATTGAAGGTGTATTCGTTTACAATATTTTGATTGCTCCAACATCACTATCGGACGAAATGGTATATGACATATTAGAGGGAATTTTCGCAGGCTTAGACACAATTAAAGCATCACATAATGCCGCTAATGCAAACATTTCCATGGATGTGGGTGTAAGTGATTTACAATTACCACTGCATCCAGGTGCAGAAAAATTCTGGGCGGATAATGGATATTAATTTTACTTAAAGATATAAGATATCACTGATTTTATATTCAAAAATGGGGGCTGTAAATGTCTAAAGTTAAAGTTCTGATACTGCTTATCATGCTTATTCCATTAATATGCTGGACATTTCCAGCCCCAAGTACAACACTGATAATATTTGATAGAAAAACTCAAACAAGCATTTTAGAAATTCCCGTAGATATCGGTGACAGCTTAAAATTGGAGCTTGAACATTCCTTTGAACATATTCCATGGTATGAGTATTACACGATAATGGAAAATGGCTCGTTTAACTTAGATAAAATTGCTGTTGCAGGTTATGGTGCTGGTATTCCCGCTGAAATGTCGGTCACACATACTATTAAAGATGGTATGGTGTGGATGGAGGGCATAAATAGCAATTTCACAGAACTTAAATGGCTTACATCAAATCTTTATCAAAAGGGATTGTATTTAAATGATGAGCTAATCTTCGATTTCAGGAGCCTTCCCAATGCCAGTTTGATAATGGCTTATATTAAATAGCAACCAACTTAATTCATCAAAACCTAACAATGCTAAAACAAAAAATACGATGCCTATAAATCACTATTATACCTTTAAAATACAAATTGCTCTTTGTGATTTATTTCTGTTATAGATGCATCAAATTATCTAATCAATAAGTGGGGGGAGTTTATTTAATGAGTATATTTAAAAAAGATATTGATACTTCAAATGATGTATTGGATCAAGAAAAGAATAACTCAATTTTAGAAGAATTTGAAAGAGAATCTCGCACTCGCAAATTTTCCGCTAAGTGGCTTACTCAGATTGTATTTGCAATTTCTTTATTTTTCACATTATATCACTTGGCATACGCATCCGGCTTAAGAGTGATGCAGATGGTAAATATAAAGCATCATGCAATACATGTGGGCTTAGTGCTCATTTTAGGATTTGTGAGCTATCCTGCATTTAAAAACTCAAGCCGCAAAAAAGTTGCTTGGTATGACTGGGTTTTAATAGCACTCTCTATCAGCATGCCTGTTTATGTATTTATTCGCTATCTTGAATGGACTTCATCAGGTTATAGACCCTCAACATTGGATTTAATTATGGGTACAATTTTAATTGCACTGGTGCTTGAATGTTCAAGAAGAATAAGCGGCCCTGCGCTTTCAATTCTCTCCATAGTCTTCCTTGCATATGGGCTCTTCGGAAGATATTTCCCCGGGGTATTTATGCACCGTGGATACGATTGGGATAGAATAGTGCAATTTCTCACAACCGACACCAACGGTATTTATGGTTCTTCTATCAAAGTAGCGGCTACTTATATAGTGCTATTTATCATCTTTGGAGAAGTAATGAATAAAAGTGGGATGGGGCAATTCTTCAATGATATAGCAAATGCTCTGGCTGGGCATACAAAGGGTGGGCCTGCAAAAGTTGCTGTTATTGCATCGGGCTTTTTAGGCTCAATAAATGGTTCGGCCGTTGCAAATGTGGTAACAACAGGCGCTTTCACCATTCCACTTATGAAGAAAACGGGTTACTCGAAAGAGTTTGCAGGTGCTGTTGAAGCTACTGCATCTGTGGGCGGACAACTCTTACCTCCTATAATGGGCGCTGCGGCTTTCGTAATGGCTGAAACACTCGGTGTGCAATATCCAGTTATTATCAAAGCTGCAGTAGTACCCGCTCTCATCTATTACTTAGGCATTATTTTACAGGTTCAAATGCGTGCAGAAAAAGATAAGTTACTTGGAATACCCAAAGATGAGCTTCCAAGTGCTAAACAAGTGCTAAAAGAGCGTGGGCATCTAATCATTCCAATTTTCTTCCTACTCTATATGCTAATTTTCAGTGGTCTGACTGTTTTGGTATCTGCGTTTTGGACTATTTTAGTAACAATAGCGGTTGCACAATTGCGCCCAATAAGCAGAATGAGTATAGCCGATATAGGTGATGCATTTGCCGCAAGTGCAAAATCCACTGTTTCCGTTGCTATTGCTTGTGCCTGTGTTGGTATAGTTGTTGGTATAAGTGCTCAAACAGGTTTTGCTTTAAATGTTGCCTCTACAATAATTAGTATCGGGCAATCAAGCATATTCTTAACACTGCTATTCACAATGATAACCTGCATGATTTTAGGCATGGGGCTCCCATCAATTCCAGCCTATCTAATCACTGCTACTATTGCGGCTCCTGCTTTGATAGAGCTTGGTGTGCCTGCGATAGCTGCGCATATGTTCTGCTTCTACTTCGCTATGTTTGCAAACCTCACCCCTCCCGTTGCACTGGCTTCTTTTGCGGCGGCAGGTCTTTCGAGTGGCGACCCTATGAAAACGGGTGTTGCATCTGTGAAGCTCGCCTTGGCAGGATTTATAGTTCCATTTATGTTTGTTTTTAATCAACAATTACTACTTGAAAATGTAACTTTTTTAACAGGTATTCAGGTTGCAGCAACTGCATGCATTGGAGTTTTCTTAATCGCTTTATTTGCTGAAGGCTATTTCCTAACAAAAGCAAATTCTATTGTTCGCCTCCTATCACTTGGTACAGCGATGTTACTAATTGATAGCCGGGTAGAAACCGATGTCATCGGCATAGTATTGTTTTTCGCTATAATTGCTATTCAGTATAAATTATCTAAAAAGCTTAAAGTTGCAACAAATACTCTCGCTTAAATAGTAGTTTATAAAGGCGTAAATTAATCTAATAAAGAAAAATACCACTTTTGGATTTAATCATCCTTAAGCGGTATTTTTGTTTGCTGATTAGTTTCTTTATCTAAAAGCAATCTCAATATACAGTGCGTGGTGCAAAGACGCTAATAAAAAATATGGATTTATTTTAAATACTCTCTAAAACATTTAAAACTTCCGCAATGTTTTTCTTCCCAAAATGCACATGCTCATCATTGATTATCATGCAAGGCACGCTCATAATATTGTGCTTTGACTTTAAATCTTCATAATGTGGTAAATCATAAATATCAAGGCTTATATTATCATTTAATAAAGCTATTCTCTCAACCGCCATTACAAGCTCGGGGCAGTTTGTGCAGGAGAGTGTTACTGCTAATTCAATGCTGATTTTTTTATCAATAGCTTTGGCTCGCAAAACATCTTCCTCCGCTATCATCTGCCCCGGCCCTGCGGCATTATATAATCCAACTACAAATGAGTTAAACTCATGCCCACCTGGCACTCCGTGGAAAGAAACTCCTCTGTCATTCCCTTTTTCGTCAAATATTGCAAGGCTTGGCAAGGCTTTTGCCATGAGATTATCATCTTTTGTGCATATCACTTTTTCACTAAGATGTGATAGCTCGTTCATAAATCCCTGAACTTCGCTTGAAATTTCTCTGCCGTCAAGCCTATACTTCACCGTGATATTTTGCTCAAATCGAGAGAATACAGGTGCTAATTGCTCTTTGATTTCTGCCGAAATAAACGCACCGTCATCTTTATCGCTCACCACTGCTTTTTCTTCTTTTTCTGGTGCATGGTATTCTCTTTTTGGAATAGAAAGACGCTCATATTCAGCGGCAATATATTTTTCAAGTGAAGTTGCCGCAGTGGCACCATCCGAAACCGCAGTTACAACCTGCCTTAAGTTTTTAATGCATATATCACCTGCGGCGTAAACTCCATCAATATTTGTCTTTTGATTTTCATCCGTGATAATATATTTTTGCTCATTAAGCTTTACTACATCTGCAAAATTCCCACTTGCCGGAGCATAACCTGCAAATACAAATACACCTATTCCATTTTCATTCGATAGGTTTAGCTCTTCTCCATTTTTATCAAGCACAATGCCTTTAACAAAGTTTTCGCCATAAACGCCTTTTACGCCCGTGTTGTAAAACAGTTCTATTTTTTCATGCGCCTTTACTTCCTCCACAACCGAGCCCGTGCAAGTAAAATCATCCCCTATTATTATCATGTATATTTTTCTTGCAAACCTTGTTAAGAATAAAGACTCCTCACAAGCGGCAAATCCACTCCCTACAACATATATGTCCTTACCTGCAAAAAATTCACCGTCGCAGGTGGCACAGTAAGCCACTCCTCTGCCTTTAAATTCATCCTCGCCTTTAAAACCCACCATTCTGGGCGACGCTCCACTTGCTATTATTACGCCTAAAGTGTCAAATTCTCCTTTGTCGGTTTTAATTGTGAAATGGTCGATGTTTTTACTAAATCCCTCTGCGTCACAAAGCAAAAATTCAGCTCCAAATGCCGCCGCTTGCTTTTGCATCTCTTTAGTCAATTCTTCCCCACTGGTGCGGTATACTCCAGGGTAGTTTACCACCTCCGATGTAATTGTTATCTGCCCGCCAAATTTATTCTTTTCAATGACTAAAGTTTTATATCTCGCCCTTGCCATATATATCGCGGCAGAAAGCCCCGATGGGCCTCCACCAATAATAATTGCATCATAAAAATTGTTTTTCATCCAAGTTCACCTCTTAAATTTTCTATCCCCTTCCCTGCGATGGAGAAAAAGGGGCTACTCATCTCTATACTTTGAATAAAAAACGGCAGAAAAACTCCGCCGCTTTTAATCCGATTATTTTATAGTATTCCAACTAAGTCAAGGCTTGGTTTTAATGTTTTTGCTCCTGGCTTCCATTTAGCTGGGCAAACTTCGTCGCCATGCTCTGCAACAAACTGCAATGCCTGAACTCTTCTAAAAAGTTCGTCCGCATTTCTTCCAACATTTCCTGCAAGCACTTCATAAGCTACGATTTTGCCCTCTGGATTTACAATAAATGTACCTCTTTCTGCAAGGCCTGCATCTTCTATCATAACATCAAAATCACGAGCTAATTTACCTGTTGGGTCTGCAAGCATTGGATAGTTTATTTTTTTAATTGTATCCGATGCATCATGCCATGCTTTATGCACAAAATGAGTATCGCAGGACACTGAATAAATTTCGCAGTTTACAGCTTTAAATTCTTCATATTTATTCGCTAAGTCTTCGAGTTCGGTGGGGCAAACAAATGTGAAATCCGCTGGATAGAAGAAAAACACGCTCCATTTACCTAAAATATCCCCTTTGCTTACTTCTTTAAAACTGTTTGCTATATAGCTTTTAACTTTAAAATCCGCTACTTCTTTTCCTATCATTGACATAATTTTACCTCTTTCTTTATATTGTTTTTCCAAAATTTATGCAGAGCCCTAAAGCTTCTGTATCAGGTGTATTTTCCGAGAGTATGGGCTCACCAATAATCAGTATGCCGATTTTTTCGCATTCTTCTTTAAAGGTGTTCATATATTCTCCACCGCCCCAGCCATAGGAGCCAAATAGCCCTACTCGCTTACCAACTAAATCTGCTTTAATGCTTTCAAACATAGGCATAAATTCGCTCTCGTCAAGCTCTTCACTGCCACAAGCTGGGCAACCTAAAAGAACTACATCATAATTTTTTACAGCCGAAACATCGAATTCGCCGCAGGAGAAAATATCTACATCATTGCCCGATTCTTTTACTCCATCCATTATTTTTTTCGCCATGATTTCGGTGTTTCCTGTGGAAGTCCAATATATTATTCCCACTTTGCTCATTATTACACCTCCCTTTCTTCTTTTAAGTTAGTTTTTACTAACTTTATTTCAATATACATCACATGCCAAATAAAGTCAAGGAGATTTACTATTAATTTCAAATTTTATGTAAAAATTAGCATTTACGAAATATAATAATACTACTTTCGAAACCAATAAACTTCGCCAAAATACCCATGCACACGATTACCCACAATTAAATAGTTATAAATAAACCCTTTAACAGTGTGTAAAAAAGAGCATGGGCAGTGTGGTGCTGAGTATTTTTATTTAGCACTTTGATATAATAATACCATAATTTCAACCCTGTGAAGATTTAGCTTCCTCGGTTGTTGTGCTGTGGTCTATTATAATATTTTCATCTCTTGCACAGCCTACCAAAGAAATAATCATTGACGATAAACATATTATAAGGTTTTTTGTCATTTCGCACCTCGATTAATTATATTAAATTTAGCTTTATCTCAAAAACTGCTCCATTATCATTATAAGCCCCTAATTCGCCGTTCATCATATCCACCGAAGTCTTAGCGATAGAGAGCCCTAAGCCGAAATTGCCATCTTCGCCTTTTGAAAATCTATCGAAAATTTTCTCAAGATTGTCGATACCTCTGCCGTCATCCCTAATAGTTATAACAGCATCTTTTTCCCTATTTTCAACTGTGATGTGCACATTAGTTTTTGCATATCTAATGGCATTTGAGATAATGTTTCCTACTGAGCCTGTAAGCAGTTCGCTATTTGCGTTTGCAAAAAGATTTGGGGTTATATCCGCTGTTAGCTGGATATTACTGCTTATGGCATAGCCTTTGTAAGTATTTAACATATCGAATAAGCAATCGCTAATATTTAGCCTTTCAAGCTTTTTATTAACACTCGCATTCTCTGCCCTTGCAAGAGTGAGTAAGCTATCAACTAATTTTGTTAGCCTTTTGCTTTGGTTTGAAATAAGGTGTGCCGTGCCTTTTGCATCTTCAAAAACCCCCATTTCAATGCCGTCGGCATATCCTTGTATACTCATAAGTGGGGTGCGAAGTTCATGAGAAGCACTCGCCAAAAAGTTCTTTTGATTTTCATTGTAATGATAAATTCTTTTATTAAGGGCATTTATCTCGGTAGTTAGCTTTTGCAGTTCGAGGCTATCGCTTTTATCATAAGTTATGATTAGCTCGTCCGAGTTCATGTTCTCTATAAGCTTTGTTAGATGTTCAATCGGTTTCGCTATTGCATTGGTAACCCTTGTGGAAACAAATAAAGCGATAAGAGTGATTACAACCGATACTACAAGAAGCACAATATTTATTGCGTTGACAATTTCATCTATAATAAGCCCTTTCGAGATGTATACGAGCTTATCCGTGAATGTTTGGGTTTCATACTCTACTTCAACAAGATAGTAAGTATCCCCCTCAAACTGAACGGTGCCTATTTCGTTGTAATTTAAATTTTCACTTTCCAGATAAATTAAACTGCCCAACTCTTGTGTGACGAATGTATCATTATTGAAAATTTCGGATAGTTCCCCTTTTCTGTCATACACTACAAGCTCTACCGAATTGCTATGCCTTTGATTATATATAATCCAAGCCAAGCTTGGCAAATTGGGATTTGTGTTTGAAGTAGTAATATTTGAGTTTTGCCCTAAATTGGGTCGGTTGGGCAGTGATGGGATGGATATCTCGCCATTTAAATTTTCCTCTATTTCTGATACTGCCTGCATTAAATCTTCCTCGGCTTGCGCCTTTATATAAAAGGATACGATAACATTAAAAAGAAGCATAATCGTAATCGGGATTAAAATAATTATAGCAAGAAAAGGGCGTGATATTCGTTGTCTTATTGTGATCATATCATTCCTCCAATTCAAGCTTAAAGCCAAATCCCCAAACCGCTGTTATACGCACATTGGTTTTTACAAGCTTTTTTCGAAGGCGTTTTAGTACATCATCGCACGCCTTAGTGTCTACCTCATAGTCAAACTTCCAGACATTCTTAAGTAGTTCTTCTCTTGATACAGCATGGTCGAAGTTTTCAAACATATAGGCAAGCAGTCCAAACTCGGTGGGGGTTACATCTACTTTCTCACCGTTTGCAGTGCATGTTTTCATTGAAATATCAATCTCAATATTACCATAACTTAATATATTTTTCGCTTTCACTGTTTCACTAAATGACATTCTGCGAAAAATCGAATTAACTCTTGCCACAAGCTCCATCGGTGCAAAAGGCTTAACTAAATAGTCGTCCGCACCCATTGTTATCCCTGTAATTCTATCAAGCTCGCTATCTTTTGCCGACACTATAATAATTGGCACATTGCTACGCTCTCTTATCTGCGAGCAAAGAGTAACCCCATCCGTTCCAGGCATCATAATATCTAAGATAACCATATCGGATGGGCTTTCCTCGAATTTCTCTTTTAGTGTGTCACCTGTTTCAAACGCAGTAACTTCATAACCGCTATTTTTTAGAAATCCGCTGATAATGTCACGAATTGATTTTTCATCGTCTGCAATATAAATTTTCATCAAATCACCTCTGTTTGAAATTTAGCGTAAATTGATATAATCCGCCATCACTTTCGGTTGCCACGAAGTGGCGAGAAAGTGGGCAT
>CAYJIJ010000059.1:0-14808 GCA_964370185.1 uncultured Oscillospiraceae bacterium
ATCGTGCAAATTTTCAAAGCCTTGAGTATCTAAATAAAAATGTAATTGTTATAAAGCTGGACTTTAAAATTATGGCTGTAATTGATTTTGTAGATTATGTATTTTTAGTTTTAGATTCTAATTCAAATGAAGTGAGAAAAATAGAAATTGCATTTGCTAAATGGTCTGAAAAATTTAATATTACTTACATAGAAAATCATTCTAAAGCAATATAATTTAAAAATAGCCCACCCTAAATGAAAGGGTGGGCTATTTGCTATGCAAGCATATTTTCTTCCTCAATGCAGGTAGTAAATAACACCACTCTAACTACCCCCTCGTTATTGGAATATGGATGATAGGTAAACTTCATTACTGTATCCTCATCCATTATTTCACGTACCATATCGGCTATTCGCTTAAATTGCTGTATACCACCATGTTCACAATGGGAGTGATGCCAAAAGCAGTGCTTGGCATGATTTAAAAATCCTTTATCATCTTTTAATTTTTGAATCTTCGGATATAGAACTTCGTGCGGAAGTGTGCCCTCCTGCGTTTTTTTAGCGTCACACTCTATAACACGCATTATCAGTTTCGTGGCTTTATTATCTATATCGGGAGCATTGAGTCCTGCTTTTATATCCATTAAGTCACATCCACATTCTCCGGCGAGCGCCAAAGAATAGTGCAGAGCTGTCAACGCTGACCTTATGTTGTATAGGCATTTTTCATCACTCGCTACCGAAGATTTATCGTCCATTGGGACATTTAGATAACAAACCATATTATCCTTTAAAGCCGCCATCATCTGTGTATATACTTTAGTGTTTTCAGGAGGGATGGTTTTAGGGGTAAGCAGTATTACACTGTTAAAAGCACTGATAGAATCACTGTTATAACGTCTCTTAAAATCCTTCCATTTTCCCAGTAATTTAAATATATCAGTTGCTATGCATATACTAAAGTAGTCAGTTATATCTACTATGAGATGATGGAAGTAAAATTTGCCAAGCTTATCGGATATTTCTTTTAGATAGCTTTCGCCTTGCTCACTTAATGAAGAATATGCTATTTCTTCTTTTTCAAAATCATCTCTAAAAAAATCACTATTATCATATATGGCAAGATAATTGAGATTTTCAAACTTTGAGTCTTTAATGTGTTTTAACGCCTTTACCCCACCACTTCCAATTCCGATTAAAACGGATTCAGTACCATTAAATTGCATTTATGCTCATTCCTTTCATTTTCAGTTACAATATCATTATAATAACTGTATTTACTTTCTCTTAATTACATTATATAATTGTTTATGGGATAAAAAAGGCGCATCACATTATGTATTGTAGATTTAAGGGGAGATGATAGTATGTACACCGTTCAGCCAAAGAAAATGCTTATTTTAAACATCTTGGATATACTCAATAAACACAGCGACGAAAACCATCCGCTTTCACAGCAAGATATAATTGATATTCTCGCTAAGGACTATATGATGACAGTGGAGAGAAAATCGGTTAGGAGAAATTTATTTAATTTAATTGATTTTGGGTACGACTTAAATTATACTGAAACTAAGAGAATTAATAAAAAAGGCGAAGAGGAAAGTATGTTCACCGATTGGTATATTGTGAGAAATTTTACCGATTCCGAACTACGCCTTTTAATAGATAGCCTCCTTTTCGCAGGACATATTTCACATAGCAATAAAAAAGAGCTAATCGAAAAAATCGAAAAGCTATCAAATAAGCATTTTTCCTCTAAAATTAAACACATACATACCACAAGCAGTAATTTTTCCGGAAATAAAGAGCTTTTTTATACAATAGAAGTAATTGATGAAGCCATTGCAAGCGGCAATCAAATTGCCTTTTACTATAATGATATAGGCATTGATAAAAAGCTACACCCAAGAAAATACTCTAATGGAGAACCGCATAGATATGTAATAAATCCATATCAATTAATCACAGCAAACGCTCACTACTATCTTATTTGCAACTATGATAAATACGATAATATATCTAATTACAGGGTGGATAGAATTAGTGGTATAGAAAAGCTAAGCAGTAAGCGAAAACCACTTTCTAAAACACAAAACGGCAAAGAAACGCTTGATTTGACTAAATACCGCACCGAGCATTTTTATATGTTTACGGGTGAGAGTGAAACGGTGGAATTTAAGACCGATACAACCTTATTAAATGATTTATATGACTGGTTTGGTGAAGATATGAGCATAACTTCACTTGGTGGGGATAAAATTAAGGTTAGGGTAAAGGCGAATATTCAGGCAATGAGAAGATGGGCGCTTCAGTATTCGCTTTATGTTAGGGTTATTACTCCGCAGAGTTTAGTGGAGGTGATAAGGGAGGATATTTTGACGGCTGTTGGGAATTATGAGGAGGTAAAATGAAATGGGAAATAATTACTATGAGAAATTTAAGCATAGTGAAGTATTTAAAAATCATCCAGAGTATATCCCATATGTGGGCGAAAACTATGAGCAAACAAGAATTTTGCTCATAGGCGAGAGCCACTATATTCCATGGAATGAATTAGAACACATGAAAGATAAGGACAAAGTTAATTTAGACCCTTATCGCCAAGAGTGGTATGAGAAAACAACCGATGAAATTTTTGTAGCGGAAGATGATAAAAAGTACATCAATCATTTTACCACACAAAAAGTATTAGGTGCTTTCACGAGCTATTACCATAGTAGCTATTATAAGACCGAAAAAGGTGTAAGAAGCAAATATGCCAAAGCCTATGATATGTTTAGTAATCCTGCAAAGGTAATGATGGAGTTATCAAATGATAAACTGCCAACAAAGGTTTCTGCAATTAAAACAGTGGCATTTTGCAACTACTTTCAAAGACCTGCGTTGGAAGAAGGAGATACAATTAAGGTATTACCTTGCGACAGCGAAAATGCATATGAAGCTTTTAAAGTAGCAGTAGAAGTATTAGAGCCAAAATTAGTTGTTTTTCTATCTAAGAAAGCTTATGAGGATTGGGAAAAGTCAGGCGGTAAAAATGGTATCAACAGTGTTTTTGAGTTCGATTATGTAAATCATCCAACAGCATATAGCTGGAATGCAAACAATGGAAAGCAAAAATTCACAGAAATATTAAGCATGAATAATGCGTTAGCTAATGTAAAACCTGTGAAAAACGAACGGGTAGAATTATTAAAAACTCTACATGATGAACTTAAAAAATCACTTAATTCTGAAAAAATCAACTATACAGATACTTGCAGTGATGAAGATATTGCAAATTTTTATCAAGCAGGAAATAATACCATTACACTCATAAAGTTTAATAACGGGACAGAATTTCGTATTACTCATTATCCATATCTGCATTTTTCAAAGAAAAAATATTCTTATATGACAACTAATTCTAAAGAGAAATATTGCCTTGATGATAAAGACGATAAGAACCCTGTTAAAAATGACAACCCAAATTTCAAAGGCTATAACGAAGCATACAGCAAACTCTTTACCATGAATGGTAGAAAAGAATTCATTTCAAAATGTATAGAAACAATTAAAGCTCCTAATTGGTTATAAATTGACATAACTAAAACATTAATATTAACAAAAACATTTGGGTGTTTTCCTCACATAAACATGAGGAAAACACCCAAAAACTCTAAATCACGCAATATTTATCCATATAATCCTGCATCTTCGTTGTCAGCTCTTTATATTCATCCTTACTCTGCAAATACTCATATACATCTTCTACGGTAACAAGTGCATGAACTTTTATTCCAAACTCTTCATAAACATCTTGTACCGCGGTGGTTTTGCCGTTTGCTCCCACTTCGCAGCGA
This sequence comes from uncultured Oscillospiraceae bacterium, assembly GCA_964370185.1. Classification (GTDB taxonomy): domain Bacteria; phylum Bacillota; class Clostridia; order Oscillospirales; family Ruminococcaceae; genus CAYJEQ01. Next base: position 3,827 of record CAYJIJ010000059.1, read on the forward strand.
TTTACCGAGATAAACATATGCTCAGTTTTTACATCGGCGGCATTTTTAAGGATTGGCACTGTTTCTCTAATTGCGGTGCCTGCGGTAATTACATCTTCTATAATTATTATTCTGTCGCCATCCTGTGGTTTATATCCTACAAGTGAGCCACCCTCGCCGTGGTCTTTTTCTTCTTTTCTATTAAAGAAATAGGGCTTGTCGATTTCATAAACCCTTGCAAGTGCCGAGGCGGTTGTAGTTGCAAGTGGTATGCCTTTATATGCAGGGCCAAACATCGCTTCAAAATTTTCACCACACACTTCTTTTACCGCTTCGGCGTAAAATTCTCCGAGAGTGTTAATCTGGGCACCTGTGCGGTAATTTCCTGTGTTTACGAAATAGGGGGTATTTCTGCCGCTTTTTGTCACAAAATCACCAAATCTGAGCACATCCGCACTCATCATAAATTCAATAAACTTTATCTTTTGGGCTGTAAGCATAATAAATTCCTCCATTTTTGTATTTTGTTGTGCTTAATCTGTGAATATGGGAGTGTAAGAACCATACTAAATGAATACTATTTTATAAGAGCTAAGTTTTTGGATAAGCACTCATGCCCTGCCATTTAATATGTAAGATTATTTGCAAAAAGGCTGCTCCACTAATGTGAAACAGCCTAAATTTTAATTATTCGCTAACATATGGTAAGAATGCAACATGTCTTGCACGCTTAATAGCCACTGTGAGCTGACGCTGATGGTAAGCGCAAGTGCCTGTAACACGACGAGGAACTATTTTAGCTCTTTCGCTGATGCACTTTCTTAGACGGTTAACATCTTTGTAGTCAATCTGTTCAATTTTATCTGCACAGAACATGCATACTTTTTTTCTGCCTTTTCTGTTTGGGCGGGAACCTCTTTCCATTGCCTATATCCTCCTTCTTAAAAATAAATCCGGTTAAATCAGAACGGTAAATCGTCGTCATCAATAGTAGCAAAATCGTCTGAATTGCCACCGCTGAACGCTGGTGGTTGCTCTTGAGTAGGGCGGTTAAAGCTTTGTGGTCTATCTCCTGCATTTGCAGAGGAAGACTTGCTTTCAACGAATGTAGCACGATCAACTAAAACTTCATATGCTGTTCTTTTATTTCCCTCTTTATCGGTATAGCTTCTGCTTTGTAAGCTACCTTCTAAACCGATTGCATTACCTTTGCTAAAGTATTTAGAAATAAATTCTGCATTACTTCTCCAAGCGGTAACAGGGATAAAGTCTGCTTGACGCTCACCACCATCTTTTGGGGTGAAAGGTCTGTTGCAAGCTACCATAAATGAACAAATAGAAACGCCATTAGCTGTTTGCTTTAGCTCTAAATCTGTGCATATTCTACCTACGAGTATAACCTTGTTAATCATAGTCACACCTACCTTTTCATTACTTCGCGATAACCATTGTACGAAGAACGCCGTCTGTGATTTTGTAAATACGGTTGAGTTCTGTTGGGAATTCGGGAGCAGAGTTAAATTCTACAAGTGTGTAGTAGCCCTCTGTTTCATCCATAATAGGATAAGCAAGTCTTCTCTTGCCCCAATCTTCAACGTTTACGATTTCACCGTTTTCACTAATCAGATTTTTAAACTTTTCAAGAAGTTTTTGGATAGCTTCTTCACCATTTTTTGTGTTTAAAATGATGACAGTTTCATAATTAGCTGTTGCTCTTGGCATATTGTGCACCTCCTTTTGGACATTAGGTCTTGCGTCCATGCGCAAGACAAGGATAGTTATGGTTTTAGTGCCATAACAAAAGAATTATATCAGTGAGTGAGGGTTTTGTCAATAGTTTAATGGCATTTTAATCACTTTTCGCTCTGATTTTGATAAATAGCCAATAAAAATTCGACTAAAGCAACAAAATTAAATGCGCTTCAGCCGAAAACTATTTAATGTTTATTCATTTAAATATGATTTGAGTAGCATTTGCAATAGTTCATCCCTATCTATCTTTCTAATAAGACTTCTGGCATTGTTATGTGTTGTAATATATGTGGGGTCTTCTGATAAGATATATCCCACAAGCTGATTTATAGGGTTGTAGCCTTTTTGGCGCATTGCATCATAAACCGCCGTGAGTACAACTTTTACTTGCTGCTCTTTGTCGTCATGAATTGAAAAAGATATGGTACGATCATCCATTTTAAACACTCCCTTATATTTTGTATTGTATCAAGCATTTATTTTGTATTATAAGTATACACTATTAGTATTTTTTTATCAAGTAGATAAATGTATAAAATAGGAAAATATTATTGGGCATTTTCCTTATCCGTCATTTCCTCTCTCATTGGCGGAGTAAATCCTTCTGGTAAATCTCCTCTGCCTTCTCCCTCTGCTCTTTCTTCTCCTTCGGGCAAGTTTTCAGCATTAGGTCTTTCGCTGCCCTCGGGTCTACTTCCATCTTCGGGTCTACTTCCATCTTCAGGTCTATCTTCTATATTTGGATCACTTCCATCTTCGGGCCTGTTTTCCCCTATCGCTTCACTGCTTTCTTCTTCAGTGTCCGATGCCTCTTCATCAACTAAAATAGGTGTCTCTGATTGAGGTGTCTCATCCTCGGGGGTACATGCCGCAAGAGTTAACATACCTGCAACAATCATAAATAATAATACTTTTTTCATTTAAATTCTCCTTATGTTATATTTATAATACTATTGAAAATCATAATATTTAGATGTGATATTTCAGTGTATTGCATAAAAGCAAAATGCTATGGCTGTATAAAACAACCATAGCATTTTTAAAGTGATAATATTTTCAATCTAATAATTCATATTATATTGCTATCTGAGCACAGCGCCTAATTTTTCCACTGCTTTAAGAGATTTTTTAACAGCCGAGTCCGCTTCCTCCACAGTTAGTGTACGGTCGCTTGCCCTTAGTGTAATATTAAATGCAACGCTCTTTTTGTTTTCAGGTATCTGACTACCTTTGTAGACATCAAAAAGCTCTACCGACTCACTTATATCACCAATTGCTGATTTAATAGCGTTTTGAAGTGATTTAATTGTAGTGTCGTCGTCGCACAGCAGTGCAATATCCCTTGTTGTTGCTGGGTATTTTGGAAGTGGTTTATATTTTCTATCTTCCCCTACCGAAGCAAATAGTTTCTCGAGTGATAGTGTTGCAAGATATACCCTACTGTCTATCTCATAGTTTTCTGCAACAGTTGGATGAGCTTCACCCACAATGCCTATCTCACAGTCACCACAGCTTATGGTAGCTGTTCTTCCTGGATGGAAGCTTGGGTTGTCGGAGCAGGGGGTAAATGTTAGCTCGGGGATGTTTGCAGAGCTTGCCATCGCCTCTATAATGCCTTTAATTTTGTAAAAATCACACTCTGCGCCATACATGCCTATTGTGATGTCTTTTAGCTCGTTTGGAAGTTTATCCTCGGTGGTTGGGATGTATTTTGTGCCGAGCTCGTATAGATAAGCAGTCGCATTGCGGTAATTGTAGTTTTTGCTGAGCACTTCAAGCATTGAAGGGAGTGTAGTTGTTCTCATAATGCTTGTATCTTCCCCGAGTGGGTTTGAGATTACAACGGATTTTCTGAGCAAGCTATCCTCTGGGGTCCTAATTTTATCATAATATTTAGGGCTGATAAAAGAGTATGTCACTATTTCATTGAGGCCTTGTGAAAGTAGTGCCCCCGAAATTTTTCTCTCAAAAATCTGCATTGGTGTAAGTGAGGCTTGTGCTGTTCCTAAAAGTGGATGGGTGGGAATTTTTGAGTAGCCATAAATTCTCGCTACCTCTTCCGCTACATCCGCCTTATGCTCGATATCCGCTCTAAATGATGGGACTATTACATAGCCATCCACCACATCAAAATCGAGGGATTTTAGTATTTTTATCATATCTTCATCGGAAACATCTATACCGATGAATTTATTAATCCACTCTGGCTCAAATTTAATTTTAACTGCTTCTTTTGCACTGTTATCAACATCAATAATTCCGTCAACCACTTCACCTGCGCCCAAAAGCTCTACAAGCTCACAAGCTCTTAAAACTGCTGGTAGGGTGTTTTGTGGGTCGAGGCCTTTTTCAAATCTGCCCGAGCTTTCTGTACGCATACCTAAGTTTTTAGCTGTAATGCGGACGGAGCTTCCTAAAAAGTTAGCCGATTCGAAGACTACCACTTGGGTATCGTCCATTATCGAGCTAAACTCACCACCCATTACACCTGCAACTGCACAAGCGGATTTTTCGTCAGCTATTGCAAGCATATCGGGATTCATTACTCTTTCTACACCGTCAAGTGTCATTATTTTTTCATTTTCATATGCATTTCTTACCACAATTTTATTGCCGTTTACATATTTGTGGTCAAAAGCATGCATTGGCTGTCCGTATTCAAGCATTACATAGTTTGTGATATCAACTATATTGCTAATAGGTCTTACCCCAGCCGCACGAAGTCTTTCTCTCATCCAGCGTGGCGAAGGCTCAATTTTTACATTTTTAACTACCTTAGCTGTATAGCGTGGGCACAGCACAGTGTTTTTAACTTCAACATTTAGGTAATTAGCTATATCGTCGCCACTGCCTTTAACCACTGGTGCTTTAACTGTATATGGCTTTGCAAATGTAGCGGAGGCTTCCCTTGCAATACCTATTACAGACATACAATCAGGGCGGTTTGAAGTGATTTCAAACTCCACACATAGATCATTTAAGCCTATCGCTGACTGAATATCCTGCCCGATTGCACATTCTTCTTCTATGATGAAAATTCCGTCTTCATCTGCATATGGGAAGTCGTTTATTGTTAGGTTTAGCTCTGAAAGCGAGCAGAGCATACCGCAGCTTACTTCGCCTCTTAATTTGCCTTTTTTAATTTTAACGCCGTTTGGAAGCAGTGCGCCATCCTTTGCAACAGGAATTACCGCTCCCTCGAATAAATTGGTTGCACCTGTTACAATCTGTACAGGCTCCTCTTCACCAACATCGACCTTGCATATGATTAGCGAGTCCGCATTTGGGTGTTTTTCCATGGATAACACTTTACCCACTACCACATTTTTTATTTCGTCGCCTTCTTTTTCATATCCCTCAACCTTTGAGCCGGACATTGTCATTTCATCCGAAAACTCCTTAGGTGTAACATCGAGCTCTATATAATCAGAAAGCCATTTCATTGATATATTCATAACTGTTCGTCCTTATCCGCCAGATGGCTATTCATATTTTAAAACTGTTTTAAGAAGCGTAAATCATTTTCAAAGAAGAGTCTGATATCGTCTATCGAATATCTGCGCATTACCATTCTCTCAAGCCCCATGCCAAAGGCAAAGCCACTGTACTCTTCTGGGTCAATTCCACAGATTGAAAGCACTTTTGGATTTACCATGCCACAGCCTAAAATTTCTATCCACCCCTCGCCCTTACACAGGCGGCATCCCTCACCATGGCACGCAAAGCACATTACATCAACCTCTGCCGATGGCTCTGTGAATGGGAAGTGATGGGGTCTAAATCTAATCTGAGCGTCTTCCCCGTAAAGCATTTTTACAAATGTATCAAGTGTGCCTTTAAGGTTTGCCATTGTAATGCCTTTATCAACCACAAGCCCCTCTATCTGATGGAATAGTGGTGAGTGAGTGGCATCAACTGCATCGGAACGATAAACCCTACCGGGTGCAATTACTCTAATAGGCGGTTTATTCTCTTCCATCTCCCTTATCTGCACGGGGGAAGTTTGAGTTCTTAGTAGAATATTTTCTGTTATATAGAATGTATCCTGTGTGTCCCTTGCTGGGTGATCTTTTGGTAGATTTAGCGCCTCAAAGTTGTAGTAATCATACTCAACCTCGGGCCCGTCCACAACTGAAAATCCCATCCCTAAAAATATTTCTTTGATTTCATCGAGAACAATGCTAAATGGATGCTTTGTGCCCATTGGCGCATGTGGTTTAGACATTGTAACATCTAATTTCTCACTCATGAGCTGAGATGATAGCATATCACCTTTAAGCGATGCGCCTCTTTGCTCGATCATGCCTTCGATGTCGGTTTTAATTTCATTGGCAAGCTGTCCAACAATTGGTCTTTCTTCAGCCGATAGTCCGCCCATCTGCTTTAATATGCCTGTTAATTCGCCTTTTTTGCCGAGATACTTTACACGAAGCTCATCTAAAGCCTTTGTGTCTTTCACTCCACTTATTTCTAAAGTGGCGGCCTGACGAATACTCTCAAGTGCTTGTTTCATAAAAATGACCATTCCTTTATAATTAAAATAAAAAAACCCATCATCCCCAAAAATAGGGACGAAGGGAAAATCTCCGCGGTACCACCCAAGTTCCTGCAGATGCAGGCGCTTAATATCTTTAACGCAGACATACGACCATGCCTACTACTATTTCAGCACAGTGGCTCTAAAGTGAACTTCGGCATACATGTTATAGTCGCTCACAGCAAATGCGACCTCTCTGCAAAAACATGGAACTGCTTACTCTCTTTTTCTCAGCCTATATTATATCGAGGAACATTTTATCACAAAGAATTAAATAATGCAATGCTTTTTTGATATTTTCTATTACATATTGGGATTAATAGTGTGTTTGTGTGAAGCTTTTGATTGCTTTTCATATATCTCCCCCTTGCCTATGAGTGGTGGAAAATATAAAACTATACTCATTTTAATGTTCATTACATTTTCACCCACAAAATTAGTATTTTTCCCTCCCACATATCTTTGTAGTAATTGCAACTTTAAATAACTCATGATATACTATTATAAGCTTCTATAAGCGTCTCCCACACACTTTGATGGGAAGAAATATAGTAAGGGTGGCAATACTCATTTTATCATTTTGATAATTCGAATATATTTATTATATTTCATGTCCATTTGCTTGTTGCTTTGTAGCAAATGAAAGTAATAGTATTATTATATCAAAAGGTGGTTTTTATGTATATTTACGGAATTGGTACGGATATAATCGAGATAGAGCGAATTAAAAAGGCAATGTCTCAAAAAGGATTTATAGCAAGAGTTTTTTCAGAGGCTGAAATAAGCCTACTTGACACTATGAAAACCCCCTATCCCAGTGCGGCGGCTAATTTTTGTGCTAAAGAGGCGTTTGCTAAAGCACTTGGAACAGGTGTTAGAGGTTTTTCACTTTCGGAAATTTCAGCTTTGCGTGACGATATGGGCAAGCCATATATTGAGCTTTCGGGTGCGGCGCTTAAACTCGCCGAGGAGAAGGGTCTTCGCTTTGAGCTCACACTCAGCCACTCTAAGGAGCAGGCAGTGGCATTTATAATAGCGTATCGAGATTAATGAGTGGGAAAGTAGAATTGATTTAGAGTTAAAATTATCCCTGTATGTCCCTCCGCCTATGGCAGAGGGACATACAAAAACAAGTCAATGCTATTATCCACATACAGAGATTAAGTATAATTGCTAAAGGAGAAAGCTTTATGGAACAAATAGTTTCTGCACTGCAAATGAGGCAGATAGAAGACAAAAGTGAAGAATTCGGAGTTTCTAAAGAGGATTTAATGGACAACGCCGGCGAGCGTGTGTTTAAATATATACTCGACAAGGTAGGGCTTGCTGGGAGGAATATTATATTCTTTGCAGGCAAGGGTAATAATGGTGGGGATGCACTTGTAGCGGCTGTTCACGCTTATAATTCTGGGGCACAGGTGGTAGTTGTAATGGTGGAGGGCTATCCTAAAAGTTCCGCCACCCAGAAGAGGATTGAAGAGGTAAAAGCGCTTGGAATAAAAACACTCACTGCACAGTTTAATGAAAGCGAGATAGAGGCGGCACTCGGGTGTGTTGATATAATAGTTGACGGTGTTTATGGCACTGGATTTAAAGGTGAGCTCTCAGTGGAAATTAAATTACTGTTTGAAAAGATAAACTCTGCGGTGGCGGCGGTTTTTTCCATTGACATTCCCTCGGGAATTGAAGCGGACAGTGGTCGCTTAGCGAAAAGTCATATCCATGCCGATTTCACCCTCGCACTCGACAGCGCCAAACATTGCCATATTCTTCCCACCTCGGTGCCCTCATGCGGTGTTATAGAAGTCTTAGATATTTCGGTGCCCGACAAGGCACGCAAAGGTAATTATAATATCTGCTCTGTAGTAAACAGGGACATGGCGATAAATGCTCTCCCCATAAGAAGCGATTACGATTATAAATATAGTTTTGGCAGGGTGCTAAATATCAGTGGTTGCAAAAATTATCTCGGTGCCGCAGTGCTTTCTTCACAGGGGGCTCTTTGGAGCGGTGCTGGCTATGTTACCTTGATGTCGAGTGACTGCGTTTGCAGCAATGCCGCCATGCATATTCCTGAGATTACCCACATACAAATAGATAGTACAGAAGATGGATGCCCCGATTTAATAAGACTGCCTTCCCCGAAGCTTTTAAGTGATAACACCGATGTGGTGCTCATAGGATGTGGTCTTGGCAAATCACATGGTGTGTATGAGCTGATACACCATTTAGTACACAACCGAACTAAGCCCATTGTAATTGATGCAGACGGCATAAATGCGCTTGCAGGCAGAATTTCCTTGCTTAAAGAGGCAAAATGCCCCGTGATAATCACACCGCATTACAGCGAGCTCGCTAAAATTTTGGGTTGTACTGTTTCGGCAGTGGAGGAAAACCCCACTGCGCTTGCGTCCGCACTTGCTTTTAGTGCTAAAATTACTGTTGTGCTAAAGGGTGCAAACACAGTGGTTGCAAGCAAGGATAGAACTGCTTTTATTTACAATGGAGCAAATTCAGGTATGTCTAAAGCTGGAAGCGGAGATTTACTCGCTGGCATGATTGCAGGAATTTTAGCACAGGGTGCCGACTGTAAATCTGCGGCGATTAGCTCTGTATATATTCATGGAGAAGCTGGAAAAAACTGTGCTAAAAAGCTCTCTGCACACACTATGCAACCATCTGATTTAAAACATGGGATAGGAGAATTTTTCTTATCAATGCAAAACGAAGGGTGATTTAGTGGCAAAAAAGATAGTGGCAATTATTATATGCATATTTTTATTTACTTCCTGCGGCCTTAAGGGGCAAACCCTTGACGAAGAGCGCATAAAGGCACAAATTGATGAGCCATTCACGACGGGCGCTGTGATAAAATACAAGGATATTGAAGCTCATGCAAATATTTCAAAAGATGGATTGGGTGGATATGAGGTAATGTTTTTATCCCCCGAGAGCTTAAAGGATATTTCTTTTAAATTTGCAGATTCCAAGATAAGTATCAGTTATGACGACATCAGTTTTGAACTCGATCCCGCTTCAAAGACCGGAGGCGCAGTAACCACGATGATTATTGAAGCTATAAACGCTGCGGCAAAGGATAGCGGTGTGCAAATATCGCTGTCTGACGGAGCTGTGGTGATTGAGGGCAGTATGCAGGATGGGGCGTTCACTCTAAAACTCGATGAAGAAAGTGGGAATTTTTTAAGCCTTGACATCCCCTCGAATGAGCTATATATGAGCTTTAATAATTTTGAGATTTTAGGATAGGGTTATTTATATTAGGCGTGATATGTAAATAGTGAAAAGTGAAGTTTTACTTGATTTTTTTCAAAAAATCATGGGGTATGGGGTAAAACCCCATAAATAGAAAGGTGAAGCCGATAAAAATAATGTAGCAAATTTTGCGATTGTAGGGGCATGGCTTGCCATGCCCGTTAGCTCTTAATTATCAAAAATGATATGATACACATTATTTATATAATCTGCAACGCAGATAATATAAATTTGCCATTTGCTCAGTTGTCACGAAGTGACGAGAGCAAGGCAATATAATCGCCCCTGCGAGGGATATAAATAATCCTACGGATTATTTATATAATCTGTATCGGCATATCCTAAATCTTTATGAGATACTAAGGGGCTTTGCCCCCTACAAAGATAAGAAAAAGCTATTAATCGTGGTAATCCCCCACTCTACTTTCTGTGTCGACAGAAATGGGGGTGGATATAGTAAATATAAGTCGCCGTTAGCTACTGAGTTTTAACATAATACTGTGTTATCCTCCTCGCCAAACACGAGTTTGTCTTCGTCGTCTGCCTTATCTTATGCCAAAACTCAACAGCTAATGGTCGTAGATTTTTTACAATGCAAATGGGTGCTATGGCAAGGAAAAGCCTTGCAGTAATGCTCACCGCCTTACAAAAGGGTTTGACACAGCAAGAGTGCCCATTTGCTTTGTAAAAAACGACTTATATTTGCTATATCCACCCCTTGCCAAAGAACGATTAGGGAGAACTCTCGAATGTTCTCCCTAAGACCCTCTTCATTCGATTCAAGGGGTCAGCGACCCCTTGAAAATCCCCACTATTCGTGGGTGCTCCATCTTTCAGCCACTAATGCTCCCGCCTTTTAAAAGGCGGTTGTGTGCTCCCATTGCTTTATTTCAGATTTGCGCTTATCTTTATACTACGGATTATTTATATTTCCTCTGGTGCACAAAATAGTGAAAAGTGAAAAGCCTACAAATCATTCCCCATCTAATGTTGGGAGTGATTTGTGGGCTTTTTATCCGCTGTTATAGTTATTGCTATTTTCAACTCTTATCGACATTTTTTTACAATATAGTATTTTAATTTTGTATAAATAAAAACATATTTTAGAGGTGAAAAAAGCATTTCACTTTACGGAAATACTGTGTTTTTAAATTTGTATTTTTAAGTTTTATATTTTCTACTGTCAAAAAAAAATTTTTGTAATAAAATATATAGACGGATGTTTAAAACAACTTAACATGTGTCACAATACTAACAGAAGATATGGACAAAAGTCCATAAAACATTAGCGGAGCGTGATAAATGTGACAGTAAGAAGAGGTGAAATATATTATGCGGATTTAAGTCCGGTTATAGGCTCTGAGCAAGGAGGAATTAGACCGGTACTTATTGTGCAAAATAATGTTGGCAATAAATTTAGCCCAACAGTAATTGCCGCCGC
>CAYJIJ010000060.1:0-14741 GCA_964370185.1 uncultured Oscillospiraceae bacterium
GAAAACAACTCTCTTATCAGTGTAAAAACTTCTGTATATGTTGCGATATTGCTTCGGCTTTGTCTGTGGGTAGGGCTTTGGTCGATTTTAATTACTTCTGAAATATTCTCAAATCCATTAATGCTTTGCGCATTTTTTCTCTCTTCAATAACATCAAAAACGAGGCTGCTTTTACCACTACCTGAAACCCCTGCAAAAGAAACAAGCTGTCCAAGTGGAATATTTACTGAAATGTTTTTAAGGTTATGGGCAGTGGCATTTTTAACCTTGATAAATCTATTCGCATTTATTTTTTTGTCATTGGGTTTGCTTTTTTCCTCTCGCAAATACTTTGCAGTTTTTGAAATATTATTTTGTACAACCTCTAATATTGTGCCATTAGCAACAATTTCGCCACCGAGGGATCCAGCACCAACACCAAAATCAATAACATAATCACATTCTTTCACAAAGTCCATATCATGCTCAATAACAATAACTGTGTTGCCTAAGTCACGCAGTTTTTTTATTGCTTTTAGTAGTAGTGAGGTATCCCTTGCGTGAAGCCCAGTGGTCGGCTCGTCCAAGATATACAATACTCCTGTAAGCCCACTTTCTAAAATGCTTGCAAGGCGTATTCTTTGGCTTTCTCCGCCTGAAAGAGTGCTAACAGGTCGGTCGATAGAAAGATATTCCAGCCCTATTTTTTCAATGCCTTTTACACGCTTTAGAATATCACCTATAACCACAGTAGCAATTTCTTTTGCCGAGGGAGATAAATGTGCTTTAGTGTCTTCCAAAAACGTGGCAAGTGCCGACATTGTAAAAGTGCTAACCTCTATTATAGTTTTCCCACCTACTTTTGCAGTTCTGCCATCAAAACCCAACCTCGTGCCATTGCATTCATCACAGGGGGTGCTTACGATAGCATTTGCAATGATGGGGTTAGCAACTTTTTTTGTAGCGGACTCCCTGACTTTTTGACCCACAAAAGTGCGAAGCCCCTCCACATAACCGTCCATTACTCTTTTTGGCTTTTTGATATTGGGAAATCGCTTTTTAAATTCCTCGCAGTCCACACCATCAAGAAGCACTAACATCTCAAGTTCGTTATAATCCTTCACAGCCTTTGAAACATCGAAATTAAAGCCATAATGTTTCCCACAAGCTATAAAGGTATTTGAATAGTGTTCTGCAAAAACTTCGTTTTCCCAAATTTTAATAGCTCCCTCTTTTATGGTGAGATTTTCATCTATCAGCTTGGTAAAATCAATGTCTTTAACTACCCCTATGCCACTACATTTCGGGCACGCTCCCTCCGCTTTATTAAAAGAGAAATTCGCCATACTCAGATAGGAAAGCTTTTCTTTGCAGTGAGGACAGGAAGTATCGGTAAAGTCGATTTCCTCATCTTCATCAAAACTTGGAGGGATTTCGCCATTGCAGTTTGGGCAAATTCTCACGCTTAGTTTTGCATATAGTATGCGAAGATAGGTGAGTATTTCTGTATATGTGCCAACAGTTGAGCGTGGATTTTTTGAAAGCACCCTTTGACCAACGGAAATAGATGGTGAAAGCCCAATGATGCTATCCACCTGTGGTTTGTTAAGACCGTCCGTAACCATTCCCATTGACTCTAAATATTGACGCTGACATTCTTTTTGCAAAATATCCATAGCAAAACTGCTTTTTCCACTGCCCGAGACCCCTGTTAAGGCGACAAGTTTATATTTTGGTAATTTTACCGAGATGTTTTTTAGGTTGTTTTCTCTTGCACCCGATATTGTTATAAATTCGTTTCTCATTACTCCTCCAACAGATAATCTGCCATAAAGTTTAGTATTTCTGCAAACACAGCTTTTTTATCGTCCGAAAAATTTTCCTCCACTGCGTCCATAAGTGAAGCGGACTTTGTATCACCGCTACTTTGAATTAAGCTCTCTGCAAGTGATAGATATGTTACTCTTTTGTCTTCGGTAGACCCCGTTTTTATAACCAAGCCTTTATTGGCAAGCTCATTTACCTTTTGAGTTGTAGCTGGTCGAGAAAGATTGAGCCTCTCAGCAAGCTCACTCACAGTCATATTCTGCTTGTGATTTATAATAAACAGCTGCAAAACATCGGAATATGGCAAAGTGCTACCGATTTCACTCTCACGAATGCTTTTATAGCAGTCAATATCGACTGCGCTCATAAATTTAAAATATGCTTTTCTCATAATATACCCCCTTAAGATAGTTTCAATATTGAAATCATATCACAAAAATGTATGGCAGTCAATATAGTTTCAATTTTGAAATTATATTGACTTTTCCATTGGTACAACTTTTTCGGCACAAGTTTATTCTTTGGCTTATTATTTGCTTTTTTGAGTGTAAATCAATTTTGATTGATACCTTCCATGCTATCTACATTTATCAAAATTATATGTTATACGCATAATTTATCCAAATATTTGCGAATAAGCATTTTATTTTAAATTACAATTTACTTTTGTGAGTGTTTTTGCTATAATTAATTTAGTATTTTTTTCCTATTACGAAGCACTTCTAAATGATTTAATATTAGATTATAATAATGATTAGTGAGGGTATACATATGAGTAAAACAAATGATTTATTTCTTGTAGGAGACGCAAGCGAAGATATTCAAAACGAACTATCTTCCTCTCCAATTCTTAAATCAATACTTAGTTCCGCGCCTATGGCTATGAATGTTTGGAATAGTAGTATGGTTAATATCATGTGTAACCGCCATATACTAAACATTTTTAATATTGATGATGGCGAAGAGTATCTTGAAAATTTTTATAAGTTTTCTCCTGAATTTCAGCCAAATGGAAAATCTTCTGCAGAAATGTCTGCAAGCAATTTTGAAAAGGCCAATCGTGAGGGAAAGTGTGTATTTAGCTGGATGCACCAAACTTTAGATGGTGAGCTAATCCCTGCGGAAATCACTTTAATAAAATTAGAAATCCCAGGTGAGCAAAATTATTTGGCTGGCTTTATCAGAGATTTAAGACCCGATTTTTATGATTTAGACAATTTTAAATACGATTACTATTTCATCGACAAAATCCCGACAAAAGTTCTGCTTAATGAAATGTCCCTCCTATCCGAAGAATGGTTCTTTTCAATGGATATAAGAACTGGCAACTTCCACTATTATGGCAAAATATGGACTGATAGTTTTGATAACACTTCCTTTGTTGCTGGAGATAAGATTTTTGAGCAAAAGTTCATACACGAGGACGATATTCCAAGCTATATGGAAATGGTAAACAACTTTAAAAAAGGAATTAATTCCACTGAAGATATCAGACTCCTATCGGAGGATGGTATTTATCGGTATTACAGAATTATTAGTAAGATACTACGGGATAATGATGGCTCCCCTATTTTTGCAGTGGGAAAAGGTATGGATATACATGAGCAGAAAGTATTTGAAGAACGCTCACAGAAAGACTTATTGACTGACTGCTATAATAAAATCAGTGCAGAAAATATTATATCCGACAAATTAGTTTCGCTCAGAGATGGCACCCATGTATATTTCATAGTTGACATAGACAATTTTAAGAGCATAAATGATAATCTCGGCCACTATTTTGGCGACCAAGTACTCAGAGAAATATCTGCGGGTCTTAAGGCGGCATTTAGGGAAATTGATGTTGTTGCGAGGATTGGCGGAGATGAGTTCATTGTTTTTGTAGAAAACATATACGACTTAGAAATTGTAAAACAAAAAGCAGAAAAAATACTTGAAGTATATGCCAAAACATATTCTGGGGAATATAAAAATTATTCTATATCTGGTAGCATCGGAATTGCTGTTTATCCCCATGATGGTATCACATATGATGAATTGTACCAAAATGCGGATAAAGCATTAAATCAAGCTAAAATGCTCGGTAAAAATCGCTATGTTATATATTCCGACGACTTAGATATAGGCACAACGAGAAGTATTACAAAAATTGAAAATGCAAATAGAATGGCGAGCTCATTCTTTGATTACGACTTAATTTCTTCTGCGTTTAATATTCTATATGATGATAATGGAAGCAATGCCTCTATTGATGCGGTATTAAAATTTTTATGTCAAAAATATGGTGCTGACAGGAGCTATATTTTTGAAACTTTGGATTCTGGAAAATCATTTTCCAATACTTTCGAATGGTGCAAAGAGGGAATCAGTTCTGAAATAGACAATTTGCAGGAATTACCTGCTGAGATGTTTGAAGATTTTATAGAAAAAGCGTATAACGACATTATTTATTCTAACGATTTGCGTGAAACCTTTCAGCGTGAAGACGCTTTTGAAACTATGGCTAATCAGGGGATATTATCATTTGTCCATGCCCAGATAAAAAGAGATGACATGATGACATTCTTTATTGGACTCGATGATTGCACTAAAACAAGGGTATGGAGCGAGCGTGAGATAAACAGCCTGCAATATATAGGCAAGATGATATCCATAATACTTCAAGGCACACATCTCAGAGAAGAGATGAAACTGCTGATGGAACAAAATAAAAGTTCTGCACATATTTTGGATAATTCCGATGATCTAATATATATATCGGATATCGAAAATTATGAATTACTCTATCTCAATAGTACTACAATACAGGCATTAGGTAATCTTCCTCGTGAATCTTGGTTTAAAAAGAAGTGTTATGAGGTTTTGCAAGGTAAAACAGAACCTTGCGAATTCTGCACAAATTCTCTTTTGAGTGTTGAGAGCAACTATGAATGGTCGTACTACAATCCTCTGCTTAATAAGACTTTCTTATTAAAGGACAGGCTTGTGCCATTTAACGGAAAGTTTGCACGACTTGAAATTGCAACTGACATTACGAAATTAAAAGAACTTGAAGATGAGCTAAATGACCGCCTAACGGATGAAAAGTTTTTATTGAGTTGTGTTGAAATGCTTCATACAGGTCAGGATCCAAACATAGTTATTTACAGACTTTTGGAATCGGTTTCAAATTACTATAATGCTGAAAGAAGTTATATATTTGAAATGTCAGATTGTGGGCAATATATTAGCAATACCTATGAATATTGTGATGAAAAGACTATTCCATACAAAGATAAACTCCAAAATCTTGAAAAATCAGAGCTTGGCGTTTTATTAGACAAATGCGAGAAAGATGATGTTTTTAGTATGGCAATAGATGATCCCGATATATCAGCCAATTCACTTGAATATGATTTGATGAAATTGCAAAATTTAAATAATATTTTAGTTGGTTCAATCATGGCGGATAAGAAGTGTCTGACTGGATTTGTCGGTGTGGATAATCCTACCACCAATATTAATAAGTTATCCATTATTCGTTCTGTGGCTAAGTTCATTGCAAGCTTTATGGACGAAACTGAGCTTGTTGCAAAGCTAAATAACCTCAGTTATTACGATACTCTCACCGGTATAAAGAATAGGCATAGTTATAGCAATGCATTAGATAATATTAATACAAATCATATAGACAGCTTAGGTGTTGCTTATGTGGATATATTAAAGCTCAGTGCAATAAATTATGAAAATGGTATTGCATTTGGCGACAATATTTTGATATGCGTTGCAAACCATTTAAAAGATGTTTTTGGGGATTGTGTTTTTCGTGTGGGCGGGGATGAATTCCTCGTGCTCAGCGAAAATAGCGAAGAAACCGATTTTGAAAACAATATACAGCTACTAAAGCAAAGATTGTCCGAAGAAGAAGACTTTTCAGTATCAATAGGCTACACCTGGAACCGAAATTTAACAAATTCTAATAATAAGCTTGGCAGTTCACATGTAGGCGGAAAATACAATCGCATACTATCCGATAATTTAGACATGGAGATTTTAAATGATAAATATATTGTCTATTTACAGCCTCAGGTTGACCTCTCTACCGGCACTGTAAGGAGTGCGGAAGCATTAGTTAGAAGACTTGGTGCTAAAAATGTCTTGCAACCGCCAATTTCCTTTATACCATTCTATGAAAAAGAGGGTATTATCTCTAAAATTGATATTTTTGTACTTGAAGAAGTGTGTAAATTCCTTAAAGCTTGTGAATTATCGGGAAATACACAGATAAAATCGGTTGCGGTAAACTGCTCAAGAATGACTATCTCTAAAAAAGGCATAGTAGATAAATTTAAAGAAGTATGTGATAAATACGGCGTTAAAACTTCAAAAATAGTTATAGAAATAACTGAAACAATAAGTGGATTTAATGAAAATGCCCTACCGCAGGTTATTGAAAGCTTTAGCAATGCAGGATTTTTAGTTTCTTTAGATGACTTTGGCTGTGGATATTCAAATCTTACTTCACTCGTTGCCACTGATTATGATGAACTTAAAATTGATATGCTACTTATAAATGATATTAACAAAAATCCAAAATCAAGATCACTTACCGAGCTCACTATCGCATTTTGCAACAAATTTGATTATATAATTTCTGTTGCTGAGGGTGTTGAAACTGAAGAACAGTATGAGATTTTAAAAGAGCTTGGTTGTAATAAGGTGCAGGGATATTATTTTGATAAGCCCATGCCTATTAAAGATTTCTATGCCAAATATGGATTATCATCCAATTTGTAATCACTAAGTTAGAAAGGGTTTTACTCCTATGTATGAATATGAGGAACACCGAATTTATCCCTCCGATAAAGCTGCAAATGTCGCACTTGACACCCTGCTTTCAGCCGAGGGAATATCGAGGGATGCAAATTTAGAATATACCGTAGGTGTTTACCGCGGAGAAGAACTTGTGGCTACTGGCTCAATTTTCAAAAACACACTGCGTTGTTTAGCAGTCAACTCTGCATATCAAGGCGAAGGGCTTTTAAATAAAGTTGTTTCGCATCTAATTAGCCTGCAAGCTGAACGGGGCAATTATCATTTGTTTTTATACACCAAGTGCGATAAAAAAGATATATTTAAGGATTTAGGATTTTATGAGATAGCAACTTCGGATGGGCTTGCTGTTTTCATGGAAAATAAAAAAGATGGATTTTCTTCCTATATAAATAAGCTTAAAGCCTCTTTTCAACCCTCTTTATCAACACTTCATGCCGCAATAATCATGAATGCAAATCCTTTCACATACGGGCATCGTTATTTAGTGGAAACAGCTGCCGCTAACTGCGATGTACTTCATCTATTTGTAGTGAGCGAAGATGTTTCACTTGTCCCCTACTGCGTAAGATACAAATTAATTGAAGAAGGTGTAGCCGATATACCAAATATAGTTTTACACAATACTGAAAGTTATATGATATCTTCCGCCACATTCCCCTCCTATTTTATTAAAGACACAAATGATATTATGCTTGCACAAGCCGAGCTTGATGTGGGGGTATTTGTAAAGATAGCTAAAAGCCTTGGTATTACAAAGCGATTTGTGGGTGAAGAACCATTTAGCCATGTAACCGAGATTTATAATAAAATTATGCTTGCTGTGCTCTCTAAAAACGATATATCACTCTGCGTTATACCACGAAAAGAAGTTGATGGAGTAGCTATCAGTGCTTCACATGTAAGGCTTTTAATACATGATGACAAATATGAAGAATTAAAATCACTCATTCCTGAAACCACCTATGATTTTTTAATGAGTGAAGATGGCAAAAAGGTAATAGAGCGCATTAAAGCGAGTGATGATATTATTCATCACTGAATGTATTATATATTAGTTTTAAGGGTATCCTCACGACTATGCTATGAGGATACCCTTACAATATGGATGAATTTAAAGCTTCATCTCTCCGCTCTGCTGAGGCAGCTTATGGATTATATAAACAGTGCCTTGCATTATTTTTTAGCAGGGTTTGAGCTTTCGAATTTTTGCTTTGCTTGAATAATTTCTTCTTGTTTTGCCGCTTGCACCATATACCATCCCCTGTTTTGCATTTCTGTAAATACTTCATGCTGTATTTGATGCTCTTCAGACAAAATATTGAGCAGCTCACTTTTTAGTGCCTTGCTTGCACATTCATTTGCAGAGGTATTGTAAAGCCCTGTAATATTTTTCTGACTACTGAGCGTATCGCACAGGCGGTCTTTATCCACAAAATTTTTCATATGGCATTTCTCCTAATATAGATTATGAAAGATAGCTTAAAAGCTTATTATAATGGCCTTGATGCTTTGCCGCAATTTGCTCAAATTTTGATTTTATCTGTGGGTCGTCCGCTTCTTTAGCATATTGGTTAAATTTTGTGATTAAAAGCTGTTCAGCGGATAATTGCTCCCCTATTAATGTCAATTCTTTTGATGTTAACTGTGACATTCTCTTTCCTCCATTCGAGTGATTTAAGAATATTATTTGTATAAATCGCCCTAAAATTCTCATAAGAAATTTTTTGTAACATTTTTTTTACAATAAAGACTGGCAAAATCTTTGTTTTTATTATACAATTAAGTTTAGCGCAAACAAAAATCAATAATAGATAACTAATAAAATAATTTGTTTTTAGTATACAGGAGGCGTAAATGAATAAAAAAATATCACTGGGCACGGCAATTGCACTTTCACTCATTATGATTGCCGCAACTTTTTCAATAACAATGGTTTATTCTTCAAATACCTTTAGTGAGCGTATGAAGAGCATAACAGAGCGTGAAGCGATGTATAGCAAGCTTCAAGAGATTGATAATTTAGTTAGAAGCAATTATTATGGTGACTTAGATGATGAACTGCTTATGGATTCAATATCAAGGGGATATGCACTTGGTATGGGGGATTTGTATAGCCAGTATTTCACTGCCGAGGAATACGCAAAAATTTCTCAAGATTTAAACGGCAGGATTGTAACAATCGGAATTGAGTCTGTAATGGACAGCTCAGGTTATATTTACATCACCGATGTCTACCCCGACTCCCCTGCACAAAATGCAGGTATTCAAAGGGGGGATATGATTGTTAAGGTTGAAGATTTAGACATAAGTGCAGATACATATGAGCAAGCAATAGCCATGATGGACGGAGAAACCGGCACCAAGGTAAAAATTGTTGTTAGGCGTCAAGCGGATGATATAGAGCTTGATATTACCCGTCGTGCCGTGGAAGTTCCCACAGTTACCTATTCGATCATTGATGGATATGGCTATATAAATATTAACTCTTTTGCAAACAACTCAACTTTGCACTTTGACAACGCCATCTCAGCAGTTATTGCCGAGGGTGTGAGTGGCTTGATATTCGATGTCAGAGACAACCCAGGCGGCACTCTTGACTCAACCTGTGAAATACTCGACAGACTGCTTCCTGAGGGGCCCATTGCTTCTGCAACATATAATGATGGCACTACTGAGCTAATAAGCTCGAGTGACGCAAGTGAGATTGATATGCCAATGGTGGTACTTACAAATAACAATACCGCCTCTGCCGCAGAATTATTTGTTCAAGCTTTAAAAGATTATAATAAGGCTACTTCTGTGGGCACCACCACATATGGGAAAGGTGTTATGCAGTCGATTGTTAAGCTTACTGACGGTTCTGCTTTTGAGCTTACAATAGCAGCTTTTAATCCTCCCTATTCTGAGAATTTTGATCTAATTGGAGTAAAGCCCGACTATGAAGTAAAACTAACCGCTGAACAGCAGGCGGCACTAATATTTAATGATTTCTCCGACGATCCACAGATAGCTAAAGCCAAGGAAGTTTTAGCTTCCGAACTTCGTGCAGAGGGAGCTACCCCTCCAGCAAGTGAAAGTTCCTCCGAGCAAATCCCACCCGAAGATGATACGGAGGATAGCTCCTCACAGTCCGAAGATGACGAAAGCTCTGATAGCTCATCCGAGGATGGAGAAAATGCCGATGTGGAGAGCTCTTCTGAATCAGAAGAAGATGAAAGCTCCGACAGTAGCGAAGACAATGAAGAGAGCACAGAAGAGGATGCCTCATCCGATTCAGAGTAATGAGAAGATAATAAACACAATCATAAATATTAAAAGCTATTAATATAGGAGTGTTTATTATCTTTTATGCCTACTTTCTCGCCACTTCATGGCAACCGAAAGTGATGGCAGATTATATCAAAATTCTGCGAATTTATGACATAATAAGCACAATCATAAATACTAAAAACTATTAATATAGGAGTGTTTATTATATTTTTTGCCTACTTTCTCGCCGCTTCATGGCAACCGAAAGTGCTGGCAGATTAAAGAAAGGGATAGTATTATGGATAAGGACTTAAAATTATGGAATGAAGCAGCAAAATTTCATGGGCATATTTGTGGAGGACTTACTATTGGATATCGTGCCGCTCTTTATGCAGCTGAGCTACTTGAGCTTAATTTTTCCGAGGATGAAGAAACAGTATGTATATCGGAAAATGATGCCTGTGGGGTCGATGCCATACAAGTTATTCTCGGTTGCAGTGCTGGAAAGGGCAATTTGATTATAAAAATCAAAGGTAAAAACGCCTATTCTTTCTTCAATCGAAAAAATGGCAAAAGTGTGAGACTTATACTCAACGATGTAAAACCTAAGACCGATGGCAGCGAGCAGTCGAGAGAAGCAGCAAGACTGTATATGTTTAATTTGCCCTCTGACGAACTCTTTACTATTACACCCGTCACCGAAAAGCTCCCTGAATTTGCAAGGAATTTTGATAATGTTAAATGTGATGGCTGCAGTGAAATGACAGCTGAATTTGCTATTAGGTTATGCAATGCTAAAATGCTTTGCCCCGATTGCTATAAGCCATATGATAGATTTAGTTAATTAATTTATAATTTAAACGGGGTATTTTTCCGATTACTGTGGAAAAATACCCCGTTTTTTATATTACTCTTATGTAGTCCTTAAAAAACTCGTGTTTTATAGGATTATTTTTTATCTAAACTCATCTTAATACTCCGGTATTTCCACTATATAGCCCTCAGGATACAAATGTTTCGAAACTCTTTCGATTTCGGTAAACATTCTCGCCGACTGATTATCAAATGATGTATAATCAACCGAATAAAGCTCAGAATTTACCACACTTGCAGTTGTTTTATAAATGCTTGCCTCAGAAATAACCGAAATATCTATTTCGTCCGCATAAAGAATTATATCGGGTTCAAGCTCAACAGCCATTTCTTCGGGATAGCTCCAATTAAGGTAGGATTCTCCCCAGTTTGAAATAGACCAAATATCAAAAAACTGCTGCTCAAAAGTGTCCCCCGTGGCTACTGTGAGCAGTGGCGCTCTCATATATATTGCAGACTGAGCCTCTGATAAAGTGGAATTCGTTGTTGCAATGCTATTTAGCTTTTCCTCGTAGTTGTTTATAAACTCATCCGCCATTTCGTTTCCGCTGACATTACCATTCATTACTGTTAAAATAGTGCGATAGTTTTGATAGACCGACTCAAAATCATCCCCATACTCAATATGTACCACCTGAATATTATTTTGATGGAGCTTGTCCATTACATCATCGGTTAGTGTAGTCGAAGTAAATAGCACCTGTGGAGAAACTTCGGCAATTCGGTTTGTATTGGGAATGAGCGATGTTCCAATAAATTCATAATCATAGCGGTCAGTCTGTGTAAGATATTGTTTTGAACCCTCTGATACAGCAACTATTCTTCCCTCAAGCCCAAGCGAAACAAGCATATCTGTAAGCGCTGGTGAAAGAGTGGCTACTCTAAGTGGTTTCTCCATTATCTCTACATCACCTATGACAACGGGATATTCTGGGTTTTCTTCTGCCTCTTCCCCACCCTGCAAAGCCGAGCATCCTCCGAGTATGAAAAGCAGTGAGCATGAAAGCAGTAGGGCTGAAATTTTGCATTTATTAAAGAAGTTATTCTTCATTGATACCTCCAAAAAATAATCTAAACTTAATTTTAACTTTTTTTCATAATAGTGTCAATTAAAATTTAATGAACAAACTAATTTTTAATTGACTATCCTTTGCTAAAGCTGTATTTTTGCGTGAGTGAAACAGAAAATATATTTAATAATATTCCTAAAGCCAAAAATGCTATATGTGAAAAACTTCCAAGTAGCGTGAATATTTCTTCGTAAAATTCTGCCGGTAAATCACCAAGTCCTGCTATTAATACAATCATTGCAATTGATAATAGTCGCCCTTTATCAACGCCAAATATTATTAGGATGGGTGTGTTAATTGCTACGAAATAAATGCCTGTTAAAAAGGCAAACAGAAGTACTGAGACATTTATGCCCTGCGCAGTGCTACTAAAAAGAGTAAAGATAGAATTAGTACAGAAGGAAGTTATCACCGAGACGGATAAACAAATATATCCGAGTAAATATTTTTCAAACACTAAGTCAAATTTAGAATATGGTAGCATTAAGGCATATTTACTCCAATGGGACTGCTCATCATAGAAAAAAGCAGTCATTGGCAAATACGCACCTAATAATCCTGAAAATGTTATGGAGAATGTTGGATTTGCTAAAGTGTAGAAAACTATAAGCAGTAAAATAGCTATTATTCTATTTGAAATAATATACATGTCTTTAATAAGCAGGGCTTTCATAAATATCATCCTTTCCATACATTTTTTTTGATAGGAATAAAATTATATCCTCCAGCGTAGTTTTTTCAAGTTTAAATCCATCGGATACTAAATCCTTAAGAACTAACGCATGGTATCCGTAAGCAGTCTTCTTTTTGCTGACTATCGCACTATGTGGAATATCTGAAAAATTCTCTTCGGAAAGCTTTATTATAGCATATTGATTTAAGATTAAATCCTTTTCATCTGAAAGCACAATACTGCCATCCTGTATGAAGGTGAGGTAATCACATATTTTCTCTAAATCACTTATAATATGCGATGATATCAAAATCGAATTATTTTCATCCCTTGTAAATTCGTTAAAAATATCGAGAATTTCTTCCCTTACCATTGGGTCAAGTCCAGAGGTGGGTTCGTCTAAAATTAGAAGTTTGGGGTGGTGCGAAAGTGCTACTGCGATACTTAGTTTCATTTTCATCCCACGAGAGAAATGTTTAAGCTTTTTTTCTAACGGCAAAGAAAATCTCTCTATGTAAGAAAAAAACAAGCCACTATCCCAGTTATGATAAGTACTTTGCATTATTTTTTCAATCTTTTTAATATTAAATATTTCGCAAAAATGTGTTTCATCAAGTACAATGCCAATTTGTTCTTTGATATCAATAAATTTAGCAGAAGTGTTCTCACATCCTAATACTACAACATCACCGCTATCGGCAGAAATGGCATTCATAATTAGTTTTATAGTTGTGCTCTTCCCTGCCCCATTTTCACCTATCAGCCCCATAATCGTGCCACATGGGAGTGTGAAATTTATAAAGTTCAGCGAAAATTGATCATATATTTTAGATAAATTCTTTACTTCAATAGCATTCATATACTAATCCTCCTCAAAAATCAGTTGAAACATTTCTATAATTTCTTCATAAGATAGATTGCATAAGGCAGATAGTGATGAGATTTTTTTCATGTGACTTTCAATTTCTCTTAAGTGAATTTCTTTAATCAATTCACTGTTTTGCTCCGACACATAAAAACCTTTACCAGCAACCGAATTTATGTAACCATCTTTTTCAAGCTCATCATACGCGCGTTTAGTAGTAATTACGCTTATACGCAAATCTTTAGCTAATCCACGAATGGATGGGAGCAAATCCCCCGATGATATTGCATTTGTAATTATGAGATTTTTTATTTGCATGTATATTTGCTCATAAATAGGTTCGTTGTTTGCATTGCTGATTATTATGTTCATTGCATTCCACCTCAAACTGTATATATATTATATTAACAGTATATACTGAATATACACAGTTGTCAAGAAAAAAAGTTAAAATAAAGCTTTAAATGGAAGATAATGCTATAATTTAAAATTTTATTTATATTTTTCTTATATTTGCATTGACGAAAACAATGTTTTTTTATTATAATAAGAAGAGTACAAAATTAAATAACGGAGGTGCAATACATCAATTACTATATAACAATGTCTAATGATGACTTAAATCTTGATACACTTCCCACTGGGCTGATTACTCATTATAAAGATTGTAAAAATTTTTATAAGCCCTACACACAGTTTAAAATGGCAATGTCGAAAAAAGAATTTTTATGTAGTTTAATAACATTTGAGACGACACCCGATAGTAAAAGTTGTATGGAGATTGATATCACAGAGCCATTTAACTTAAATATCAAGACATTTGCTTCAAAGGAAGTTTCAGTTAGCTATATGAATAATGACATCACCGCAAATTGCAAAATTCAGCATTTACAAGGTGATGATTTACAGGGCATATACTGGGGAGTGATAATCTCAGCTCCGGAAATTGATTTTGAAAACGATAAATTAGAACTTTATTTATTTAAGGGCAATGTAAGAAAATATCTCTCTGAGGGAGAAAAAAAGCATCTTGGATCTTTTTTTACTCTTGATGAAAAATCAGGGATTTTTAAAACAACAGAAATGTAGGAGAAAAAATGAAAATTTTTAGTAAATTGGTGCCAATAGCTCTTATAATTATGACAGCAGTGCTATTATTTGACAAAGCGGTAAATTATGTGTTTGACAAAACTGTTGGCAGATATATCACATTTGATAATGATGATATTTGTTAGTTTTCCACTTGACTTTTTATGCTAAATAATGTATCCTATCTAAAGTGAGCGGGCAAGACAACAGCACCCTTTAAAAGGTGAGGAAAGTCCGAGCTTCGCAGGGCAGGATAGCTGCTAACGGCAGCCGAAGGCGACTTTAGGGAAAGTGCAACAGA
>CAYJIJ010000061.1:0-1838 GCA_964370185.1 uncultured Oscillospiraceae bacterium
CCTCGCAGGGGCGATTTATATTGCCGTGGGCATGGATGCCCACATGGCAGATTTATATTAGGCTTCGCCTAATATAAATAATCCGTAGGATTATTTATAAGTGAAGAGTGAAGAGCGAAAAGTGTCGGAGTGGCTTCGCCACATTTATTTTAAACTATAAATCAAAGACTTTATGCCACATTTTTTCGCTATTTGCCTTGCGCTCGTCATTTCGTGACAAATGAACAAAATAAAGAATATGAGGTGTAAAATGGGTAAGAATTCAGAAATAGCAGTTGCAAAATATGATAGTCAATACAATTGTGCGCAGTCGGTTGTCTGTACATATACCGACAAAATTGGCATGGATGAGCAGATTGTGTATAAGCTTTCCGAAGGCCTTGGTGCAGGAATGGGCACAAAACAGGAGCTATGTGGTGCAGCGGCGGCAATGGGTGTAGTCGCAGGTGCAACAATAAGCAAGGGCTCTCCTGCAAACGGAGTGACAAAGCTCGATACATACGCTGTCGCAAAACAGATGGCGGACAAATTCGAAAGTAAAATGGGCTCCCTTCGCTGTGGAGTACTCCTTGAAAACGGCAAACAAATATGTAAAGTCTGTATCGCTGAGGCATGTAATATTATAGACGAAACCCTTTTCTCTGAGTAAAAAGCTAAATAATCGTATTTGTAAGTAAATAATTTTTGGGCATTGCATTAACTTAGTTATCTGCAATGCCCAAATTTATTATACTTTTCGGTTTTAGCTTAGTGTTGATTGCAAGGTTTTGCCAAGCTTTTTCTTAATCTTTATTCCGGCTACACTTGCAAGTGTCGCCTTTATTACTTCAGTCGGTATAAATGGCAATACACATGCGGTAATGCCTGTCATTATATCGGCTGGCATTATCATACAAAACATCAGTACGCCAACAGTATAATTAGATGCTATACCGAGTATTAAAAATAATATGAAGTAAAACTTATTTGGAAGCTTTTCAGCTCCATATCCTATTATATATGCCATTATCGGAAAAGATAGTAAAAATCCACCAGTCGGCCCTACGAGAGCCCCAATGCCACCTTTAAACCCTGCAAATACAGGCATACCAACTGAGCCCATTAAAACATATACTAAAATTGCATAGGCGCTTTTTTTAGCTCCAAGCACTACTGCGGCGAGAGTTATTGCAAATGTCTGCATTGTCATCGGCACGCCGAAGGGCATTGGAATAGTTATCTGTGCCATAACCACTATTATTGCTGTGAATATTGCTATTTGGCACATGTCTTTGATTGTTAACTTTTTACTATTAATGTTAACCACTCCTCTCGATAGTATAATACACTACATTCTATATATTGTCAACTATTAAAATCATGAAAGTTAACAATAGAGCTTACAGATTAAAAATCTACTCGCCACTTTGATGGTGGTGTTTGCATCTCTGTGGGCGAGTAGATACCTACTTTTGTATTTTAAAAGGCATAGAAATATGAACTTGCTTTATATTTGGATTTGCATTTTATATAAACATTTCATCTCTTAATTAGGCTTAAGCCTAATTAAGAGATATTTATAGGGAGGGGCAAGCCCCTCCCTATATTTTTATGCGATTACTATGAGCATTCCCCATTAATCACTGGCTTAATATTTACATATAGCAAAAATTGATACCAAATTCCATTTTCATAAAATTCTTCGCTTTGCTCATCTATTTGCCAATTGGATAGCTCATCTATATTTGGGAAAAATCTATCCGCGTCAGTTTTTGCGAAAATTTTGGTGATATAGGCTTTTTCGCAGTATGGCAATAGTGTTTTATATATGGCTTCACCGCCGATTACAAAGATTTTTT
>CAYJIJ010000061.1:1938-14639 GCA_964370185.1 uncultured Oscillospiraceae bacterium
CAGTATGGCAATAGTGTTTTATATATGGCTTCACCGCCGATTACAAAGATTTTTTTGTCGGTATAATCCTTTAACAATGCGAATAACTGCTCCACACTATTGCAACAAATACACCCCTCTATATGCTCTTTAGAGGTCATTACAATATTCACCCTGCCTTTTAGTGGCGATGAATTTGGCAGTGATAGAAGTGTATTCCTGCCCATTATTACCACCGACTCGCTTGTTTTCTCCTTAAAAAACTTCATGTCACCTTTTAAGTCATAGAGCATGCCGTTTTCAAAGCCTATCCCAAAGTTTTCATCAACTGCAACAATAATATTCATTTCTTTCCTCCTTAGAGTAGTGTTTGTAATCCGAATATATTTTATTAATCAAGTAGAGCTTATAGGCACCTCAAACCGCTTGTAAGGCAGTTAGCATTATTGTGTGGATTTAGCAAAATCGCCGTGGATGTGTCGGCTCGCCCCATAAGGCGAAAGCACTGCGACAAGCTTCCTTGCCACAGTGCTTTTGGCTCTATCAAAAATTCTTAGAAGCTAAAGCTTATAAATTAGAGATGCTTTGCTATATCCTTCTGAGGTTGGACGCCGCCATAGTAAGCAGTGCCCACGCAAGTTGGAATGCAATCATATAAAAGTAGTTAACCATGGCTATCTCACCGGTAAACGCAAAGAATACTGTGAGCGCATATCCCATAATCATGCCGAGTATTTGAATCATTGTCCCAAATACCACTGCACCCTTAGCCGAAAGCATTGCACAAATCGACATTACCATTATGGAAAAGTCAACAGGAAGTGCAACCTTTGCAGGGGCTTTAGCACGGTCACAAGCCACTTGATTGTATGCCGTGTGCATTTTAGAGGACATTATCGTTATCATTTCGGATGGGAAGCCAAAGATTTCCTCAATTTTTATTGAGGTTATATTTGGGTCGGTGGTATATACACTAATCCCAATACCCTTATCAGCAAGCATTTCGAGGTTGTCCGACATTGCATCGGTGCCGTGATATGAGAGGACAAACATCGCTGTAAGTTCCCCCGAATTTGATATATAAACCACATCCCTACCCTTTTGGGCAAATTTGCGCTCATAATCGGTAGCTGGCACTTCTATGCCATGGTTTTCAAGTAGACGGCGATTTCCTATAAGCACCCTTTTTCCGTCCACCCATGCAGAAAGTCCCATGGAGTCTTCATACATTAGGCTATCCACCTCTTTAAGTAGACCTTCACGCCTGCCTATCATCTCCATGAAAGTATCGGTAAGTAGCCCGTTTGCTTGGACTATAACGCTTGCCGCATCTATAATAGCCTCATCAATTCTATCCTCGGCGAATGGTTTTATTCCATGTAGCTCAACAAACCCACCAGAGAACAGTTCATTTGCATCCACCGCTATGGTGGTTATTTCATCGAAATCGTCGAGTGACTGATACCCTGCAACTGCCGCACCTTTTTTGGAGAGTCTTTTTGCAAGCCTCCAAAGTGGCATGCTTCCTATCAGTGTGGCGGTAATTGGTGCGCATATGCACATAAGTGCCGCAAATATCGAAAGTGTTACATGCAGACTTCCAAATAAAATATATGAGCCAATCGCAATTATTGTATTAAATACCAAAAATAGCGGCGAAGTTATCTTGCTGATATTTTCGCTGTAATCTTCCGAATATGAGTAATACATAAATCCTGTTAAAAAATCTGCTTTGCAACTGTATGCCACAGCTGTTCGAGAAAGGTTCTGTCCTTTTGTGAGCTCTGAGGCAATTTTTGCGTCTGTGATAAGTCCTGCGGCATATTTTTCGCCATCGAACTTCACTACTTCAAAGTTTTGGCGAATTCTTTTAGCCATATAATATTTCCCGAGTGTATTTATCAAAAGACCAAATATCACAACGGAGAAATAGAGGTTAACTCCTTGCGAATATATTTCCTCTGGAGAGGTTAAAAGTGCTACTCCTTGCGCAACCGTTGCGAGTGAGGCGAGTGCTATCGGTGTATCTGCATCCGGTTTGAGCGTAAAGAGTGCCACAAGTCCCGTGCCTATTGAATCATAGCAGAGGAGTATTGCAAAAACTGCAAACCCAATGTTAACCGATAGATAATTAAACGGTGACTCTTCTGGAAACATAAATCTCGGAAGCCCAACAGGGTTGTTCAGTGCATAAGTACTGTATATCGCCACCCCAAAAAGTGCCGCAAGAGCTATAAGCCTGATTGTTGTCATAGTTAGTGTGCGCTTTAATTCATGCGCAATATCTTCGGCTTCCTCGGGGCGCTCGTAATCATCTTTTATTCTGCTATTTTCTATTTCTTGCTCTTCGGTAGTTTGTTTTGTATCCGCCTGTTTACTTTTTAGTGCAGGGATTGTACGGGTAAAGCCGAGTGCCGCCTTTTCAGTATCAAGATTTGTGATGGGAATATCAAGTTTTGTTTCCGATTTAACTTCTTCATCAAAGAAACTGCCTACGATATTAAGTTTAAACTGTGAAGCTCTGTTTGCTGGATTTGTATACGTGGGTTTTTCCTGTGCGGAATTTTTGCTTTGTTTTGGCTTGGCTTCATATGGTTTATAGGCATTATCCCCAAAGCCTTCAAGCACCCCTGTTTTTTGCAGTCGTGGAGTCTTTTTACTTTTCTCCTCTATTTTAGGTGGGCTAATCTCTTCAGCCACATCCTGCTGTGTACTTGTCCGAATTTTTGTTTGCAGGCTACTATTAGTTTGAGGATTTTCGGTAACAGCAGAGCTTGCCACAATATTTTTTATCACCTGATTAGTCTTATTATCGGATGATTTACTGCCCATACTCTCTAAGTTAAGCCGCCCCCCAAAGAGTGAATTCTCAGTCGTCTTCCTCGGTACAAATTCTTCTTTGGCTACTTTTTGCTCTTTTATCTCTAAGCTTTTATTTGGTGTGGGGGTGTTTTGAATGGGGATGTTTTGAATGGGCTTAGTCGTGTTTTGCTCAAAAATATCACTTGTAGCCCCTTTTTCCTGCCTATTATAATTTGAAGTTTGAAGTGAAGATGAAGCATTATTTTGTTTTTTACGCTTTATCTCTTCTAAAATGTCATCCACAGTATATTTTTTATCCATTTTATCATTCCTCAATCACAAATTTATTTTGATTTAATTTTTAAACGCTGCCTTGAAATTTCATACATAACTATTCCTGCCGCTACTGAAGCATTTAAAGAGTTAATTTTCCCCTTCATGGGTAGCGATACGATGAAGTCGCATTTTTCTTTTATAAGCCTGCTGACTCCACTCCCCTCCGAGCCCACCACAAGTGCAACTCCTCCGCTGTAATCCACACTGCACCAAGGTTCGCCGTCCATGTCTGCGGCATATACCCAGAGACCTTTCTTTTTCAGGTCATCAATAGTGGAGGCGAGGTTTGAAACTCTTGCTACTGGGAGGTACTGCGCCGCTCCTGCAGAAGTTTTTGCAACTATCGCAGTAAGCCCCACCCCTCTGCGCTTCGGTATAATAATGCCGTGTGCACCTGCGGCTTCCGCCGTCCTAATTATGGCACCTAAATTATGTGGATCTTCTATTTCGTCCGCTATAATTATAAAAGGGGCTTCCTCACCTGCCGACGAAATTATTTCTTCAACGCTGGAATATGAGTATGCCGCTGTTATAGCTGCTACCCCTTGATGATTTGCATGGGAGGTAAGAGAATCTAATTTTAAGCCATTTACCTCTTTAATAGGTATTTTGCGCTCTTTAGCCATAGCAATTATTCTCACTATGCTACCCTTCATCTCGCCTTTTTCTATGTAGATTCCCTCAACTTCTTTTTCGCTTTTGAGCAGTTCAATAACGGGATTTCGTCCCGCTATAACATCTTCTCGTATTCTTTCATTTGTGTTGTCATTATTATTCATAACTTAAGCTCCGTTCATATTAGCAAGCTCGATGTCAATGGTATTATTGGAAGTATTTTCATATTTAATACCACGAGCTTAAAAAGTTTCAAATATTTTCACTGCCCTGCTACACCCTTTTAATTATGTCTTATTTAATATAATCCATCATTCCTTGATGTGTTTGGTTTATAGTGGTGGAGCGGTGTAGGCAGTATCTGGATTTTTTGTATATCCCTACATCCTCGGGTGGTAGGAATATATGAGAATTTCTTTTGTGTTTATTGTATCACAAATACCATTTTCAGACAAGAAAAAACAAAAATTCCATTCTAATATTCTTTTATGACTTCATGCACTGTATGTATTCTCACAAACTTATGATAAAAGATATAAACAAGCGAGTAATACTGGGGTATATAAGGAGATTTGTGTATTTCGAGGCATATCAAGCAGAAATTTAGTGATTTTTTCGTGCTTGAGCTTTTATTGTAAATCTGAAAAGAATAACCCAAGATGGTTTTATCCACCTTGAGTTATTCTTTTCAGTACAATTGAGGTATTTTGTGTTAAAACGCCGCCGTTAAGAATGCTGTCAGTGCGGCTCCTGCCGCTAACATACCACCAATCTTTGCAAAATTTACGCTTTTGAGTGATTTGGTTTTTACACTGCTTTTTCTTGGCGACTCATTGGGCACTGAAATCATATATTCTTTTGCCTTTTCGTTTAGAAATTCTTCTTCTTTCTCTTTGTGCGAGGGCTTTACAAAGAATATAATTTTCTCAAAATACTGATTTTCAGGGTTTAACACCTCAATAATATTTTTATTTACTCCCTTAATCATGGTTTTTTCCTTTCTTTATTATTTTTCTTTACAAAATTTAGTCTATACTTTTTCATGCAATATATACTTTCCTGTTTGATTTTTCTATTTTATTTTTTTGTACAACTTTACAATAAAATTTATGTAATAATCTATTGACAATCGGGTTGTTTTTTGTAGTCGCAAGAAAAAATATACAATTAGTAATCAATAGTTTTCCACAGGTGAAATTGCTTTTTTCCGCTATACCTGTGGAAAACTATGTGGAAAGTGTGAGAAACTTGCTGTTTTAAATGCTTTTTTGCCCTGAGTTAATTCAAATTTTACAGAAATTTAAATTTTTCCTGCAATTTAGCCCACTAAATTATTCAACAAATAGTGATAAAAACAAAATCTCTGTTTTGACGAGGGACTTTTTTGATTTTTTGTATTGACAAGTATATTATTACCTTGTATTTATAGTAAATTATTGCAAAAAATATTATTGCACATTTTTTTTACCTTAAAATTATAAAGGATTAGGAGAGTTATATGAAAGAAAAAGAACTGCATCTTGAGGGCAATAAAACCACCCCTCCAAAATGGAAAGAGTACCATCCTATTTATGCCACAAATGTTATAACTGAAATCAGCAGAAAACCCAAGGCGTCTAAGTCCCTCTATCAACAAATCAAGGTGGAAGAGGCTAAAAATGATGTGGATAGTCATATGATGTAATGGGCAATTAGTTGTGTGGCATTGAGTTTGTCGATAAATAGAAGCATTGGGGCTGCTGCACTGTGGATGAGGTTTATAATCTATTTTATTTGTAGATTGTAATGGATAGTGCGGCAGTCGCTGCGTCAAAATATGTTAATGAATTTGCATGATTTTATGGGCAATGAGAGCAAATCTAACTGTGTCAATTTCATGTTTTAGCTTTTATACGCTTGGATGAGGTATTTTATCCACCCAATAATTGACGGCATAAAAAAAATATAGTATACTTATTAAATAATATTGATGGAAAAGGGAGTACAAATCAATGAAAGTATTGGAATCCTCACAAAACTATCTTGAAACTATATACATACTTGAGAAAAAGAATGGGAATGTTAGAGCTGTCGATATAGCGCATGAGCTTGGATTTACAAAGGCAAGTGTGAGTGTTGCAATGAAGCAACTCAGAGAAAATGGATATATCGCAGTAAACGAAGATAATTTGATTAAGCTTCTGCCAAGTGGGCTAAAAATTGCACAGGATATGTATGAGCGCCATGTATTTTTAACCGATATGTTAACTTATTTAGGTGTCGGTGAGGAAAACGCTGCCAAAGATGCTTGCAAAATTGAGCATATAATATCCGATGAAACCTTCCTTGCAATAAAGAAATTCTTAGAAGAGAAAAAATAGATTTAAATCCACCGATATTCAGTTTTTTTACAAGATAGCCTCTGCCACCCCGAGGTGGTGGAGGCTTAAATTTTATCCATTATCCGCTTTTGCTTTTAGTTTACATATGCATCAATATTTGTGCACATTTTTAAGGTAGAATATAAATAGTGTTTTGAATT
Organism: uncultured Oscillospiraceae bacterium; assembly: GCA_964370185.1. Classification (GTDB taxonomy): domain Bacteria; phylum Bacillota; class Clostridia; order Oscillospirales; family Ruminococcaceae; genus CAYJEQ01. The sequence goes on from CAYJIJ010000061.1 coordinate 8,192, forward strand.
ATTTGCTATTCGTTCGCTTGTCGCATAGTGACGAGTGCGAGGCAATCTAATCGCCCCTTCGATAAATACAAATAATCCGCAGGATTATTTGTATCCGTTATCCATCTATATTGGGTGGGATATGTGTATTTAAATTGATATGGCACAAAATTCCTCACAAGGAAAATTTGTATTGTACAAGTCCTAATAGGCTATAATTAGGGCAGGGCAAAATTAAATGCCATCTAATAATTAAAGTCTTATGCGAAGCAAATGTGGAGAGTTTATTTTTGATCTTCTCCATCCATTTAGGTTGGTACCTATAATCCAAAAGGAGTGTTTTTAAAAAATGAAAAGAATAGTTTTAATGCTATTTATATTTGTTACACTGTTTATTAACGGTTGTACCATGGGGGACGAGCCCTCACAAGCCCCCACCCAAGAAGTTTATTTACTTGCTGAGAGTGAAGCGGTCAGTGAAGCTCCCGAACATGCAACCCCCGAAGACGCAATAGCAGAAATATATGAGCAGGTGGATATTTTAGGCATATTCACGCCGGACGAAGAGTATATATCGGAAGTTTTAGGCATAGACCCTTCACATTATGAAGAGGCGTATATTCGTATAGCGGATGGTGCATATGGTGTTGCCGATGTATACATAATAAAACCAACGGAAGATTTTGAAGCCGAGGTAAAGGCAAAATTAGAGCAGATAAAACAGCTTAAAATAAATGAATTTGAAGATTATAATATACTTGGTTCATTTGATATTGCCACAAATGCGGCAATATATACTCAGGGCGATTATCTCGTCATGCTTATGATAGAAGATATGAGCTACGCCGAAGAAATCATAAACAAATATATCCCGAGATAATGGAGTAATGATGGAAAATAAAATGCATATAAATGAACTACTTCCGCAAAAAGCGCTACTTGCAGCAGCCGATTTAGGCGAATACGATATAGAAGTTTCATTAAACGAGCTTGAAGAGCTTGCTACAACTGCCGGTGCTATTGTTCTTGGACAAATAACACAAAAGCGTGATTCACTTGATACCGCCACCTGTTTAGGAAGCGGTAGAATGGAGGAGGCGGCTGAGTTTTGCAAGCAACATGAAGTGGATTTAATCATATTCGACCATGAGCTCACAGCTTCACAGATTAGGAATATAGAGAAACTTTGCGAGTGTAAGGTAGTGGACAGAACAATGCTGATACTCGACATATTTGCACAAAGAGCCCACACTGCCGAGGGTAGGCTTCAAGTGGAGCTTGCACAGCAAAAATATTTACTCCCCAGACTTTCAGGAATGAGCAGTGGACTTTCAAGGCTTGGTGGTGGTATTGGTACAAGGGGTCCTGGTGAAACAAAGCTTGAAAGCGATAGGCGCCATATCAGACGAAGAATAAAAAGCCTTGAAGAACAAATTGAAGAGATAGCACAAAGACGCCTACAAATGCGTAAGCGTCGTAAAAAAGATTCTGTGACTACGGTAGCTATTGTGGGATATACTAATGTCGGCAAATCCACCTTACTCAACGCTCTGACGGATGCTGGAGTGCTTGCAGAAGATAAGCTTTTTGCCACACTTGATCCAACTGCGAGGGCACTGCTTTTGCCAAGTGGCAGGAGTATTATGCTTGTTGACACTGTTGGGCTTGTAAGACGCCTCCCCCACCATTTGGTTGCGGCATTTCGTTCAACGCTTGAAGAGGCGGCATACTCCGATGTCCTCCTCAATGTTTGTGATGCAACAAGTGAGGAAATGCAGGAGCAAATATCTGTAACGCTTGAAATTTTACAGGAAATGGGCGCCGCTGACACTCCAGTGATTACTGTTTTAAATAAATGCGATATGCTAACTGAATTGCCCATTGGAATAAGTGGTGATGTTGTACCTATTTCAGCAAAAACAGGAGAAGGCTTTGAAAAGCTGCTCACTTCCATAGAAAACGCACTTCAACCAACACATAAACGCACATCAATAATAGTTCCATATACGGATGTAGGCTTAATAAGCGAAATCAGGGCACTTGGGACAATTTTCTTAGAAGAATATCGTGAAGATGGAATATTGGTAGATGCACTAATTGATATAAAACTGCTTCATCGTTGCAAAAATTACTTTGTGGACTGATCAAAAATAGCATACCGCCATACAGAGCAAATTATGGCGGTATATTATTGGAGTTTAAAGCCTATATATTTTATTTAGTATATTACTTAAAATGATGGCAAAACTATTGACATTAAATGATTTTTAATATATAATAATTGAGCGCCTATTTTTTAGGTATTTGGAAAGATGGCTGAGCTGGTCTAAGGCGCACGACTGGAAATCGTGTGTACGTTTATAGCGTACCGAGGGTTCGAATCCCTCTCTTTCCGCCAATTGTGTTCGAGGTTAATTCGTTAATCTCGGGCATTTTTTTGTGATTTGGGGAGTTTTCGAGGGTAATTTCTCGATTTAACCCACTTTCCTCACTCCAACCGACAGTTACTTCATCAGGTTTTGGATTTCTTTCTTTGTCATCACCATCATTTTTATAAAATTCATAGAAATTTAACATATTTTCAGCCGAAGCAGGTTTCTCCTCTGCCTCGGCTGATTTATTTTGGTGTAATTTTGATGTAAAATTTTCATGTGGTTTTTCGTGACATTTAGCTAAACCTTGTGCAATCCTTACTTGGTCTTTGATTGGTAGGTCTTTGTAGGGGTTGGGTGGTGGGGTACTTCTAAATCTCGAAAAGCTTAGTTTCACGGACACACCATCTGAGAAAATCTCCACTCGCTCTATAAAGCGCTCCATTAATTTCTTTTGACTTTTAAGGCTACCATTTCGCAGTAGTTCCTTAGCATAATCAAATCCTGCTTTTATGTCAGCGTCATCTACTTTCTTTGCTGTGGCTTTAATTTCTGCATCTGCTATTTGTTTTAACAGCTCGGCTTTTTCTTCCTCAAGGCGTGCAAGTTTGCCGAACAGGGCTTCGCTTCGCACTTTGGTTATAGCTTCGAGGACACCCTCAAGAGCTGTTTCATTGCCTTTAATTTTGCTTCTCAGTCGCTTTATATAGTCGCTCAGCTCGTCCTCCATGCCGACTAAATACTGATTGTAGTATCCGATTATCCGCTGAAGCATTTCATCACAGAATATTTCATTGGCAAGGACTTTTAGTATTGCTTGCTCCAATTTATCACGACTCATTGACCTTGACTGGCAGTGTAAATCTTTTCGCTTTTTCTTTGCCGAGCATACATATAGTATGTAGTCACACTGGAGCTTTTTATCATATCGACTTTCTCCATGCCACCTTTCGCCACATTCGCCACAGTAAATTTTGCCACTTAGCAGATACTGCTTTTTGTGGTTTTGGTTTATGAACTTACCTTTGTTCTCAGCCTTAATTCGCTGTACCTCGTCAAACACTTCACGACTAACTATCGCTGGACAGCCACCCTCAACCACTATCCATTCGCTTTCGTCTTTGTAAGCGTGGCCGTTTCGCTTGCATTTACTGTCCTTAGAAGCAGATTTATTATAGATGAAATCCCCTACATATTTTCGATTACACAGCATATCCGTCATTGTACTGGGGGAGATTGGCTTGCCTGTTCGGCTCTTATATCCTAATGCGTATAGCTCCTCACTTATCACGCTGTAGCCTTTGCCCTCTATTATTCCCTCGAACATATACCTTACTGCTGGGGCTTCGTCTTCGTTAATTTCGTAGAGTTTAGTTTCAGGGTTGACCTTAAATCCATAGGGCGGTTTGCCACCTGTTGCCATTGCTTTGTACGCATTTTCCTTTAAGCCTTTCATGGATTCTCTGGCAAGGTTTAGTGAATAATATTCGGCAAATCCCTCAAGGACTGCTTCCATAATTACACTTTCAGGGCTACCATCAAGGTTTTCTTTTACCGAAACGACTGTTACTCCGTTGTGCTTTAGTATCTGTTTATAATGGGCACTGTCATATCTGTTTCGACTAAATCGGTCAAGCTTATCCACAAGCACTATCGAGAAATCGCCTTTTTTACTATCATCGACCATCTGCAAAAACTGTGGCCGGTCGTCACTTCGTGCTGATTTTGCCCTATCAACATATTCATTTATAATGATATAACCGTGTTTTAGTGCGTACTCATTTACCGCTCTTTGCTGTGCATCAATGCTTTCATCTCGCTGATTATCCGAGCTAAATCTAAGATAACTCACTGCTTTTATAATCTGCTTTTTACTCATATCCGTTCTCCTTTCACTGTATTTACCACACACATTACCACATCTGTGGCATTATAGCTATTGCCAATATCAACAATTAAGTGAATTTATCCTGTTTCTTTTTCAAAGGAGTACGGGTTTAGTTGTGTTGTGCTTAGGATTCAGTAGGCTATCTGCTCTGTTGATTTTGTGTGAGTTTTTACTGCTCTTGTCCCTGCTCCATTGTGGGACACAGTTTATATTTTCAGCTATGGCATTGACAAGACACTTTACATCTTTATCGGAAAACAAAGTTTCATCGCCATATTCTATTTTAATATTTTGCAGTCTTTTATCTTTTTTTGCCATTAATACCCTCCCATGCTAAATCCATGATAGTAGCTGTAATCCTGTTCTTCCTCTTGCTCTAATTCATCATCCACTACATACTGAATACCATGCTCTATCTTCTTACCACGGCGCAGCATAAGCTCTATTTCTTCTTCGCTGTGGTGTATTGTTTCAAGATGGAACCTATCATTATCCCCACTGACAAGAGCATCAAATATAGAAATAAGTCCGCAAATTGTATCGTCCATTGTTGGGGTGGGGTCACCATATTCTTTCCACTCCTTGCGGTTTTGGTAATATTCCATACCGCCCATTTCAAAATATAGCTCTAAATTTTTCCTCAGAAGTGTGTTGTCAAAGAGCTTATTATCCCTGCACACATAACCCTCGGGTGTGGTGAATGTTATATATTTATGCTCATCTTCCCACTTCACTTTATAGCCATGTATCTCCATAATTTTAATAAACTCTGCCTTATCATAGCTAAATTCTAAGGCTTTTTTAATCTGTGCTTTCAGCTTTTTCTTCCATTGTGGCTGGTCGTATCTATTAGCTTTCGCCTCGGTTATGCTCAGTCCCTCCGCCATACAAAGTTGATTTGAAAATTCTTTTGCCATAGCCATTTCTTTAGCTGACTGGTGAAATTTCTTCCCTGTTTGATAATTTACGCTGTTTAAAACTATATGATTATGCTTGTGCTCGGTGTTCATATGGGTGACTACCACTGCTTGAAACCCTGTAAAATACTCAGCAAATTTCAGTCCAATCTCATGGGCTGTTTCAAAACTCAGCTCATCTTCCGGTGAAAAAGCTTGCACAATATGGTAGTAAGTTCGCCCATCTGTTTTTCTAAACTGCTTTTTCACTACTTCAAATTCATCTTGTGCTGTCATGGGAGTGCAATTTATTCCGCTGATTAGGCTGTCTAAAGTTTTCTCTTTATTCTGCACATAATCTAAAATATCCTTTAAACCACGCGAGACAGCAATGAATTTAACGCTTGCCATGTGCTTTTATACACCTCCTGTAACTCCCTTAGATTTACAAAATCTATCCTGCCCATCCTTGCCATAACGGTGAGCTGATTGAGATTATTCCCTTGATGGCGCAGTTCTTTTATCAGTTCATTCATCCCCTCGAGGACGATAATTTCTTTTTCACAGGCAGATTCACGGAGCAATTCGCTGAGTGTTCTCCCTGATTTTATGCAGTTTTCCATGATGATACTGTATTCTTTTTCGGTGACGCGTGTCTTTAATATTCGGTTTCGGTTTGGCATTTCTCAGCTCCCTTTCGTCTTATAGGGGTGCGGGCTTAGCCCGCTTACTGCCGAAGTGGCGGTGGGCAAAAGCCCGCCGTAACACAAAGGCGAAACTTGTCATTTGCATTTTCTATATATTTCGTGTAAATTTTATTTTTGTTTTTTAAACTTGGGTTTGCGGTGTGGTTTATTACAGAAGGGAAGAATATGGGTGATGTGGATATTATTTATTTTTCGTTAGGTTTTGATTTTGAAACTCTTTTGTTTGCCAACAATTAAAAGAACATTTGTTTTATTATAACTTATAATTTTATTTTTGTAAATAGTTATTTGAATTTTATTCAGCAAAGAAAAAAGAGAAGTGGTTGTTGTTCACTTCTCTTTAGGGTTAATAAATATTTTTATGTGTGCTTAGTTGAGTGTAGTATTATTTTCTTTTGCAATGGTTATCGCTGTAAGCATTACCCTAATACAGGGGAGTGGTTTGCTATATAAAAACACAAGCACTGACCACTTAGATAAGAAAACGAAATATTGCTTTTAGGATCATCAGAATAGGATATAAGCACACAAAAAGCATCATTCCTACTGTAACACTTTCTGCCATTATACTAAAAAGTCCTATAATGCAAACCACTATCATAACTG
>CAYJIJ010000062.1:0-14490 GCA_964370185.1 uncultured Oscillospiraceae bacterium
GCTTTGCCCCACACCCCACGATTTTTTGTAAAAAATCGAGTAAAACTTTAATTTTCACCATTCATTCTTCACTTAATAAACACTTCACCTCTGAAAGGAATAAAAAATGAGCGACTTTTTTAATATAAACCCCCGTGTGAGCGAGCTTGCCGAAGAAGCAGAGCGAAAATACGAGGATGTATACCGCAAAATTGATAAAATTGCCGAGGTAAACACTCAAAAAGTGCTGTCCGCATTTGCAAGGCATAGAGTGAGCGAAAGCTGTTTCTACGGCTCCACTGGATATGGCTACGGCGATAAGGGCAGAGAAGTGCTCGACCTCGTTTTTGCAGATATTTTCGGCGCAGAAGATGCAATTATAAGGCATAGCTTTGTATCGGGCACGCACGCAATAGCCACTGCGCTTTTTGGAATACTGCGCCCAGGGGATAAAATTGTTTCCCTCACAGGCAAACCCTACGACACCCTCCACGGTGTAATAGGCATAACCGAAGAGCGTGGAAAAGGTTCGCTTTTAGACTTCGGCATTGAGTACAGCGAACTTCCCCTCCTCCCCGATGGCAACATTGATATGGAAAGTATCGCCACTGCGGTAAAGGGGGCAAAAATTGCATATATTCAGCGTTCAAGGGGGTATTCACTGCGCCCTTCAACGACTGTTTCCGAAATAGAAGAGATTGCTAAAATTGTTAAGGCAGTGGATAATGATATTATTTTGATGGTGGATAACTGCTATGGGGAGTTTGTCGAAAGATATGAGCCCACCGAAAAGGGTGCGGATATCATAATAGGCTCGCTGATAAAAAATCCCGGCGGTGGAATTGCACGCACAGGTGGATATATTGCAGGCAGGGCGGATTTAATAGAGCTTTGCGCCTGCCGTCATACCACTGCAAGCACTGGGAAAGAAGTGGGCTGTACTTTGGAGGAAAGCAGGAATATGTACATGGGGCTGTTTTTTGCACCAACCGTGGTTGCCTCCGCACTAAAAACCGCCGTCCTCGCCTCAGCTATACTCACCGAGCTTGGCTACGAAGTGACCCCCTCACCCACTGAATACCGCACAGATATAATACAAGCGCTTACACTCGGCACCCCCGAAAAGCTGATTGCATTTTGCAAAGGGGTGCAAAAAGGTGCGCCCGTTGATTCATATGTCTCCCCCGAGCCATGGGACATGCCGGGCTATAACGACAAGGTAATAATGGCGGCAGGAGCATTTACAGGGGGCGCTTCAATAGAGCTTTCCGCAGACGCCCCACTGCGCCCACCCTATGCAGCATGGATGCAGGGAGGTCTTAATTACCCCGCAGGAAAAACAGGGGTAATGCTTGCAATATCAGAAATTGTATAAAGCACTTTAGTGATGGGTATGCATAAAATACCTACACTACAATAGGGTTTTGTTTTTGTGAGGGTAGGGCGATATCTCACTGCTTTTTCATAAGTTTTATAGATAATCTATCTTATTAAATCAACCAAATAGGATGTGGGAAAAGCTTTGGTTTTTCCCACATCCTAAAATGTTTTTTATCCAAAAAAAGCTCTCTATACCCTTGAATTGTGAAGCTATATTGTTTATAATAAAAACTGGATAGTAATGTTTAGGGTGAACGCCCTAAAATGAACACAATAAACAGATGAAAAACATAGCACAATATGACCATTTTATGGTTCTTTTGTGCCTTTTATAGAAAGGTATGTTCATATTAAATGACAGTTGCATTTTTTACACTCGGCTGTAAGGTTAATCAGTATGAAACCAATCTTTTAAAAGAGCAGTTCGAGAAAGCTGGGTACACCTTGGTTAAGGAGAGTGCCTCGGCGGATTTTTATATAATTAATAGTTGCACAGTAACAGCCACCGCCGATAAAAAAATACGAAACATAGCAAGACGCTTTAAAAAGCTAAACCCATTTTCAACAGTGGTTATCATAGGCTGTTTCCCACAGGCTTTTCGTGATGAAGCCACCGCAATAAGCGAAGCAGATATAGTCTGGGGCACAAAGGATAAGTCCTCGCTAATATCCTACCTCACAGAGATAGGAGAGCGGATAGTGAATGTTTCTTCCCACAGCGAAGAGGATGTTTTCGAGGGTGGGAGCATCACCCATTATGAGGATAAAACAAGGGCGTTTGTAAAGGTGCAGGACGGGTGCGACAGATACTGCGCCTACTGCATAATCCCCTATGCAAGGGGGCGTGTTCGTTCTAAGGCTGTTTTAGATGCAGTGAGCGAAGTTTCAGCACTTGTGTCCTCGGGTCATAAAGAGGTGGTTTTAGTTGGGATTAATCTTTCGATGTACGGCAAAGACATAAATTCAAACCTTGTAGAGCTAATAAAAGCACTCTCCGAAATAGAGGGGTTAAATAGGATTAGGCTTGGTTCAACAGAGCCGATGCTTGTAACCGCAGAGGATTTTAAAGAGCTCTCAAAATATGAAAAGCTATGTCCACATTTTCACATTGCATTGCAAAGCGGAGCGGATAGCACGCTAAAACGAATGAACAGGCCATATACTACCACTGAGTATAGGGAGATAGTGGGGGCTGTTTATAAATATTTTAAAAACCCAGCGATAACCACCGATGTGATAGTTGGATTTGTAGGCGAAAGTGAAGAGGAATTTTTGCAAACGGTGGACTTCCTAAAAGAAATAAAACCCTCCGATATGCATATTTTCCCCTTTTCAAAGCGCAAGGGCACTGCCGCCTATGATATGGTGGATGATGTCCCCGTCCATGTTAAAAAAGAGAGGGTGAAAAAGCTTACCGAGCTATCGAATGAGCTTAAATCCGACTTTTTAAAAAATCAGATTGGCAGTGTAGCGAATGTGATATTCGAGCGCACCGTAAATGAGCATGGCAGAAAGGCTCACAGTGATAACTACACCGTTATCTATGTAAACGACCCCGAAGCTTTAGCAGGCAAAATGCAAAAAGTAAAGATAACTAAAGCCTTTGCAGATTTTTGCATAGGCGAGATAATAAAAGATTAATATGTACCGCAAAAGCGGAGAATGGAGCATTATTATGGCTGTAATGAGGATATTTGTTGAGAAAAAGAGCGAATTTGCCGCAGTGGCGGATAGTTTATATTCCGATATACTCTATGCATACCCAAAATGTAAAGTGACTAAACTGCGCCTTTTTAACAGATATGATGTGGAAAATTTAAGCGAAGAGGATTTCGCTTATGCGGTAAAGACTGTTTTTTCCGAGCCACAGGTGGACTATACATATGACGAACTGCCTGTAAAGGACGGTTTTATTTTAGCAGTAGAATATCTCCCAGGCCAGTTTGACCAGCGTGCCGATTCCGCCGCACAGTGCATACAGCTCTTCACCCAAAAAGAGCGCCCAACAATTGCTAATGCCCGTGTCTATGTGTTTGAGGGGGATATAAGCGAAGAATATAAAGAAAAGATTAAAAGGCATATTATAAATCCTGTTGAGAGCAGGGAAGCGTCGATGGAAAAGCCTGAAACCCTCACTGTTAAATACCCAGTGCCAGAAGATGTAAAGGTTTTAGAGGGATTTATAGATCTCGACAGAGCAGGCCTCACTGCGTTTTTAGCAGATATGGGTCTTGCGATGGATATCGAGGATATAGGCTTTTGTCAGGACTATTTTAAAAACACCGAAAACCGCAATCCAACAATAACAGAAGTAAAGATGATAGACACATATTGGTCGGACCATTGCCGTCACACCACTTTTGCCACAAATATAGACGAAATTGTAATAAACACCCCGTATATTAAGGAAGAGTATGAAAACTATCTCTCTCTGCGTGAAACTGTTCATGCAGGGAAAGAGCGTCCCATTACACTGATGGATTTAGCTACAATCGGTGCGAAACATCTGCGTAAAACAGGTAAGCTTGAAGCACTCGATGTTTCCGAAGAGATAAACGCCTGCTCGGTAAAGATAAATGTTAAGCATGACGAAAAAGATGAAGAATGGCTACTGATGTTTAAAAACGAAACCCACAATCACCCCACCGAGATAGAGCCTTTTGGCGGTGCGGCTACTTGCTTGGGTGGCGCTATAAGAGACCCACTTTCGGGGAGAAGCTATGTTTATCAAGCAATGCGTGTATCGGGTGCGGCAGACCCATTTACCCCACAGGAAGAAACCCTCAAAGGCAAGCTTCCACAGAAGAAAATCACCACCACTGCGGCGGCTGGATATAGCTCCTACGGCAACCAAATCGGGCTTTGCACTGGGAATGTAAGCGAGGTTTACCATTCGGGATATGTTGCAAAAAGATTAGAGGCAGGTGCGGTTATTGCGGCGGCACCAGCTGAAAATGTGATAAGGCTTTCCCCAGAAGCAGGGGATATGATAATACTGCTCGGCGGTAAAACAGGCAGGGACGGCTGCGGCGGTGCAACGGGCTCTTCCAAATCCCACACAGCGGACTCACTCGAGGACTGCGGTGCAGAGGTGCAAAAGGGTAATGCCCCTGAAGAGAGAAAAATTCAAAGACTATTTAGAAATAAAGAAGCCACCACACTGATAAAACGCTGTAACGATTTTGGCGCAGGCGGTGTGTCGGTCGCTATTGGTGAGCTTGCGGACGGGCTTAAAATCAACCTCGATAAAGTGACCAAAAAATACGATGGCTTGGACGGCACCGAGCTTGCTATAAGCGAATCACAGGAGAGAATGGCGGTTGTGGTGCGTCCGCATGATGTAGAAAAATTCATCGCCCTTGCAAAGAGTGAGAATTTAGAAGCGAATATAGTTGCCGAAGTTACCGAAGAGAAACGCCTTGTTATGCACTGGAGGGGTGAGAAAATTGTAGACCTCAGCCGTGCGTTTTTAGACCTTAACGGCGCTGTTAAGCATACAAAAGTTGAGGTAGTAGCGCCCGAAATACCCACAGTGGCAGAAAATGGCGACATAAAGGCGAACTGGATAAAAATGGCAGAAGACCTCAACATTGCCTGCCAAAAAGGCATGGGCGAGCGCTTTGATGCAACAGTGGGCAAGGGCAGTGTAACCATGCCTTTCGGCGGAAAACACAGGCTAACCCCCACACAGGCGATGGCGGCAAAGATACCAGTGCTCACAGGAGATACAAGCACATGCTCGCTTATGTCATGGGGATTTAATCCGATTGTGTCCACCTCTTCGCCATACCACGGCGCAGTATACGCAGTAATAGACTCCGCCGCTAAACTAATAGCTACTGGCGGTAGCAGGGCGAATACATGGCTTTCTTTCCAAGAATTCTTTGAAAAGCTAAGGAGCGAGCCTAAGAGATGGGGCAAGCCTTTTGCGGCACTTTTGGGTGGGCTAAAAGCTCAGAGAGAGCTTGAAATAGGCGCAATAGGCGGCAAGGACTCAATGTCGGGTAGCTTTGAGGATATAGATGTCCCACCAACGCTTATTTCATTTGCAGTGAGCGTGGGCGATACTAAAAAGATAATTTCCCCCGAGTTTAAAAACATCGGTAGCAATGTTTATTATATAGCACCACATTATGATGAAAATCGTCTGCCCGATTTTGCGACTGTTAGACGAGTGTTTAACAGTGTGGAAAAGCTCATCGACGGCGAAAAACTACTTTCCGCATGGGCGGTTGGCATGGGTGGTATTGCAGAGGGTGTTACTAAAATGGCTGTTGGAAACGGCATAGGCTTTAAGTTTGCACAGGGAAATGAAAAACTAAAACTCTTTGAAGCTGCATACGGTGGTTTTATACTCGAAGCCAAAGAAGAGCTCCCAGTAGCGGATGGATTTATAAAGCTTGGTACTACAACAGAGGATTACAGTGTAATAATAGGCGATATTACCCTTGATATGTCCGAAATAGAGGATAAATGGGTGAATAAATTCGAGCCTATTTTCCCTATGAAAACAAAGCAGGATAAAAAAGCGATACAGTCATTTAGCTATGAGGCGAAAGAGAGAGTTTCTCCAAAAATCGCAGTGGCAAAACCAAAGGTGCTAATCCCAGTTTTCCCAGGCACTAACAGCGAATACGACACCGCTCGTGCATTTGAAGCGGCAGGAGCTCAGGCTGAGATGTTTGTGATAAATACCCTTACACCGTCGGACATAACTGCGTCCGTTGAGGCGTTTTATAAGCAAATTGAAAAGAGCAATATAATTGCCATCCCAGGAGGATTTTCTGGTGGGGATGAGCCGGACGGATCGGCTAAATTCATCACTTCATTCTTTAGAAATCCACAGATAAAAGAAGCAGTGCACAAACTTCTTTCTCAGAGGGACGGCTTGATGATTGGTATCTGCAACGGCTTCCAAGCGCTTATAAAGCTCGGACTTGTGCCATATGGCGAAATTATCGACACCGACGAAAACTGCCCGACCATCACATATAATGTAATAGGCAGGCATCAGTCGGGACTTGTGAATACTAAAATAGCTTCAAATAAATCCCCATGGCTAATGCATACAAATGTTGGAGATATACATTCGGTGGCAATTTCCCATGGTGAGGGCAGGTTTGTAGCGAGTGAAGAGCTTATTGCTAAGCTTGCAGAAAACGGACAGATAGCCACACAGTATGTGGATTTATCGGGAGCGCCGTCGATGGATATACGCTTTAATCCAAATGGAGCTATGCATGCGATAGAGGGGATAACTTCCCCCGACGGCAGAGTTTTGGGCAAGATGGGGCACTCAGAACGCTCTGGCAAGGATGTATTTAAGAATATCCCAGGCGAAAAAGATCAGATGATATTTAAAGGCTCAGTGGATTATTTTAAAATATAATTTGGCACACTAAAATTAAAGTTTTACTCGATTTTTTACAAAAAATCGTGGGGTATGGGGCAAAGCCCCATAAATGAAAAGCGAAGCAATAAAAGGCGAAGCCGAGAAAAAGAATGTAGCAATTTTTACGGAGCAAAAGAGCGGAGAGTTCTTTTAGTGAAAAATGAATAGTGAAAAATGAAAAGTTATGGAGTTTCGCCGATGGCGAAACGGATTTGAAATTGTAGGGGCATGGCCCCCTGTGCCCGAGACCCTACACAATCTAAAACCAACGCAATAGATTATGCAGTATTTTAGATATATTAAGGGGCTTTGCCCCCAAGCAGATTGAATGAAATTTATTTACGAGGTAATCCCCCACCCCTTGCCAAAGAACGATTAGGGAGAACTCTCGAATGTTCTCCCTAAAACCCTCTTCATTCGATTAAAGGGGTCAGCGACCCCTTTAAAATCCCCACTATGCGTGGGTGTTCCATCTTTTCAGTCACTAATGCCCCCGCCTTTTAAAAGGCGGATTTATGCTCCAATTGTTTTATCGGAAATTGTGCACAATTATAAAAAAAGCGAAAAATGAATAAGGGCGAACACACAGGTTCAGCCATACAACACCACTGCAAATCACGCAAAATCCAAACCCTCATCAACAGCAAAACCCCAATCCGTTAAAAGCGAAAAATTAAACTCATAATAAAAAGGTGGTGTGGGATTGTCGATAAACTTTGAGAATTATAAGGTTTTTTACTATGTGGCTAAATATGGGAGCATATCGGCGGCGGCGAGGGAGCTATACATTTCACAGCCTGCGGCAAGCTCAGCCATAAAAGTGCTTGAGAGCAGTTTAGACACTGCGCTTTTCCTGCGCACCACCAAGGGCGTTAAGCTCACCACCGAGGGGGAAGCGCTTTTTTCCTATGTGGCAAAAGGGTGCGATTACCTCTTTAAGGGCGAGGAAATTTTCAGCGAAATATCGGATCTTAAAACGGGTGAAATAAGGGTGGGGGCATCCTCTGCGGTACTGCAATTTCTTTTACTTCCGATTTTAGAGGAGTTTAACAAACAGTATCCAAAGATAATAATCAGAATAATAAATGGCTCCACCAGCGAAACAATAGAAAAACTGCGTCAGGGTGAAATAGATTTTGGAATAGTGGTTTCTCCCATACCCAGCCATAATTTTATGCAGGTGAGGGAAATAGCAAGTTTTCAGAATGTGTTTGTGGCGGGGAAGAGATTTCAGCATTTAAAATATCGCACCGTGCCTCTGAGTACCTTAAAACTACACCCCCTTATAATGATGCAGCATGACAATCAAACAAGAAAATATATAGATGAATATATGGCGGATTACGAGATAAATTTAGAACCGCAATTTGAGCTCGCTTCGGGCGAGCTGATATCTGAATTTGCAGCACGTGGGCTCGGCATTGGTTGCGTGCTTAAAAATTATGCACAGCCGATGATAGAAAAAGGACAGCTCTTTGAGCTAAGCCTCGAAAGACCTTTGCCTGCTCGTAGTGTAGCGGTGGTAACAAATAATAAAATCCCGCCCTCAACATCTGCACGCAGTCTCTTAGGTATGATTTTGGGATAATGCATTAAGTTTGAGATGAATTAAAACTTAATCTATAAAAGCCATCTTTCTCGTCGGGCAAGGGCGAGGAATGAAAAACATGGCACATTCATCACCATTTCCATGGTTTTTGTGCCTTTTAAAGAAAGGAATGGTTATAAATATGGGAAAAAGAGTATTTTTAATAGTGCTTGATTCTTTTGGCATAGGCTATCTGCCCGACGCGGCAGAGTTTGGGGATCATGGTGCAAACACACTTGCTTCCTGCATGACGGCGGAAGGCTTTGCACTGCCCACCTTAAAGAAAATGGGACTCTTTAACATAGATGGAGTAAACGCCGAAAAAGAAGCTTCTCCAATCGCCGCATTTTGTCGCGCGGCAGAAAAAAGCCGTGGCAAAGATACCACGGTGGGACATTGGGAAATAGGTGGGCTTATATCAAAAGATCCACTACCAACATATCCCGAGGGTTTCCCCGAGGAGCTTATAAAAAAATACAGCGAGCTCACGGGCAGGAAAATTCTATGCAATAAGCCATATTCAGGCACAAAACTGCTCGAGGACTATGGCAGGGAGCATGTGCAGAGCGGTGCACTGCTTGTTTATACCTCGGCGGACAGTGTGTTTCAAGTGGCGGCGCATGAAGAGGTAGTGCCTCTCTCCGAGCTTTATCGCTACTGCGAAATTGCAAGGGAAATGCTTGTGGGCGAGCACGGTGTCGGCAGGGTGATTGCAAGGCCGTTTGTGGGCGAGTATCCAAATTTCAATCGCACAGCAAACCGCCACGACTACTCGCTGAAGCCACCTAAAAAAACCATGCTTGATCATATAAAAGCTTCGAGCAAAGAGGTTATCGGAGTGGGTAAAATTTCCGATATATTTGCCGATGTGGGCATTACTTCCACACACAAAACTAAAAATAACATGGATGGTGTAAATAAACTAATAGAAATAGCCAAGACTGATTTTGATGGACTGTGTTTTGTAAATTTAGTGGATTTCGACATGCTATACGGCCACAGAAATGATATAAAGGGTTATGCGAATGCACTAATGGAGTTCGACACTGCTTTAGGGGACTTTCTTCCACTGCTAAAAGCGGAAGATTTGCTAATTATTACCGCCGACCACGGTTGCGACCCTGGATATGATAGCACCGACCACACAAGGGAGTACATCCCAGTGATTTTCTACGGTGAGAATGTAAAAGCAGGGGCAAATTTAGGTACCCTCCCAACATTTGCGGATATAGGGAGCACAGTGATGGAGTATCTCGATGTAAGTGGGGATATCGACGGACAGTCGAGAACAAATGATATATTAGTGAAGGGTGAATAGTAGAGAAGTTAAGGCGTGCCTTTGCTACTCTTATAAATCATTCCCCCTTTGGCGGAACTTAAAAAATCTAATTCACTCTAAGGCTACCCTTGGGTAACCACATTAAAAGGAGCAGTACAATGACTGAAACTAAAATAAAAGAGCTAATTAACACAGCACTCAAAGCAAGACAAAATGCCTATATACCCTATTCGGGATTTGCGGTGGGGGCGGCACTGCTTGCAAAAAATGGCACTGTCTACACTGGTTGTAATATAGAAAGCGCCTCCTACTCTCCCACAAACTGTGCCGAGCGCACTGCACTTTTTTCTGCGGTAAAGGAGGGGGAGCGTGAATTTGCCGCAATTGCGGTAGTTGGTGGGCTCGACAAAAGCAAAGACCCCGAGGACTTCGCCGCACCCTGCGGTGTTTGCAGGCAAATGCTATATGAATTTAACGACGGTGGCATGGAAGTTATCATTGCGAAAAATGAAAACGATTACAAATTGTATAAATTGCGTGAATTACTACCATTGGCATTTGCTCCGTCGTCCTTAGTGTAGAACCTTTTAGAAAATTTCTTGCCTTTTAAAACTAAGACCTCTGACATTAAAAAGCTAAAGAGCAGAGGTAAAACCTCTGCTCTTTAGTGTGTAGTAAGATTGTTGTTAAGACGAAAAGTGGGACTATTGGTAGTGGTAAATGACTATAGGCATGCTATAAAATCTTCTACAACATAACCTATGGAAATTTCATCAACTTCTCCGTCCTCACAAAGACGGACGAATTTAGACACAATGTCTTTGTCGGCACTCAGGCTTTCAAACACAAAGCTCTCCACGCTCTCAGCAGATTTGCATGAGAACCCATACATAATTACTTGCGAATTTTCCTCTGTAAAGGATTGTGTCAGTAGTTCATAAGACATTCATCTTCACCTGCTTTCGGTTTCAAAGGGTGTTTACGGCGTATAGGATGGAATGTTTGCAAGATATATAAAAAATCGTAAAGATGATTTATTGAAATATGTAATATTATGTATATTAATACGATATTGAAATCGTAGAGAAATCCACAGTAAAAATTAAGTCTATGGCTTAATTATATTCTAATTCTTTGGTAATGTCAACAAAAATCGTTCGATTAAATTCGATAATTTATTGATAAAATTAACATATTTGCTAAAATTGCAATAAATTTACACGCACTATACTATGGTTTTATACATTAAAATGCAATGTTATACATAAACCATGAAAAACTATGGCGAATTATAACGAAAAGTAACTCCATATCCATTTTCAATAAAATTTTATTTTTTTTAAAAAAAGTATGATATAATGTGATGAGTATCCATATAAAGTAAATATATACTATTTAATAGCAATTTTTGAGGTGAAACATGAGGCAATTTGCAGATGTTCTTAAAGAACTTCCCGAATATCGCACGGCGGTAAACTCCCTAAAAGAAAAAAATAACACCCTACTTATAGGTGGTCTTGCGTCGATACACAAGGCGCATTTCGCCTATAATTTTTTGCTCGATAAAAATATTTCTCAAATCATAATTACCCCCGACGAACAATCTGCGGCAAAGCTTGTATTTGAGATAAATTCTCTCTGCGGTGAAGATTTTTCAGCACTTTATCCCACAAGGGATTTTATCTACACCGATGCACAAAGCATCTCAAGGGAGTATGAGCATATAAGGCTTGGTGTGCTAAATGATTTGCGAGTGGGGAAACTAAAAATAGTGGTATCGAGTGCCGAAGCCGCACTTCAATACACCATCCCACCCGAAGTTTTAAAGGAAAACACCTCGGTGATAAAAAGCGGCGAAAGCTACGACATGGATGAAATCTGCCTAAAGCTTATAAGAGCTGGCTATAAACACAGCGAGCAGGTGGATGGAATTTGCCAGTTTGCAAGGCGTGGAGGGATACTCGATTTATTCCCCTCACATAGCGAAGACCCCTACCGCATAGAGTTTTGGGGGGACGAGGTGGACAGTATTGCCCACTTCAAGGCGGACACTCAGCGCAGATACGACCTCTGCGACAGCGTTGATATAACCCCTGCAAAAGAGGTGCTCTACTCCGATGATAAAACATTTATTAAGCTTCTCGAGGACGCCGCCGAAAAGGCAAAGCACAAAAAGGCGTGCGAGCAGCTGAGTAGCCATATATTGGAGCTTAAAAACGGCATGGATATCGAAAATGCCGACAGATACCTCCCCATAATCTATAAAACCCCAGCCACACTATTTGATTACTGCAAAGAAAGTGCGCTGATAATAAGCGACCCCGTGGGGGTAAAAGAAGCGCTGAGGGCAATATCCACCACCTACAACGAGGATATTGTGGAGCTTTTGGATGAGGGTGTACTATTTAAAGGGTGCGACACTTTCTCGACGGACTACACATATCTGCTTAAAAAAGTGGAAAGCCATCCGAGCATAGCATTTGAGACTTTTATAAGAAACAGCTACGACTTTGAAATAACCAACACCCTAACCCCCGAAGCGATACAGCTCTCCCCATGGAGTGGGGAATACAAGGTGATACGGGACGAAGTGCAGGAGCTTATAGCGCATAAATACTGCTGTGTGATAGCCGCAGGCACCGAGAGGGGCGCAAAGGCTTTAGTGAGCGATTTTTTAAGGGATGACATCCCAGCGGTATATGTAAGCGACATCCCAAAAATTGTTGGTGGACAGGTATTTGTAATGGGAATACCGCTTCCCACAGGCTTTGAATATCCTGCATTAAAGCTGACAGTAAAGGCACATGGAAAAACAGGCTCTCCACTCTCAAAACGCAAAAAAACTCCCAAAATGGGGGACAAAATAAAAGCACTTTCCGACCTCACACAGGGCGATTATGTAGTGCACACCGCACATGGTATAGGTGTGTTTAACGGAATTGTAAAAAGGGAAGTGCATGGAGTTACCAAGGATTATATAAAAATCGGATATGCAGGCACGGACACCCTTTTCGTACCAGTCACTCAGCTCGACTTAGTGAGCAAATACATCGGTGCGGCGGAGGATAAATCGGTAAGGCTTAATAAGCTTAATTCAGTAGAGTGGAGCAATACCCGAAAGAGGGTTAAAAAAGCGGTTGCCGAGATGGCAAAAGAGCTTATCGAGCTCTATTCAAAGCGACTTAAAGCGGTGGGTCACTCCTTTGAAGAGGACGACGACTGGCAAAGAGAGTTTGAAGCGAGGTTTCCTTACGAGGAGACGGATGATCAGTTGCGCTGTATAGACGAAATTAAAGGCGATATGCACCGCCCCTCCCCGATGGACAGACTTCTCTGTGGGGATGTTGGCTTTGGTAAAACAGAGGTAGCTATAAGGGGTGCATTTAAATGCGTGATGGGTGGAAAGCAGTGTGCTGTGCTTGTCCCCACCACAATACTCGCATGGCAACATTTTAAAACATTCACCCAAAGGATGGAGGGCTACCCGATAAAGGTTGAGCTTCTCTCACGCTTCCGCACGCCAAAACAGCAGGAAGAGGTAATAAAACGCCTTAAAAAAGGTGAAGTAGATATTGTTATAGGCACACATCGCATTATCCAAAAAGATGTGGAGTTTAAGGATTTGGGGCTTTGTGTAATTGATGAAGAACAGCGTTTCGGCGTAACACATAAGGAGCGCTTTAAAGAGCTTAGAAATTCGGTGGATGTGCTCACTCTATCAGCTACCCCGATACCGAGGACGCTAAATATGGCGATGAGCGGAATAAGGGATATGTCGCTAATAGAAGAAGCACCGCAGGACAGACACCCTGTTCAGACCTATGTCGTAGAGCATGACATGGGGGTAATTGAGCAGGCAATTCGCAAGGAGCTAAGGCGTGGAGGGCAGGTTTTCTATCTACACAACAGAGTGGAAACAATTGATAGCTGTGCCAAAAAACTCGGCGACCTCCTCCCCGAGGCAAGGATAGTCACCGCACATGGCAGAATGGGCGAGGAAAAACTCTCCTCGATATGGCAGAGCCTTGTAGAAGGTGAAATAGACATACTCATCTGCACCACAATTATAGAAACAGGGGTGGATGTGCCAAATTGCAACACCCTGATAATAGAAGATGCCGACAAAATGGGGCTTTCACAGCTCTATCAGCTCAGGGGGAGGGTTGGCAGAAGTTCAAGGCGTGCCTTTGCCTACCTCACATTCACAAGGGGCAAATCCCTCACCGACATTGCCACAAAAAGGCTATCAGCCATTAAGGAGTTCACCTCTTTTGGCTCAGGATTTAGGATTGCAATGCGTGACCTTGAAATAAGGGGTGCGGGCAGTATTTTAGGAGCAAAGCAACATGGGCATATGGAAGCGGTGGGATATGATATGTATCTCAAACTTCTCTCAGAGGCAATATCGGAAGAAAAAGGGGAAGTGAAGGTGAAAACTTCCACCGAATGTATGATAGATATCAGCATAGAGGCGCACATCCCCGAAGACTATATAGAAAACCTCACCCAGAGAATAGATATATACAAAAAAATAGCCACAGTGTCAAACAATGAAGACGCTATGGATATTTTAGACGAGCTGATAGACCGCTTTGGAGATCCACCCGACTCGGTAAAAGGCCTTGTGGATGTGGCACTGATAAGGGGAGCTGCCGCCGCAATGGGTATGGAGGAAATTTCCCAAAGGGAGGACAAAGTGCTATTTTTCCCAACTGAGTTTAACATGCAAATAGCTTCAAAAATAGCCTCACAGCTCAGCGGTAGAGCAATGGTGAGCATGGGCAATAAGCCGTATATTGCGGTGAGGATTAAAAAAGGCGAAAAACCTCTTGATACAATTAGGGAAGTGCTTGAAATAACAAAGGATAAATA
>CAYJIJ010000063.1:0-14269 GCA_964370185.1 uncultured Oscillospiraceae bacterium
CTCGCTAAAAATCAGCTCGCAAAATCGGTGGGGGTTTCTACTGGGGAAACAATATGGCAGGCAAAACAAAAGTGCCCTGATTTATTGGTGGTGTCGCCACATTATGAAGCCTATTACATGTATTCGAATTTAGTAAGTGATATATATAAGAAGTACACCGACATGGTGGAGCCTTTTGGAATTGACGAATGTTGGCTTGATATAACGGGCAGTCTTAGGCTTTTCGGTTCGCCATATGAAATTGCTGAGCGAATACGCAGGGAAGTTTATGAAAATTATGGTGTTACTATATCGGTGGGTGTAAGTTTTAATAAAATTTTTGCTAAAATGGGCAGTGACCTTAAAAAGCCAAACGCTGTTTCGGTTATAAATGAAGACAATTTCAGAGAAATACTTTGGGGACTTTCTGCTTCGGAAATGATGGGTGTTGGCCGTTCAACGGCTAAAAAACTAAAATCCGTGGGCATATATACAATAGGTGATATCGCCCAAAGCAGTCATGAATATCTAAAAAAGCTCCTTGGCAAACATGGTTTTACCCTATGGCAGTGGGCAAATGGATATGATTACAGCACTGTCTGTCATCAAGATTTTATTTCTGAAGCAAAGAGTGTGGGCAACTCCACCACCTGCGTAAAGGACATTTCCACATTCGATGAAGCCGCGAGGGTAGTACTTGCGCTCTGTGAAAAAATTGCCCATAGGCTGCGCACTGATTCACTTATGACCTCGGGCATAGTGCTCCATATTAAAACACCGAATTTCTGTGTCAGCGAATACACGCTAAGACTCCCCACCCAATCATGCGATACTATAACAATATTTTCTGCCGCCCTCAAGCTGTTAAAAGAGAATTGGTTTTGGGAGAGTGATATAAGAGCTATTGGTGTGCGTGCTATTGCACTTTGCTCCGATGGCAAGCAACTCAATCTATTTTGCGACCATCAAAGAGAGCATAAACGTGAAGAGCTTGAAAATAGTATGGATAATATTAGAGGCAAATTTGGCAAAACGAGCATTAAGCGTGCTTCCCTCATGCTCCCCTCCCTAATGCCAAGGTTTAACACTACCGAAGATATCCATATGCCAAATTTTACAGGAAAGTAGTACCTTCTATATAAAGCTATATGGGTATCAAAAACTTTATTAGGAAAATATTTTTTAAAAATTTATCCATGAAGTAGCTATGATAACAGATAAACCGAATAAATTATTTTACGCCCTTCCCCCTGATATTCAGTGTGGGGGAGGGCGTAAGTTTAATATTTTATTTAGTTTATGCCTTTTTATTAATTGTTTGTGACTTAGTTTAGTAATATGGGTAGCTTTACCGATAAAAGCACCCTATAAAATCGTATATTTATTTTTTACGCAAAATATTCAATGCATTTTTCAGTAGGTGCTATGCTACCATATTCCACAGTGGCTATATCCCCTAAAAATCCATCCTTGCCCACGGCTTGCTCCACTGTTTCTTTAAAATAGCCAAGCACTTCAGAATTTTTGTATTCATTATATCCATACCCTTTAAGCTCGATATCGTAATCCAATGTTATCAAGCCTCTCTCCATCAGCATGCTAAGACGATCGCCAACTCTCTTTACTTCCTCCATGCTGTCTTTGGGATCAATGATAAACACGGGCGCCATCGCTGTTATTGCAAAGCTGTGCTCCTTACTGCTCTTCACTACAAACTGTGCAACTGGCAGGTAATGATATTCTATAAGGTGCTTTAAAAAGCTAATTTCAGCCTCGCTTATACCTTCTATATTCACCTTTACTTCTTTATGATTACCACAAGCACAATCTTCTCCATGAGTATGATTATGGTGATGGTGATGTTTTCCTCCGCAGGCACAATTTTCGCCGTGATTATGATTTGACATGTTTCCATCCTCTTTTCTTGTAAAATACCATTAGTATTTACTAACTTCATTCACTATATCATTAAACCTATGCAAATGCAATAGCAATAGAAAACGACTTAGTTTGTATTTACACTTCACAAACTAAGTCGTTTTTTATCGTTTACATTAATAATCTATGTGGTGCTCTCTTTAAATAAGAGTGATATGCACCATATTCCGCCTATTGCCACAAGGCTGTAAACCACCCTTGCGAGCACCTCCGCGGAGCCACCGAAGACATAAGCAACTAAATCAAACTGGAATACGCCCACAAGCCCCCAGTTTAAGGCTCCTATTATTACAAGTAATAATGCTATTTTATCAATCATAAACACACCTCTTTATTGTATAATAGTAGTTAATCACTGTCTTATCCAATGTGTAACATAACTATTGTGATTATTATTGACAAAATTTTAGATTTTATTCGTATTTGAGTTTTTAATACGCTTTACCCCAGATAATCATTGTTTTTGCGGGCTTTTCACAGCATACGCAAGTTTCTGCGATTTCTTCCTGCTCAAAAGGCATGCATCTCGAAGTCATCCCCACTTCTTCTTTCACCTTCATTTCACATTCTAAATCGCCGCACCACATTGTTTTTACAAAGCCTGTTTCGCCTTCGCTAACTGCTTTTAGCTCGTCAATATTTTTTGCTGTAAACATACGGCTTTCCCTATTTTTAAGAGCACGCTCATATAGGCCATCATGGACTTTTTTAAGCAGTGTTTCTATTTCATTCTCTAAATTATCGAGTGATACGAAATGTTTTTCCCTGTTGTGACGGGTAACTATTACACACTGATTTTTTTCGATATCCTTAGGGCCTATTTCAAGCCTTAATGGCACACCTTTCATCTCGTGCTCAGCATATTTCCATCCTGGGGAATTATCGCTGCTATCAACCTTTACACGACAAACTGCTTTTAGCCTATTCTTTAATTCATCAGCTTTTTCAAGCACGCCCGCCTTATGCTGTGCCACAGGAACTATAACTACCTGATGTGGCGCTATCGCCGGTGGAAGTGCAAGACCGTTGTCATCGCCATGTGTCATGATTATCGCACCTATTATTCTGGTGGACATGCCCCATGAGGTTTGATGTGGATGCATTGGTTTGTTTTCCCTGCCTTGGAATGTTATGTCAAAAGCCTTTGAAAAGCCATCGCCAAAATAGTGGGAAGTACCGCTTTGAAGTGCTTTACCATCATGCATCATCGCTTCTATTGTATAGGTGGATTCAGCTCCTGCAAATTTTTCTTTATCGGTCTTCTTACCCTTAACAACAGGAATTGCAAGATAGTCTTCACAGAGTTTTGCATAAATGTTTAGCATTTGCTCTGTTTCCGCCTTTGCTTCTTCGGCAGTTTCGTGCATTGTATGGCCTTCCTGCCACCAAAATTCCGAAGTCCTTAGAAATGGTCTGGTGGTTTTTTCCCAACGCACTACCGAACACCACTGATTGTATAGCAGTGGCAAATCACGATGTGAATTTATTACCTTTGAGAAATGCTCACAGAAAAGCACTTCCGAAGTCGGGCGCACGCAGAGCCTTTCATTTAATTTTTCGCTTCCCCCATGGGTAACCCATGCAACTTCAGGCGCAAAGCCATCAACATGGTCTTTCTCCTTTTGAAGTAGGCTTTCGGGGATAAAGAGCGGCATCATTATATTTTCATGCCCTGTTTCTTTAAACATAGCGTCAAGCGCAGATTTAATATTTTCCCATATAGCACAACCATATGGGCGCACTATCATACAACCTTTAATTGTAGTATAATCCATTAAGTCCGCTTTTTTAACAACATCGGTATACCATTTTGCGAAATCTACATCCATTGATGTAATCTCGTCAACCATTTTTTTCTGTTCAGCCATCTTTTGTCAGCCGCCTTTACTTTTATTATATGAAAATCAATAATAAACATTATAGTACGCATTTTAAAAAATTTCAACTGCTATATGCTATATTTAAAGGAAAAGTTTATATTTTCCCTTGACTAAAGGCGGTTTTGACGATAAAATTATTTAGTGATTTGATTAATTTTAGAAAGGACATATGTCTATGCTTAAAAATACAGAAAAAACCATGGAACAAATCGTAACACTCTGCAAAGGTAGGGGCTATGTATTTTCCGGCTCGGAAATATATGGTGGTCTTGCAAACACTTGGGACTACGGCCCACTTGGAGTGGAGTTTAAAAACAATGTAAAAAAAGCTTGGTGGCAAAAATTCGTGCAGGAGTCCAAATACAATGTGGGGCTTGATAGTGCAATACTCATGAATCCACAAGCTTGGGTTGCTTCAGGGCATGTTGGTGGATTTTCCGATCCACTTATGGACTGTAAAGACTGCAAAACTCGTCACAGAGCGGATAAACTGATTGAAGATCAAAGCGACACTGCTCCAAATGGTTGGAGTGATGCGCAGATGATGGACTTTATAAAGGAGCACTCTATAAAATGCCCCGATTGTGGCAGCAGTAATTTTACTGATATCAGAAAATTCAATCTGATGTTTAAAACTTTCCAAGGTGTAACCGAGGACAGCAAAAACGAAATTTATCTACGCCCCGAAACAGCGCAGGGCATCTTTGTAAACTTTGCAAATGTGCAGAGAACCACTCGCAAAAAACTGCCTTTTGGTGTGGCTCAGGTGGGTAAATCCTTTAGAAACGAAATCACCCCCGGTAACTTCACTTTCAGAACTCGTGAGTTTGAGCAGATGGAGCTTGAGTTTTTCTGCAAGCCGGGAACTGATATTGAGTGGTTTAACTACTGGAAGGACTACTGCTATAAATTCCTCTTATCCCTTGGAATGAAAGCGGAAAATGTAAAGCTTCGTGACCACGAGCAGGATGAGCTTTCCCATTACTCAAATGCTACTACCGATATAGAGTTTATGTTCCCATTTGGTTGGGGCGAGCTTTGGGGCATAGCGGATAGAACCGACTTTGACCTTAAGCAACATATGGAACATTCAACTAAATCCCTCGAGTACTTCGACCAAGAGGACAATTCTAAATATGTGCCATATGTAATAGAACCTTCCCTTGGTGCGGACCGTGTTGCGCTTGCATTTTTATGTGATGCATATGACGAAGAAGATTTAGGCGAGGGCGATAAACGCACAGTGCTAAGACTTCATCCAGCACTTGCACCTTTTAAAGCATGTGTACTCCCACTTTCCAAAAAGCTAAACGAGCAGGCAGGTGCAGTACATGAAATGCTCGCTAAGGAATTTATGATGGACTATGACGATGCTGGCTCCATTGGTAAAAGATACCGCCGTCAGGACGAAATCGGCACACCTTTCTGCATAACTTACGACTTTGAGTCGGTTGAGGATAATTGTGTCACTGTTAGAATGCGTGACAGCATGGAGCAGGAAAGAATGCCAATTGATAGTTTAGTTGAGTTCATTAAATCAAAGATTAAATTTGAAGTATAATAAAAAGCCGATGTGATTTTTCACATCGGCTTTTTTATTACTTTGCTACCATTCATATGGTATGGATGAGAAAGCTTTTTTATAACTAAATCGAAAATACTTATTAATAATAGTGATAAAAATTCCTATTGGATTTAAATAATGCCGCGGTGACAATTAAGCACAGCACTTCTGCAAATACCACGGCGAGCCATATGCCATCAATACCAAATATATATGGTAAAAGCAAAATCATAACAGCTTGCAGTACCAAGGTACGTAAAAATGAAATAAAAGCAGAAACCCTGCCATTATTTAGTGCGGTAAAGAATGCAGAGGCGAAAATATTTATACTGCTAAAGAGGTATGATATCGAGTAGAGCCTGAGCGCAGTGACCGATACCGCTAAAAGTTCGGCGTCATATCCCACAAATATGGCGGCAAGCGGAGAGGCAAATACTTCTGCAATTACTGTGAGCATCACCGCCGATATAATTACTAAAACCATGCTCTTTTTAAGTAGCGAGCGCAACTCATCTATATTATTTGCCCCATAGTGATAGCTGATAACGGGAGAAGCTCCCACTGTGTAGCCAATGAAAAATCCCTGAAATATAAATGATACATACATAATAATTCCGTATGCTGAAACTCCATTTTCACCGATAAACTTCATAAGTTGTAGATTGTATAATATATTTATCAGCGAGAGGGATAAATTCGTCATCATTTCGGAGGCGCCATTTGTCGAGCTTTTAAGCAGTGCATGGGAATTCCATTTAAATTTAACAAGCTTTAAATTGCTATTATTTTTTTTACCACAAAAATAAATAAACGGTATTATAGCACCTAAAATCTGACTAATCCCCGTAGCGAGTGCCGCCCCTGCAATACCAAACTCAAAAACTACAATTAAAAGATAATCTAAAAAGATATTGGTAACTCCAGATACAATAGCTAATATTAATCCCATATTGGGTTTATCCGCTACCACCACAAAGGTCTGGAAAGAAGTCTGAAGCATGAATCCCGGCAGGGCTATCAGCATAATTGTACCATATGTTATGCAGTCGGCAAGAAGCTCGGGAGTAGCGCCAAGCATAATCGAAATAGGCTCTAAAAATGCGATACCGAGTGATGCAAAAATGATTGCTACAACAACCATCACATATATTAGCATTGAAAATATTTCGTTTGCTTCATCTTTTTTACCCTCTCCCAAAGATTTCGCCACCAAGGCACAGCCACCAGTGCCAAGCATAAAGCCGAATGCACCGAAAATCATTATAAAGGGCATAATTAAATTGAGTGATGAAAATGCACTTTTGCCTACAAAATTTGAAACAAACATGCCGTCTACCACCCCATATACCGAGGTAAATATCATCATCAGAATTGATGGTATAGTAAATTTTATCAGCTTTGAATAAGAAAAGCTGTCAGATATTTGAATGTTCATTAGTCCTCTTTTTCTTTCTTATTTTGTGTATTAGTTGTATTCTTCGTTTGCCATTAGCTCACCTATTACAGAGAGTGTATCGCAA
The DNA here is from genome assembly GCA_964370185.1 of uncultured Oscillospiraceae bacterium. GTDB lineage: Bacteria > Bacillota > Clostridia > Oscillospirales > Ruminococcaceae > CAYJEQ01. The sequence goes on from CAYJIJ010000063.1 coordinate 6,882, forward strand.
AGCTTATTTAAATCTTCCTTGGAATATCTGTTTAAAAGCTCCTTTGCAATTTTAGCTTCAAGCTTTCCACCAACTTCCTCGGAATAAGTTTCTTCATTTATATAGAGATAATAAATGCGCTTATCGTTTTCATCCTGCTTTCGTATTACATAGCCCTTTTTCACAAGCTCATTTATCTTTTGTGTAACCGACGGCCTTGAAACCATCAGTAGGTCTGCAATTTGAGTGGCGGTGTATTTCCCCTCTCTGCCTGCAATGATATCCATATATAGTATGTCGTTAAAAGTAAGTTTTGTACTGCCATTTAAGCTATTTTTATATTTAAGCTCAGAAACCGCCATATCATGAAAAAGTCTGGAAATAGTTATCATGATTTTTTTGTCCATTTTAGCATTCTCCTTATTATAAAATCCATTATATAGATATTATTGATTAATTATTATAGCCTAACAATAATAGCAAAGTGATTGATAAAAATCAAGGATTATTTGTATTTTGCAGATAGAACAAAATATAAATAATAAAGCTTTACTTGATTTTTTCAAAAAAATCATGGGGTATGGGGCGAAGCCCCATAAATAGAATGGCGAAGCCCAAAAATAATGTATCAATTTTTCAGGAGCAAAAGAGCGGAGAATTTTTTAGTGAAAAAAGAAAAATGAATAGCGAAAAGTTTTGGTAGAAAATCTTTGACTTTCAATTTAAATCATGGGGCGAAGCCACTCCAAAACTATTCATTATTCATTCTCCACTCTTCATTTACAAAACTGATTCTATAAGCAGTTTTGTATAGCTGTGCTTTGGAGAAGAAAAAACTTCCTCTGTTTTCCCCTCTTCAACTATTTCCCCGTCCTTCATCACTACAACTCGTGAACAGACTTCACCAATAAGTTTAATGTCGTGGGAAATAAATATATAGCTCATCACGCTTTCTTCTTTGAGTGTTAATAGCAGCTCTATCACCTGTTTAGCATTTTTTTCATCAAGTGCCGAGGTAACTTCGTCGCATATTAAAATTTCAGGTCGCACCGATACTGCTCTTGCCACTGCGGCACGTTGGCACTGGCCACCGCTAAGCTCATTCGGGTATTTTTCCATATGTTCTTCGCTTAAATCACATCTCTTTAAAAGTACTGTGATTTCTTTTAGGGCATCTTCTTTTTTTCTTCCCCTCGCTATAAGTGGCTCGGTTAAACTATCCCTCATTCTAAGTTTGGGATTAAAAGAATTTTCGCTCGACTGAAATATCATCTGTATATCAGCCCTTTTGCCATCAGCGGATTTGGGATGTGTGATACTGCCGATGTCATGTTTGATGAGATTGGCAATTATTCTTGCAAGTGTGGTTTTGCCGCTCCCGCTCTCACCCACTATGCCTAAAATCTCCCCTTGGGCAAGGCAAAAACTTACCTCTTTCAGTGCGGCGAAAGAGGTATTTTTTTTAAAATTTTTACTTACATTTTTAATCTCTAATATATTATCCACTTACTATCGCCCCATTTTGCATTTGTATAACTGTGTCCGACATATAGTTTATAACTGCTCTGTCATGGCTAACTATTATTAATGCACTGCCCATTTCCTTGCACAGCTTCACCATTTCATCCACTATAGTTTTTCTAATGCCTGCGTCCACAGCACTTGTCGGCTCGTCGGCAAGTAGTAGTTTTGGCTTTAGTATCATAGCCATGGCTATTCCCACACGCTGATTCATGCCACCCGAGAGTTCAAAAGGATAGCTTTTGAGTATTCGGCTTGTGTCGGACAAATTAAGCTTTTGAAGTATTTCCTCAGCCATAGCGACTGCTTCTTTTTTGCCTGTGTTTAAGTGATTTACGATAACCTCCGTCATTTGGCTCTCTATCGTCCTTATAGGGCTAAAAGAATTTTCGGCATTTTGAAAAACCATGCCAATTTCCCTTCCCCTCACGTGGCAAAACTCGCTTTCTCTAAGACTCAGCAAGTTTTTATCCGCATAAATTATTTCGCCACTTGTGGTAAAATCGGCGGAATTTATGCTTATTATGCTTCGGAGTAGCGTGGTTTTTCCCGAGCCACTATCCCCGACTATCCCAAGTATTTCTCCTGCTTTAATACTTAGATTAATATTATTTAGTATTTGTACATCCTTTATGCTAACATTTAAGTTTTTAATACTGAGCATTTATTCCCTCTATAAAATTTCTAAATCGGCGGTGATTTCATAATAATCCGACGGATGCGCCACAAATCCAGCTATATTTTCTTTCATGACAAGTGACATTTTCAAATGGGATACAAATATAAATTCATACTCATTTAGTAAAATTTGTGACATCTCCTGCGCCAGTTCATATCTCTTGCTCGTATCAAAAGTGCTATTTAGGGCATTATTTAGGTTTTCTATTTCTTCATTATAAAATCCACCTCTGTTTTTAGCAGAACTTTCAAGTGCATGGGTGGTAAAAAAGTACTGTAAATCGCCAGTCGGTGCTGTTACAAACGCACTTGCATATATATCCCATTCACCCGATGCGATAAAATCATTGTGGCTTGAGGTTGAGTTTATAACCAAGTCAATTCCTATATCTCGCAAGTTCGAATGAGCGAGCTCAGCAAGTAGGGGAAGCTCCTGCCTACTTGGATAGGTAAGCCATCTGAGTGTTAGTTTTTCGCCGTCTCTTTCTCTGTATCCATCGCCGTCACTATCGGTATATCCAGCTTGCTCAAGCAGTGCTTTTGCACCTTCTATGTCAAATTCAGTGGGGATTATGGATTCATCGGTCATGCTCTGTGGGAAAGGGCCTAAAGCCTTGCTACCGTTGCCGTCTAAGAGCACTTCTGTGAAACCATTCTTGTCGATGCTCATAGCAATGGCTTGCCTTACATTTATGTCGCTCAGCAGCTCGTTGTCACCGTTTGTCTGTGCAAAGAAAGCCCTTGAAGTGTCCGCCGAGCTTATTTTGTAGTTGGTATCGTCTGAAAATATCGGGATTGAGGCGTAGGGTAGCCCTTGTGCCGCATCAATTTCACCCGATTGCAGGGCAAGTGTGAGTGTGTCGCCATCGGTTATTGACTTAACTATAACCCTATCCGTCTTAACCTCTCCGCCCCAATAATTTTCGTTTTTATTAAGTGTAATTTCGGTTTCCGATACAGCTTCTGCCACAAATGGCCCCGTACCTGCCACATTATCATCCTCGGTAACACCGTATTCCATGTCAATTATCGCCGCATATGGGTCGCTCAAATAATTGATAAATGCCGGTACTGGCTCAGTGGTTTTAAATGTAACTTTCTGCCCATCAGCATTGATGCTATCTATTTTAAGATCGTATGGGGCTCTGTCGTGCACTGCTATGAGGTTTTCTATGCATTCTTTCACCGCTACTGAGTCGAGTGCTCTTCCGCTCGAAAACTGCACATCATCTCTAAGAGTTATTTCCCATGTGAGCTCGTCCACTTGTTCATATTCGGTGGCAAGCCACGGTGTTAACTGCATGGTTTCGGAATATTTAAAAAGTGTTTCCCCCACACCATACCTCACCGAAGACCATCCTGAGTAATCGCTGTGTGGATTTAGCCCCACATCGGCATTTGCTACGCTGTACGCAGTAGTTCCATAAATAAATGTTTTCTCTTCTGTTTCCTGTGTTTGGCAGGAAGCGAAAAGCAAAGCCGAGGACAATACAACAAATATTTTTTTAAAATTCTTTTTCATTTTAACTCTCCATTCTTTATTTTAAATATTCCCTCACTGACTCACCGAGTAGATTAAACACTGTAACTGTTATAAATATTGCAATGGCAGGCGCTAAAATTACCCAAGGGCTTGTTTGAATGAGTGATATCCCATCATTCATCATAGCGCCCCATTCTGCCGTAGGTGGTGCCGCTCCAAGCCCTATAAAGGAGAGTGCGGCAATTTCCATCATAACCGCCGCAATATCCACCACGGCAGTGGTGAGTATCAACGAGCGGACATTTGGAAGTATATGCTTAAGTATAATTTTAAAGGCATTTATATTATTCATCTTAGCCACATCAATATATGGCATCGATTTTACTCTGAATGTCTCCGCTCTTGCAAGTCTTGCGAATTTTGGCCATGTTATGAGTGATATTGCTATTACCGAATTGGCTATCCCACCGCCTAATATGCCTGCAACCGCAATTGCAAGCACTATTCCGGGGAAGGATAAAAACACATCGGAAATTCTCATCAGAATATTATCTATTACTCCTCCAAAATATCCTGCAATTATCCCTACTAATGTGCCGAAAGTAGTTGTTATAAATATCACTGCCACGGCTGAAAAAATTGTCACTCTGCCCCCTACGAGCAGTCTTGAGAATATATCCCGTCCGAGTTTATCCGTTCCGAGTATATGCTCATCCGAAGGTGGAGAAAGCGACATCTGCAAGTTTTGCTCATATGGGTCGTAGGGCACTATAAAGTCCGATATCAGTATGATAAAAATCAGAGTAAATGTTATAGCCGCATATAATATAAGTTTACTTTTTTTATGCATTTATATAGATACTCCTCTCCATAATACTGATTTATAATTCATTAGTTTTTCCCTTGCTACCAATTTAGCGATAGGTTTTTTTATAATTCTCACCTGCTCATAGGGTTAAGAAATATATCAATCCTATATAGCTGCCTGCAATAATTAGTTTTATCCTATATTTTTCCGAACTCTCGGATCGATTGCGTGGTAGATGATATCCGTTATAAGGTTTACGAGCAAATAAATTATTGTCATTATAATCACATATGCCTGCACTACGGGATAGTCCTTTATAAGCACGGCATCTATCGCCATTTTGCCCATACCGTCCAAAAGGAATATAGATTCAATTATAGCTGTTCCACCTAAAAGTGAACCTATCGAAAGCGAGAGGAGTGTTGTTATAGTTATCATTGCAGATTTAAGCACGCTTTTTCTGATGATATCCCTGCTTGGTATTCCCCTCGATTTTAGCCCTGCTATATAGTCTTTTTTTAGCTCGTCAAGGACTATTGTCCTAATCTGCCTTATATATTTACTGCTCATTGCAACGCTGAGTGCGAGTGTGGGCATAATCATCCCTATAAATAGATTTCTTCCACTTATTATCGGAAGCCATTTTAAATTCACTGAAAATATGTAGATAAGCAAAAAGGCAATTATAAAACTTGGTAGAGAGCCTGCTAAAAAGCTTGTCCCCCTTATAATTGCATCGGTAAATTTGTTCTGTTTTAGTGCCGATATCACACCAAGTGGCAGTGATATCATAAAAGTGAGTAAGACTGAGCTTAATGTGAGCAGTGCAGTGTTTGGCAATTTTGATAGCAATACTTTTAGTGCATCTTCACCCGTGGAAAACGAAGTACCCATATCGCCTTTTAAGAGATTAGTTGCCCAGCTAAAATACTGCTCTAAAAAGGGTTTATCGAGCCCTAATTCTTCTCTTTTAGCTTCTGCCGCTTCCCGTGTGAGCACACCGCCCTGATTGTCGTACATAATATCAACAAAGTCGCTTGATGATAATTGCATTAAAAAAAATGATATAAATGACACCCCAATGAGTATGGGTATCAGCTGTAACAGACGATTAATTATATATTTTTTCACCCTGAATTTACCTCGAATTTATTTTTGGGCTAAAACTAAAAACATTGGTGTAGTGGCATAGTTTACTTTCTCATCCTCCGCCCATACTTCCTGCCAGATATCTTCCTCTATAATAAGGCTGGTAACGCCTATTTCTTTAAGTACTTTTTCATCCCATTCGGGTCTTTTGGTATTGCTTAAAGGAAGTCTTCTGGCTATGTCTTCCATCCATTCAATGTCGGTGCCCTCATAATAGTCTTCCATCTCATGCTCTGCGGCGTGGTTTCTGTCGTATATATACATTTCACGCTTTTCTTCATCGTCGAGATAGCAGTACCAGTTTGCATCAAAATTGAGCATTACACCGCCCTTTTTTAGCACCCTCATCCAAGCTTTATAAGCTTTTTCGGGATGCTCTAAATTCCATGTGAGATTTCGTGTGATGATTACATCGAATGTATCATCCTCAAAGCTTAATTCTTCGGCATTCATTGCCACATATTTTATTTTTTCTTTAAGATTTTTTGCATTGATTTTTGCCTCTTCAAGCATTTCTTCGGTAAAGTCCACCGCTGTGACATCATAGCCTGCTTCAGCCATTATTATTGAAAAAAACCCAGGGCCTGTGCCTATATCAAGCACCTTACATTGGGATTTGTCTTTAGTAGAAATACGCTTTTCTATAGCCTTTAGCCATTTTTCTTTCTGATTAGAAAAAAGCTCATCCTTATTCACCTTTGAATACCCCTCGGAGCGCTCTGCCCAGTAATTTATGATTTCTTCTTTAAGCATTTTTACTCCATTCTATTTTACAACACAAATAGTAAATTCCTCTATTATAGATTTTTTTTCGCCACTCTCATTAATAAAGTCTTTCCATATGGGTTTTGCAACAACTGAGGCGACTTTGTTTTTAAGAAAAAACTCCACATCCCAATATGGGCGTTCGAGCTTGCTCAGTGGCAAATTTAGAGCGATTTCCTCCATAACAGCAGGGTTTACCCCTTTCATGTACTCCTCAGTATGTACATCTTGAAATTCAGAATTTTCTCTGAGCTGCATATATGTTTTATTGTAGTTATGCAGATAATGATTGCCATCAAATATTATCAGTTTTCCATCGGGCTTTAGAATTCTAAGCCAATTTAGATATGCTAACTCAGGATTTTCCAAATTCCAAACCAAATTGCGGTTTACCACTATATCAAATGTTTCCTCGGAAAAATTCGGATTTTGTGCATCGCCTTTTACTATTTTATAATCAATTTTTGCGCAAGTGGCGTTTTGATCTGCCTGTGCAAGCATATTTTCGGAATAATCGCAAAATGTCACTCTATGCCCGAGCTTTCCGAGTAATATACCTATAAATCCCGGGCCACAACCTATATCCAAACAGTTTAGTGTTTTGTTTTTAGGCAGATATTCACAAAGTTTTCCAGTCCAAAGTTCTGCCATCTCGGTGGAAAGTTCGCTTCTGCTCTTTTCGGAATACGCCTCGGCTCTTTTATCCCAATATTTTTTTATCTCTTCTAAATGCATGTCTCCCACCTATCTAAGTAGTGTAAAATTTAAATATTTTATGACTACCACCAAAAAAGTCTATCATAATGAGCCTTCGATTGTCAAGTAAAGTACTATACACAAAGCCCTTAAAACTATACAAAAAAAGTAGATGTTTTTGTGTAGTTTTTTTAATCTATGTAATATTAACAATTTTGAATTTTTGGCAATATCTGTTATCAGAATTTGTTTTATTAGCACAATATATAGTGTCGTATTTTATTCACTCATACATAATATGCTGTTTTT
>CAYJIJ010000064.1:0-14101 GCA_964370185.1 uncultured Oscillospiraceae bacterium
TCTGCGGTGTCATTTGTAGGGTCACGGCTTGCCGTGACCGAGGGTGTCCGCTATTTTTTTGATTTTGCGTAACCTCGGGCATGGCAAGCCATGCCCCTACAATTAGGATTTGCATTATTTTTGATTTTGCGTAATCTGCGGACGACCACAGGTCGCCCCTACAATGGAATTTTGCACATTATTTTAGGTTGTGCATCACCTCGGGCGAACACACAGGTTCGCCCCTACGGATTTCTGAAATCTCCGCTCTTTTTTCGGCTTCGCCTACTTATTTATGGGGCTTTGCCCCATACCCCACGATTTTTTGAAAAAAATCGAGTAAAACTTTAATCTGTTTCGCCATCGGCGAAACACCTTAACTTTTCATTATTCACTTTTCACTTTTCACTTTTCACTAAAAATATCTCCGCTCTTTACTTCTCTCTTAATTTATTTATCTTATCTCTCAAATATGCCGCATGCTCAAACTCAAGCAATTTTGCCGCATTTTTCATTTCCATTGTCCATTTCTCTATCAAGGCATTTTTCTCTCTTAGTGACAGCTTTTTGCCTTTGGTGAGCTTGCCGTCGTCACTCTTTGAGATTTCTAAAATGTCACGCACGCCTTTTTTAATCGTCGTAGGGGTTATGCCGTGCAGTTCGTTATATTTCATCTGTATTTCACGGCGGCGAAGTGTCTCAGCCATCGCCCTTTCCATCGAGCCCGTAACTTGGTCGGCATACATGATTACCTGTCCGTTTTCATTCCTTGCCGCCCTGCCTATTGTCTGGATAAGCGAAGTTTCCGAACGTAGAAAACCCTCTTTGTCGGCGTCGAGTATCGCAACTAATGAAACCTCTGGAATGTCCAGCCCCTCACGCAGTAGGTTTATCCCCACAAGCACATCAAATTCACCCAAACGCAAATCCCTTATGATTTCCATTCGCTCCATTGTGTCTATATCGTGGTGCATATACTTTATCTTTACCCCTAAGTTTTTCATATAGTCGGTTAAATCTTCCGCCATCTTTTTGGTGAGCGTGGTGACAAACACCCTCTCGCCCTTGGCGGTGCGAATATTTATCTCGGAATAGAGGTCGTCTATCTGTCCCTCAACTGGTTTTACCGTGATTTCGGGGTCTAAAAGTCCTGTCGGCCTTATAATCTGCTCGGCTATCTGGGCGCTGTGTTCATGCTCGAATTTGCCCGGGGTGGCGCTTACAAATATCGTCTGATTTAGCTTTGAGTAAAATTCATCAAAATTCAGCGGCCTGTTGTCGAGCGCTGAGGGAAGCCTAAATCCGTATTCAATCAGATTGTCCTTTCGTGCTTTATCCCCTGCAAACATCCCCCTAACCTGTGGCAGGGTAACATGGCTTTCATCCACGAAAAATATAAAATCCTCGGGGAAATAGTCAAACAAAGTAAAGGGCGTACTGCCGGGCTCTCTGCCTGAGAGCACCCTTGAGTAGTTTTCTATGCCTTTACAGAAGCCGATTTCGTTTAGCATTTCAGTGTCGTAATTAGTCCGCTCGGCTATGCGCTGTGCTTCGATATGGCGGTTATTATCTTTGTAGAATTTAACCCTTTCGTCGCACTCTTCTCTGATTTCATCAAGTGCGGTAAGCATCTTTTCTCTTGGCACTATATAATGCGAGGCTGGGTATACCGCCAAATGGCTGACCACATTTTTCACCTGCCCTGTGAGTGGGTTAATCTCGCTTAGTCTGTCTATCTCGTCTCCGAAAAACTCCACACGGTAGGCAGTGTCGCTAAGATATGCTGGGAAGATTTCCACCACATCTCCACGCACCCTAAACTTGCCTCGGATGAAGTTTATATCATTTCGCTCATACTGGATTTCTACGAGTTTTTTTAGCAGTGCGTCACGGTTTTTCTCCATGCCATTTCGCAGTGAGATTACCATGTCACGGTAGTCGATGGGGTCGCCCAAGCTGTATATGCAGGAAACACTTGCCACTATAATAACATCCCTGCGCTCGGATAGGGAGGAGGTTGCCGAGTGGCGGAGCTTTTCGATTTCGTCGTTTATTGCACTGTCCTTTTCTATATAGGTGTCGGTATGAGCAATATATGCCTCGGGCTGATAATAGTCGTAGTAACTCACAAAATACTCCACCGCATTGTCGGGGAAAAACTCCTTAAACTCCGCACAGAGCTGTGCCGCAAGAGTTTTGTTGTGGGCAAGTATCAAGGTGGGGCGGTTTACCCTCTCTATGATGTTTGCCATGGTGAAGGTCTTGCCCGAGCCCGTTACCCCAAGCAGTGTTTGCTCGCTCATGCCCTCGTTTAAGCCGTTTACAAGCTTATCTATCGCAGATGGTTGATCACCCGTTGGCTTATACTCCGATTTGAGTACGAATTTATCTTTCATTTATTATTACTCCCTGTATATTAGGTGGTTATTATTTCAAAATGTTGTGTTAAATCCGTCTTGCTCCAAAAGCATAATTCGACGGAATATTCGTTCTTTATAATCTTACCATGTTTTCAAATAAAATCAAGAGCTATATAGTAAAAGTATCTGCAATTTTCACTCACAAATTCGAATATAACTTCTAATTTAATTTTGCCCTCTTTTTTTAAATCTCTTTGCAGTGGATGCCGAGTGGCATGGGGGATGATTTCAGCAAAATGTTAACATTTTTCTACCAATTGTATGAATAATATACAATATATTCTAAAATTCTATAAAATTCGTTGACATATATTAATTAATATGATAAACTCAGTGTTACTGATAAGTCTTATACCATACCAAGGCTTAAAAGGTTTCTACAATAAGGCCCTGTGAAAACAGTGTGCCGTGAGTAAGACACTGTGCCAGGTGGTATAGTGTCTTTTGCTGTTTTAGGAGGGCTTTTTTATGTATCGACTTGGAATTGACCTTGGCATCACCTCGGTGGGATACTCCGTCCTTGAAACTAATATGCAGGGCGAGCCAATAAGGATTATTACCGCAGGCAGTAGAATTTTTGATGCCGCGGAAAACCCCAAGGACGGAAGCCCCCTTGCGCTCCCACGACGGGAAGCGAGGGCGGCAAGGCGCAGGGGTAGGCGTAGGGCACATCGCCTTGATAGGATAAAAAGCTTAATGGAGCGAAAAAATATTATAACTAAATCACAGCTTGAAACGCTTTATAATAGGGGTGGTCTTTCCGATATTTATCAGGTGAGATACGAAGCTTTGCAAAGACAATTAAGCAGTGAAGAGTTTGCCAGACTTTTAGTGCATCTGGCAAAAAGACGGGGATTTAAATCGACTTATAAAGAAATTGCCGCTAATAAAGACATGGGGCAGGTATACGCCTCCGTCTTAATAAATGAAGAGCTTATGCTAAAAAAGCGCTACTGCACGGTGGGGGAAATGCTCTATAAGGACAATAAATTCCTGCTTGCAAAGCGCAATAAAAGCGAGAAGTATAACAACGCTATAAGCCGTGATATGATAGCTGAAGAAATGGGCATAATTTTTCAGAAGCAACGCTCCTTTAAAAATCCCTATGCCGACATTGAATTTGAAAAAGAGTACACCGATATTGCCCTCTGCCAACGCTCATTTGAAGAGGGCCCCGGCGGTGAAAGCAAGTATGCAGGAAATCAAATAGAAAAAATGATTGGCAGGTGTAGCTTTGAAAAAGAGGAGCCGAGGGGAGTAAAGGCGAGCTATACGGCGGAAATGTTTATACTAATGCAAAAGGTAAACAACATCGCCATTATAAACGGCTTAGGCAGTTGCAGGGCACTCACCGACATTGAGCGGCACCTTATAATTGCTGCCGCCCACAGTGTGAGTGAATTAAAATACAGCCGTATACGCAAAATTCTTGCGCTTGGCGATGAAGAGAGATTTAATATGCTCACATATGACGACAGGGATGCTTGCGAGGTGGAGAAGGCACCTTTTGAGTTTTTAAAGGCATATCACCGCATGAAAAAAGCGTTTTCAGTGCTTTCCAAAAACTATATTGAACATATCTCCATCAGTGACAGGGACGAAATTGCCCGTATATTCACAGTGTTTAAAAGCGAAAGTAGTTTGCAGCAGGAGCTTTCAAAAACAGGGCTTACACAGGAGGAAATAGCGGCTTGCCTTGCGCTTTCCCCCTTTAGAAATGTAGCCCATCTCTCGGTAAAGGCTATGAGAAAAATTAATCCTTTTTTAGAGAAAGGATTTAAATATAGTGAAGCTTGTGAACTTGCAGGCTATGATTTTAAGGCTGATAGCGTCACGGTTAAAAATAAATTCCTACCACCACTGCCGCCAGATTTGCCCGAAATAACAAGCCCAGTGGTAAAGCGTACTATCTCTCAAGCCATTAAAGTTATTAATAAAATTATAGCTATTTATGGAAGTCCTGCCATTGTCTGCATAGAGGTGGGGAGGGAGGTGTCTAAAAGTTTTAGTGAAAGAAAAAAGATGGAAAAAGAGCAGGAAGAAAATAGGAGGAGTAACGAAAAGGAAAAAGAGTTTTTGAGAAAAGAGTTTGGGGTGATATCGCCGACTGTCACCGATATAATTAGGCTGAGGCTTTTTAGGGAGCAGGGGGGAGTTTGCCCCTATACAAACACTGCACTCGCTTTAGAGCGCATTTTTGAGGTGGGTTATTGTGATATAGACCACATCTTCCCTTACAGCCTCACCTTTGACGATAGCTATAATAATAAAGTCTTAGTGCGTACCCATGCAAACCGTGAAAAAGGCAATCGCCTCCCCCTTGAGTATCTATCCGACAAAGAACGCTTTAAGCTCTGGGTAAATAGCAATATGAAAAATAAAAACAAAAAGGATAAGCTTTTAAAGGAAAGCCTATCCAAGGAAGATTTTTTAAAAGTTAGGGAGAGGAATTTAAACGACACTAAGCAAATCACAAAATTCATGCTAAATTATATAAACGACAATTTGCTTTTCGACGCTACTTACAGCGGTAAAAAGAAGGTAAAATCCGTCCCTGGCAGAATAACTGCATATATGCGCAGGCGCTTTGGGCTTGCAAAAATTCGTGAAAATGGCGACCTACACCACGCTCTTGATGCGGTGGTAATTGGTTGTATTTCGGAGGGGATAATACAGAGGGTCACAAAATATTTAAACGCTTGTGAAACTAAATACTGCACCAATAATAAAGATGCCATGCCACAGCATTCACCTTTTTTCCCAGAGCCATGGCAGGGTTTTCGCAGGGAAGTCGAGTATAGATTTTCGGAAAATCCGAGTGAACTCTTGATAAAATATCCACTGCAAAACTACACCGAGGTTGATATAAGTAAAATTAAACCCTTTTTTGTATCCCGTATGAAGCGAAAAAAATTAACAGGCACCGCTCATCGTGAAACCATTATGAGCAAAACTTTAAATGGTTATGTTAAAAAAGTTCCGCTAACCTCTTTAAGGCTAAACAAAAATGGTGACGCCATAGAAAATTACTACAACCCACAGGACGACAGACTGCTATATGAATTATTGCTTGATAAGCTTATATCTGCAAATGGCGATGCCATAAAGGCTTTTGAGCAGCCTGTGTATAAGCCATCACCATGCGGTGGAACTGCGCCCCTTGTAAAAAAGGTAAAGGTTATCGAAAAGATGAGCCATGGCGTTGAGGTAAACAGTGGCATAGCCTCAAATGGCGACATGCTGCGCATAGACCTATATCATGTTGAGGGAGAGGGGTATTATTTTATTCCGATATATGCCGCCGACATGATAAAGCCCACTTTACCCACAAAAGCCTGTGTGGCTACAAAGCCATTCGAGCAGTGGAGGGAGATGCAGGAGGAGAATTTTCTCTTTTCCCTATATCCCAACGACCTTATAAAAATAACTGCTAAAAAGCCGATTAAGATGGCTGCCACATTTAAAAGCTCCACCTTGAGCAATGTTAAAAGCGTGAATGAGGGGCTGTTTTATTACAGGGGCGCCGACATATTCACTGCATCAATAGCGATAATCTCCCACGACAACGCATATACTCTCAGGGGCAAGGGTATAAAGAAGCTTTTATCAATAGAAAAATATGCCGTGGACGAGCTTGGGAATTATCAAATTTGTGGCAGGGAAAAAAGAGGGCAGAGCCTTAAGAGGAAGAGATGAGGGATTTTTTAGTGAAAAATGAAAGTGAAAAGTGAAGAGTTATGGAGTTTCGCCGATGGCGAAACGGATTAAAGTTTTACAGGGTTTTTTCAAAAATCGTGGGATATGGGGTGAAGCGATGAAAAAGAATGCAGTACAATGGCACCGTAGACCACGCACAGTCTAAAATTTATTCAATAATATTATGCTTTATCGTAGATTACACAAAATTCTAAATGCTGTGGAAAATTATGCACCTTAGTGCCATATCCTCCATGACTGTCATCTACAACATACCTCACCACAAAATCCCACCATTACAGCAGCTATTTTAACTACCATTTTTCTAAAAGGCATCTAAGCAAACCCATGCCCACCACTACCTCTATCGGAGGTAGTGGTGGGCATGGGTTTAGTTGTTAGCTTTGTGCAGTATCATTGGTAGTGCGTGTGAAGTCTAAAAATGCAAATTAAAAAATCATCATACCATACCGAGAAACTAAAGGGAACTACAACAAAAATGGCTATGCAGAGTTTAGGGAATTTATACCATACCAAGAATTAAAAGGAAATTACATTCAAAGTATAGCATAGTTAAAAAGTGATATTTTGTCGAAATTTATTTTTATTTTCCTAATTATAGGTTTTTTTATTTTTTTTACCATTTATTTTAAAGATTATCGGATTATATGGGAAATATACATGAAATAAACTATTTGCACCCTTATTCCTCACATATGGCGGAATAAGGGTGCATCATTTAAGGGGTATACATCACGATGATATATACCCCTTAGAATTTTATTTAAGCATTAATGCTTTTTATTTAAGGCCAACGCCTTCTTCAATGCAAGCAATCATAAGATCCATTGAAGTGATACCGCCGTCTGCAACATACCAAGCTGTGTCAGGCTCTAAGTATACGATTTGGTCGTTTTTGTAAGCATTTGTCTGCATGATGATTTCATTATTCATCTGCTCCATAGCCGCAACCGCTTCAGTGCCTACTGCATTGTCTTTGTCCAAAACAAAGAACCAATCTGGGTTTAGTGCGAGCAGACCGTCGTAGGAAATTGCATCACCGTGGTTTACATCTTCGTCGCCTTTTACATTTGTAAAGCCCATTTCATTAACGATTATTGAGCAACGACCTTGGTCACCAAGTGCGTTAAGACCGCCAGCGAATATTAGAAGTGACGCAGTTTGTTCGCCTGCAAAATCAGCGATTGCTGCAATTCTTGCTTCGTAATCTGCAATGATTGTATCAATTTCACCGGAAACTCCAAAAATCTGGCCGTGTTTTGTAGCAAGTTCTTTGTAGCTATTCATAAAGCCTGCTTCGTAATTTACATATGCGCACATTGTTGGTGCAATCATAGCAAATTCTTCGTACATATCCTCTATTCTATCGCTTGTGAAGATGATGTCGGGCTCGATGGACATTATTGCTTCCATGTCTGGGTCTTTCATGCCACCTACATTTGCAATGCTTTCGTCTTCAACATATTTTGCTAAATGCTCGGGATATGAGCCGCCTTTAATTAGGCCAACTACTTTATCTCCCATGCCTACTGCATCTAAGAAGTCCATTGTTTGCCAGTTTAGCACAACTACTTTTTCTGCATTAGCTGGAAACTCAACATCAATAGGTGCGCCCTCGGCGTCCGTTACTGTAACTGTAACTGTTTCTGCTTCTGCAGGTGCTTCTGAGCTTGCTGGTGCTTCGGACTCAGCAGGTGCTGTGGAGCAAGCTGCAAGGGAGAATACCATAGCGCCTGCAAGCATTAGTGATAATAATTTTTTCATTTTCTTTATCCTTTCTTAAATAAAAGCTTTTTTTATATTAAGGCAATTGCCTTGATACCGTAAGTTTAGATTGACTAACCATGTTTCTTTTTATAACCCCGCTTGTAGCAGGGTTTTTAAAATTAAAGCTGTTTTAGCTTTTCACTTTGAATTTGAATGTGGACGCTAAATTCTAACTGTTTTACTGTCTTTTCTGCTCTGTGTTTGAATGAAATTATCCTTTTTCATGGCGTGCTTTATGTGCGTCCGCCCAGTATTGTTTTAGCTTTGCAAGCAGTTCGCTGAGGGTTTTCTGCTCCTCCTCACTAAGTCCTTTGAGAAGCACCTCTTCATTTACATCAATCTTTTTAAAATGCTCTCTTTTTTTCTCGATAAGGCTACCACAGTTAACGATTTGATTTAAAAGTTCGTTTTTATTTTCAGTCATATAATACCTCTTTAATAATAAATCGAAACCGGTTTGCCATTAATCTCTTGTATATCAAATTCTACTTGATATAGTGCCTTTAGAGTTTCTTTTGTCATAACTTCTTTTACTTCGCCAAATTTATAGAGCTCGCCATCTTTAAAGGCGGCTATATAATCGGAGTAGACTGCGGCAAAGTTTATCTCATGCAGTACTAAAATTACTGTTTTGCCAAGGTCTTCGCTGAGTCTTCTCACAAGCTTCATGAGGTTTGAGGAATGGTATATGTCGAGGTTGTTTGTAGGCTCGTCTAAGAAGACAAAGTCGGTGTCCTGCGCTATAACCATTGCAATATATGCCCTTTGAAGCTGTCCGCCCGAAAGCTCGTCAATAAAGCGGTCGGTAAACTCCTCAAGCTCCATATAGGCTATCGCCATATCCACCATTTTGTAGTCTTCAGCATTTAGGTTGCTACCTGAGTAGGGGAAGCGCCCAAATGCCACAAGCTCTTTTACAGTGAGCTTCATCGAGATATTATTTTGCTGTGTGAGTATGGCAAGCTTTTTTGCAAGCTCTTTGCTCTTCCATTTTCTAAGCTCTGTTTCGCCAAACTCCACCTCGCCGCCGTCCTGCGCTATAAGCCTTGTGATTATATTGAGGACTGTGGATTTACCGGCACCGTTTGGGCCTATCAGTGAAATAACCTTACCTCTGGGGATTTGGAAAGAAACTTCTTTTACAACTTGTTTTTCGCCATAATATTTTTGGATACTTTTAATTTTCATCTGCTATGCCGCCCCTTTGTTGTTTAAAACGAGGAACAAGAAATATGCTCCGCCGAATAAATTTATAAAAACGGAAATCTGTGTGCCAAATCCGAATACATGCTCAATTAATGTCTGTCCGCCGAGCAGTACCACCACACCCATAAGCGCCGAGCCAATCATCAGGTAGCTGTGCCTATATGTCTTAAATAGTTCCCTTGCAAGGTTTGCGATAATTAATCCTAAAAATGAAATTGGGCCCACTAAAGCGGTTGCAATTGAAATAAAGAAGGTAACTCCGATAAGCAGTCTTTTAACCACTTTATCGTAATCAACGCCTAAATTTATTGCTTGGTTTTTACCAAGTGTAATAACATCCAAAAGCTTAATATCTTTCCAGAATATGATGGCAGTCACCAAAATAAGTGCAATCGACATCATAATAAGCTCTGCATTTACATGGTCAAACCCTGCCACGAGCTCGGTTAGAAGCTTGTCGTATTCGTTTGGATCCATTGTGCGTATCATTGTGTTTGAGATGCTTGTGAAAAAGGTTGCAAGCACTGTACCTGCAAGAAGTACATATAGTATGTTGTATTTGGTCTTTCTAAAGAGGGTACCATAAATTATAGTACCGAGTGTGCCCATCAGCGCAATATCAACTGCAAATGCCACATATTTATTTGCCGCTAAAATACTGCTCCCACCGAGCACAAATACAATTGAGGTATGAATTAGAATATATAATGAATTCATACCCAAAAGGCAGGGGGTAACAATTCTATTTCTTATAATCGACTGAAATACTATACTCGCAGTACCTATGCAAAATGCCGCTATTATCATGGTGATGAGCTTTGGTGTGCGAATATGCATGGCGTAGTCGAAAAATTTCATATCAACATTAATAAACTGATAAATTAGCCCGAGTGCAATGGATAATATGATAAGGCTAATCAATTTTACAAATGAGGAAATCGGTTTTTTGGCTTTATGAACTCTGCCCACCGCTGGTGCAGGGTTTGGAAGTGTTGCAGCTCTATCCACGGCATACTACCTCCTCTTTCTTTATCTTTGGTTTACCTGTGCTTAGGCGTTTAAACAGTAGCGCTATGAAAATCAAGCTACCTATAATGCCCGAGATAAGCTCAATTGGCATTTCATATGGTCTTATTACCACTCTACCTATAATGTCACACACGAGAACAAATAGTGCCCCGAATACTCCTACATCTAAAATACTGCCTCGGATTTTATCTCCTCTAAACATTGCCACAATATTTGGGACAATAAGCCCGATATAAGAAATTGTGCCGACCGTCACCACGACACTCGCCGTAATAACCGCCGCAATGGAAAGCCCACCAAACATCACAACTTTGTAGTTTACGCCAAGGTTTGTTGAAAAATCTTCGCCCATGCCAACAATATTAAAATGATTAGCATAGATGTATGCTATTACCACAAGGGGTAAAATTAAAAATACTATTTCGTATCTGCCTGCGAGTATGAGTGAGAAATCGCCCACAAGCATACTTGCCAAAACCTGTGATAAATCGTTTTCATAGGCAAGGTAGCTCACCAGTCCGCCTATAACACTATTAAACATAATCCCGATAAGTGGAACCATTATTACATCTTTAAACTTAATCTTCTGCACAAACCAAACAAATACCCATGTGCCAAGCACTGCGGCAACAAAGGAGAATGCGGTTTTTGTTGCAAGATTTGCTGTGGGAATAAAAAGCATTGCTACAACAATACCGAGCTGTGCTGAGGAAATAGTTGCACCCGTTGTAGGGGAAACAAATTTGTTCATGCATAGGTTTTGCATTATAAGCCCTGCTATGCTCATGCCTATTCCTGTGCAGAGTATTGCAAGCACTCGTGGAAGCCTTGCGTTAAATAGTACGATGAGCTGTAAGAAATCGCCCTCCAAAACACCGCTTAGCGATACATCATATGCCCCTATAAACATCGAAGCAAATGACAGCACTATGGTAAGTAGAACCATTAGTATAGTAATTGTGTATTTTTTCATCTATTAATCCTCTCAGTGAAGTTTGTTTTAATAAACTAACTCATATAGGTTAGCATATGCTAATAATATTGTCAAGCGTTGGGGAGGGGGTCACTTTTTATGTTAGTCAGTTTTAACTAACAAGACTTAATAAATGAAAAAAATTTATATAAATTGCAAATAAGACCTTTGTGTGGAATGCAGTGATATGCTTTTCTTTTCCTGTGAAACATATGGCATTCTGCGCATAAATATCCCATCTTTTTATTGCTGTTCTTGGTAGCTTCAAAGTGCATTCTATAATGAGGTATCCTCTATAACCGAAATGTCTTTTTATCTAAGCGGGGTGGGTGGAGCGTATACCTGTGCGAAATCATCGAAGCAAGGTGGTGAGCACCGCTGTAAATCTTTTTGCTCTACTAATTACAAGCCTGTAAACTTCAGCATTAAAAAAATCCCTCCGCCAGTGGCAGAGGGATAGTATTTAATACTTTTGCTTATTAGAATATTGAGAAGTTTGCAGATAGTGCCGCAAATACTATTGCTACCATTGATAGCAGTTTGATTAGGATGTTGATAGCAGGGCCGCTTGTGTCTTTGAATGGATCGCCCACTGTATCGCCTACTACTGCTGCTTTGTGGTTGTCGCTACCTTTACCGCCGAGGTTGCCAGCTTCGATGTATTTCTTGGAGTTATCCCATGCACCACCGGCGTTTGCCATCATGATAGCAAGGATAAAGCCTGTAACGGTGGAGCCTGCAAGCATAGCAGTTACGCCGTTTACACCTAAAACGAAACCTACAAGGATTGGAACAACAATCGCAAGAATTGCAGGAGGAATCATCTCTCTCTGAGCGGATTTTGTACAAAGGTCTACACAGCTCTTGTAGTCAGCTTCCGCTTCGCCTTCCATAAGGCCTTTGATTTCTCTAAACTGTCTTCTTACTTCTTCAACAATGCTCTGTGCCGCTTTACCAACACTTTCCATTGTCATAGCTGCAAATATAAATGGTAGAACCGAGCCAATGAATAAACCAACAAGTACTATTGGATTATCAATACTTAGGTTAAACTGATAGTCTGGGTTGATAATCTTAACTTGGTCGATGTAAGCAACGATAAGAGCAAGAGCTGTTAGTGCCGCAGAACCGATTGCAAAGCCTTTACCTGTTGCCGCTGTTGTGTTACCAAGGGAGTCGAGTGCGTCGGTACGCTTTCTTACATCTTCGCCGAGATGAGCCATTTCAGCAATACCGCCTGCGTTATCGGCAACTGGGCCGTAAGCGTCGGTTGCAAGTGTGATACCGAGAGTTGAGAGCATACCAACTGCGGAAAGACCAATTCCAAATAGACCCATTGCGCCCGAACCTGCCGCAAAGTAGCTCACAATAATTGAAATAGAAACGATAATTACAGGGATTGCTGTGGAAATCATACCGAGGGCAAGACCGCCGATTATGATTGTTGCAGGGCCTGTTTTAGAGGTTGCCGCAAGGTTTTGAGTTGGCTTGTATGTGTCCGCTGTGTAGTACTCGGTGAAGTAACCGATTAATATACCTGCAAGCAGACCTGATAGGATTGCAATGTATAAGCCGAATGGTGCGCCTGTGTAGCTGATTAGTGCGTATGCACCTGCCGCTACTAAAGCACCGCTGATGTATGTCCCTGTTCTGAGGGCTTTTAGAAGATCCATCTGGGAAGCATCTTCTTTTGTTTTGATGAAGAATGTACCAATGATTGAAGCTATTACGCCGATTGTAGCAAGTGCCACTGGGATGGACATACCTGTGATACCCATTCCTGCGGAAACTGCAAGTGCACATGCGGAAAGTCTTGCGCCTGCATAGGATTCGTAAAGGTCGGCACCCATACCTGCAACGTCACCAACATTGTCACCAACATTATCAGCGATAACAGCAGGGTTTCTTGGGTCATCCTCTGGGATGCCTGCTTCTACTTTACCAACAAGGTCGGCACCAACATCCGCCGCTTTAGTAAAGATACCCCCACCAACTCTTGCAAAAAGAGCCATTGCTGAAGCACCCATACCGAATGTAAGCATTGCGTTTGCGATAGCCTGTACATTGTCGCCATAAATTGCCTTTAGTATGTAGTACCAGATGGACATATCAAGAAGTCCAAGTCCTACAACTGTAAAGCCCATTACCGCACCTGCGGAGAAAGCTACTTTAAGCCCTTTATTTAGGCTGTTCATAGCGGCATTTGCTGTTCTTGCATTTGAAGAAGTAGCAATTGTCATGCCGATGTAGCCCGAAAGTGCTGAGAAGAAACCACCTGTTACAAAAGCAAAGGGAACAAAGGTGTTCACAAGCCCTGCGTAAGCGAGTCCTCCGAGTATTACTACCATGATTGCAAAGAATATCCCAACGCCTTTGTACTGGCGTGCAAGATATGCCATTGCTCCGCTTTTAATTGAAGCGGCAATTTTTTTCATTTCCTCAGTTCCTTCGTCCTCTTTCATAACTCTGTTAAAGAGAATGAAAACATAACCGAGCGCCGCAATAGCACCAACTGGCGCTAAAAACATTAAATCCATTTTTTACACTCCTATTTTGTTTTTTCATGCCTATTTCGTTTTTTCATTTTTTTGGGCATTACACAAAACGCCCCATATCTGAGCACTGATAAATATTTTATTTCATTTTCACATGATTGTCAATGATTTTTTGTATTAAATAGGCATAAAATGCACACTTTATCAATATTATTTTACATTATCCATTTATAATGTGCAAAATTTATCAAAATTTGGCTTGTTTTATAAATTTAGGACAATAATGCCACCATGACCACGCAGGGGGATTTGCCATTGGATTGGTGTTTTACTGCATGGGGTTTTGGGTTGTGGGGGAGATGTTGTGTGGGTGTGGGGGATTGCTTTCCGTGCCCGAGGTGGTGGGATTTCTCATTATTTCAGATTGTGCATCATCCTCGGGCGAACACACAGGTTCGCTCCTACTGCATTTTTTTATCGCTTCGCCCCACACCCCATAATTTTTTGAAAAAACC
>CAYJIJ010000065.1:0-13261 GCA_964370185.1 uncultured Oscillospiraceae bacterium
GAGATAGCACTTGCTCATGCAGGAATGAATGAAGCGGATGTTTCGCATATGCTTTGCAAGCTCGATTATGACGATGGCATAGCGGAATATGAAGTGGAGTTTTGGGATGGCACAACCGAATATGACTATGAAATAAATGCACTCACTGGCGATATTATAGGCTATGACTACGACATGGAAAGCTATGACGCTAAACCTACAGCCTCGCAAACTGCTACTGCTTCCACTGATTATATCGGTGAAGCTCGTGCAAAGGAAATAGCACTTGCTCATGCAGGTGTGACAGAAAGCGAAGCTACCCGAATTAAATGCGAATTCGACTTTGATGACGGCTATGCTGAATACGAAGTGGAGTGGGAAATCGGAAGGATGGAATACGAATATACAATCAGTGCTGTAGATGGCACGATTTGGGAACATGATGTAGAGTATGACGACTAAATAAATATAAAGAATATGCACCTAAATACTGCAATCGAGGTAGATGTAATGTCTACCTCGATTTTTTTGCCTTGTCGTATATTTTTTCGAGAGAGCTTTTAAAAAAATCATTTATTATAGCCGTTTACAATTGAATTTATATATGATAAAATCATTATATATGAAAGTGGAGGTAATTTTTATTAAAAAAATGTTTTCTATTTTATTTATTACAGCTCTAATGATTTTCACATTAACATCATGCAGCAGTGAGAGCAGCTCTTTGCCCGAGGATAGCACACCAAGCGAAAGCCAAGCTCCAATGTACACCTCGGAAGTGCCACTCGACACTTTGGTGGTGGGCACGCAGGAGATGTCGGGCGACTTTATCAGCGGCTTTGGTAACAACGCCTATGATTTGTCGGCAAAAGTGCTTTTAAGCGGTTATATGAGTACATATGAGATTGACACCGAGGGCGAGATTATACTCAATTCAGTTGTTGTAAAAGACCTTCAAACTTCAACCGATGATGATGGAAATAAGACATATATATTTACACTGCACGATGATATTTTTTGGAACAATGGCGAGCCGATACAAGCCGACGACTATGTGGCTTCTATTCTATGGTATTCTTCACCGCAGTGGACACAGGCAGGTGCTACTTCCGTTGGAAGTGATACACTCTTTGGCTACACTGCCTATAAAAATGGTGAAACAGATGTCTTTAGCGGTGTTTCGCTTATAAGCGACAGCGAATTTTCACTAACAGTAGCAGCCGAAAACCTCCCATACTTCTGGGAAGCTGTCCATGTTATGACGGGACCCATCCACTTTGATACATATCTTATGAACGCCGAAATAGCAAGTGATGAAAATGGTAGTTCGTTTGTATTTTCTGAGGGCGACCTTCTTTCAAACTGCACCAGAATTTCCGAGAGTGAACGCTATGCGCCAACAGTAACTTGCGGCCCTTATAGCTTTGTTTCATTTGACAACCAAACACTCACTTTAGGGCTAAATGAATATTTTAAAGGCGATATAAATGGCGACAAGCCAGAGTTTAAATATGTTGTTCAAAAAGCTGTTCCAATAGAAACCGATGTTGAATGGGTTATTAGTGGACAAGTTGATATAGTTGAGGGCATTGTTGAGGGTGAAAAAATAGAGGCGGTTAAGGCTTCAGAGTCCGCAACATTAAATTCTTACTTGCGCTCAGGCTATGGCTACCTTGCAATGATGTGCGATATGGGGCCTACCGCTGATGTTAATGTTCGTTGGGCGCTTGCTTCGCTAATTGATAGGAATGCTGTTGTTGAATATGTATTATCGGGATATGGGAACACTGTTGATGCTGAATATGGTATAGGACAGTGGATGTACAGCGATGCAGGGGCTGATTTGCAGGCGGCACTAAAACCTATTTCTTTTAATATTGATATTGCAAACGACTATCTTGATATGTCTGAGTGGATTTATGAAGCGGATGGCACCACCCCGTTTGACAGAGCAAAAGCCATGGAGGACGGAAGCTATCTTCGCCACAACTCAGCAGGCGAAACCCTCACTATTAACCACTTAGGGCAGGATAATGTTTTAACCGATATAATTGAGATACAGTATGCGGCTAACGCACCACTTGCAGGAATTGAGTTCATTCTCGAAAAAGGCGAATGGAACGCTGTTTTGAAAAATTATTATAATGCATATGAGCTAACCGATGAGCGTGTATATGATACTTTTAACCTCGCAACCAATTTTTCATCGGTGTTTGACAGATACTACACATGGCATTCGGATTTTATTGGCACAAGCGTAAATAAACCCCAGCTCAGTGATGAAACTCTTGATGAGCTTATAATTAAAATGCGCTCTACTGAACCCGGCGATAATGAGGGATACCTTGACGCTTGGCTCCAGTATCAGATTAGATTTAATGAGCTGATGCCACAAGTGCCATTATACTCCAATGAATATTATGACATGGCACATATCTTTGTTGATAATTTTCAGACAACCGCCTATGCAGGCTATGAAAGCATAATCTGCCAGATAAGCAAGAGCGAAAAGTAATCTTTCGGATTTAATCAATATAAGTGGCTTTTTATTAGAATATTTTTATAGACTTCCCCCCTCCCCGTGATGGGGGAAGTCTACCGAGTGTCCTAATTATATTATCAGTATTATCATGGCAATTCGTCTTAATACCCTAATTTTTTATCTATAATATTTTATGGATAATCAAAACTAAAGCTTTAATATTTTATTTGCTTTAATAATTGCGAATACCATGTGTTTTTCTATCTCCCCCCGTACGGGAGGAAAGATAGAAAATAAGAGTTTTGCTCATGGCTATAATATTTTAATATGGGGTGGTATTTTGTTTAGATATTTAATTAAAAGAATTTTAATCTTAATACCCATTGCTTTTTTAGTATCTGTGATAATATTTGGAACGATTAAAATTATGCCGGGTGACCCTGTGGCGCTTATGCTTCCCCCAGATTTAACACCTGAACAGTATGAGCTCTCATATCAGGCTATGCACGAAAAATTAGGGCTTGATAAGGATATTGCCACACAGTATTTTGCTTGGATTGGTGGGGTTTTAAGCGGTGATTTTGGCTACTCGAATATAGAAAATCGCCCTGTTTCACAAGTTATTGCCGAGCCTATGAAAAACACGCTTATACTCAATATAGGCGTTAATTTCCTATATCTTTTTATAGCTATACCCGTTGGTGTTAAATGTGCAACTAAGCGTTTCTCGCTGTTTGATAACAGTTGGCAGATATTTTCGCTTATTACATATTCAACACCTTCTTTTTTTATAGGGATACTTTTAATATACATCTTCTCCGTTACACTGGGCATCTTGCCACTTGGAGGAATGCCCAACACCTCAACGCTTGAGGGTATGGAGCTTTTTGTAGAGTGGGTGCGAGTGCTTATTCTGCCCACAATTACACTCACAATCGTTAGCCTTGCAGGTGCAGTGCGCTATATTCGTAATGCAATGATTGACGCTATAAGTCAGGACTATATAAGAACTGCAAGGGCGAAGGGGCTCTCTGAGAAGGTTGTTATATACTGCCATGCACTTCGAAATGCTATGATACCAATATCCTATATAATTGTGGGTACGCTATTTTCGCTTTTTGCAGGGTCTGCAATTGTTGAGAGTATATTTGGATACAACGGAATTGGCAAGCTTATAATAGAGGGTGTTTTAAACCGAGATAATCAGCTTGTGGCAACCTTAAACCTCTTCTATGCGATGATATCATTAATTGCGGTGGTTATTGCCGATATTGTATATGCCGCAGTCGACCCACGTATAAAATTTAAGTAACAGAGGGGCTAATATGGACAAACATGGCGAGAAGCACAAAAGTTCAAAATTCAGTCTCTTTAGACGACCTTTTAAAAACAAAGAGAATGAAGAATTAATTGAGCATATGGATGCACCTTTTTTGACAATTGTTAAAAAACTTCTGCGAAATAAAATTGCCATTATTGGCTTTTTAGGTTTTGTCTTTGTTTTTACTTTGTCTTTTTTAGGTTCTGCACTTATACCCATCAATGAAAACTACACCGAGCTTTCCCATGCAAATCTTCGCCCAGGGGTTAACTATCTAAATTACCCAAAAGAATTATCGGGGCAAAATATTGTAAAAATTTCATCGGGGATATCGTTTTCGGCGGCTATTACCGAATCGGGTGACTTTTACATATGGGGAACTGAGCCAAATAAAAGCCAAGAAAATGTATCGACCTATATATTCGATGTTCCAAGCGAAGTTTATGCTTCCGAGATAGTCGAGATTGCATGTGGGGGAAACCATATTTTTGCGGCGGATAAAGATGGTAATTTTTATAGCTGGGGATATAATGGCAATGGACAGACCGATATACCAAAAGAAGTGACGGACAGCTTTTCTAAAGAGGGTGTTTCTATAATTAAGGCTTCTGCAATGTCGCAATACACCGCACTGCTATCCTCCGAGGGTGAAATTTTTATCTGGGGTAGCCTCACTGCGACTAATACCCTGCTTGTTTCATACAAAGTAAACGGCCATATAGTGGATTTTGCGGCGGCTGATAACAATATTGCTTTGCTTCTTGATGACGGAACTGTTCAGGTTATAGGCGATAAGGGAACTGAGTTTGCCCTGCAAATTCCAAAAGAACTTGCAGACGGAACTGCCGATATTATCGACATTGAAGCGAGCAACAGAAATGTTTTAGCGCTTGATAGCATGGGGAATGTTTATAGCTGGGGAAGTGCACAGGACGGGCTTTCCGCTATTCCTGCGGTGGATTTTAAAGTAACTTCCATTGCGGCAGGATACAGAAATCTATTCCTACTCGGCGATGGAGAGAAAATAGTAGCCTTTGGGAATAATGATTTAAATCAGCTTAATTTGCCAAATGCTACCGACTTAAATACGATTTATACCGACTATTTTCAGTTTTATGCTATCGACTCGACAGGCGATATTCATGCATTTGGGAATGATGGCTATCTTTTTGGTACCGACCAATACGGCCGTGATATTTTCACAAGGATAGTGCACGGTGGCAGAATATCGCTTACTGTGGGTGCGATTGCTGTTTTAATTTCTACTACAATTGCTCTGTTTGTTGGGGTTATCTCGGGGTATTTTGGCGGCTTCATTGACCAGCTTCTAATGAGAATAACCGATGTTTTCTCTGCTATCCCATTTTTCCCAATAGCAATAACTCTCTCCTATGCAGTGGGTGCATTTATTAGTGAAGAGCAGAGAATTTATATGATAATGGTGATACTCGGTCTTCTTGGCTGGATGAGCCTCGCAAGGCTTATACGGGCGCAAATTCTCCTTGAAAGGGAAAAGGATTTCGTCCTTGCGGCAAAAGCACTTGGGCTTCGAAATAGAAGTGTGATGTGGAGGCATATTCTCCCAGGCATTTTAAACATTGTTATTGTAAATGTTACACTCGGGTATGCTTCCTCGCTTTTATCGGAGGCGGCGCTCTCATTCATTGGCTTTGGGGTGTCCGAGCCCACTCCCACATGGGGCAATATGCTAAACAGTGCACAGGAGATAGCGGTAATCCAGTTTTATTGGTGGCGCTGGCTTATTCCTGCATTATTTGTTGTCTTTGCGGCACTATCGGTAAATCTTATAGGCGATGCACTCAGAGAAGCGACTGACCCTCGCTCAGAAGCCTAAATGGAGGTTTTATGAATATACTTGAGATAAAAAATCTGCATACATATTTTGAGATGAAAAGCGGAACAGTAAAGGCTGTAAACGGTGTTTCATTCTCTATTGAAGAGGGTAAAACTCTTGCGGTTATAGGCGAGTCCGGCTCGGGAAAAAGCCAGACAGCGCTGAGTGTATTAAAGCTTTTTGAAAAAAATCAAAAGATGATAAGCGGAGAAATAATATTTGATGGACGGGATATTAGCAGTATTAGCGATAAAGAAATTCGTGCGATAAGAGGTAATGAAATATCCATGATATTTCAAGAGCCGATGACGAGCTTAAACCCTGTTTACACCGTTAAAAAGCAGATAGCCGAAAGCCTTATAACCCACCGTGGTTTTACAAAAAATAATGCAGAGCTCGAGGTAATAAAGCTTTTAGAATCTGTTAAAATACCAAACCCGAGTGAAACAGCCAATAGATATCCCCATCAGCTCTCGGGCGGCATGAGGCAGAGGGTGATGATAGCGATAGCACTTGCCTGTAATCCGAAACTCCTCATTGCCGACGAGCCGACTACCGCACTGGATGTTACTATTCAGGCTCAGATATTATCACTTTTTTCCGAGCTTTCAAAGGCGCGCAAAACCGCCATAATGTTTATAACTCACGACCTTGGCATTGTAAGGCAGATTGCCGATGAAGTTGCGGTTTTATACTGTGGTCAGCTTGTGGAGCAAGCTTCTGCCGATATAATTTTCAGTGATGGTAATTTTTCGCATCCGTATACAAAAGCACTGCTTGCAAGCATACCAAGGCTAAGCGGAAATAAAGATGGAAGGCTTTCGGCCATCAAAGGCTCTGTCCCCCATCCTTTAAAGCTACCCGTTGGGTGTAAATTTGCCCCAAGATGCTTTTTTGCTGACAATCGCTGTAACTGCGAAGAGCCACCCATTGTCGAGGTGTCGGCAAATCATCGAATTAGATGTTTTTATCCCGATATAAAGAGGTGTGATGATGTCAGGTAAAAAGGTTTTAATAGAAGTTAAAAGTCTTTCAAAGCATTTTCGCATTAATAAGAGCTTTGATTTTTTAGGTGCGAAAAAGCATCTGCGTGCAGTGGATAATGTCACCGTAGATATTTATGAGAATGAAACGCTTGGGCTTGTTGGCGAATCGGGTTGCGGTAAATCAACATTCGGGCGAACAATACTGAATTTATATGAAAAAACCTCTGGTGAAGTGCTTTATAACGGCATTTCGCTTTCCTCTCTTAAATCGGAAGAGATGCGAGGGCTTCGCAAAGAGCTTCAAATAGTCTTTCAAGACCCATATTCTTCGCTAAATCCAAAGCTAACTGTCGGGCAAATGATAGCGGAGGGGGTAATCGCACATGGCATATATAAAAAATGGAATAAAGAGCTTGAGGAGTATATTACTGAGGTTATGGAGAGCTGTGGTTTGCAGCCGTATATGCTCCACAGATACCCCCATCAATTCTCAGGTGGGCAACGCCAACGAATCTGCATAGCTCGCTCACTTGCATTAAAGCCTCGCTTTGTAGTGTGTGATGAATGTGTTTCCACACTCGATGTATCAATTCAGTCGCAGATAATTAATTTACTGCTCGACCTTAAAGAAAAAAACAATTTAACCTACCTATTTATATCGCATGATTTAAGCGTAGTGAGGTTTATCTCCGATAGAATAGCCGTTATGTATCTTGGGGAGATAGTCGAGCTTACCATGACCGATAATCTATTTTCAAACCCACTCCACCCATATACAAGGGCACTTCTCGACGCAATACCCGATATAGATGTAAAAAAAGAGATTAGTGCGCCTATTTCAGGGGATGCACAAATTCCGTCAGATAATTTTAGTGGATGCAAATTTCATCCTCGCTGTAATTATGCAACAGAAATTTGTAGGAGCACCGCACCCGTATTGAGCGAAATAGAGAGTGGGCATTTTGCAGCTTGCCACAATCCACTTTCAAATTGAGAGCGGAGGAAATGAGGTTTCAGTCTTGTTTAAAAAATTAAAACCGAATTTGTTTAAAGAAAAAAAGAAAGAAGACCTTGATAAGCACTATGAGTCCTTAGAGCTTGAAAAGGGAGATTTCACAGCCTTAGTAATAGCCGCTTTTATAACATTTATGCCGATAGCTCTTTTAATAGCAGGTGCATTTTTTTTAGTGGCGAAACTATTTGGTTTATAATAAAAGATATGGAGGATTACACTTATGAAATTTAAAGATTTACCATATGAAAGACCCGATTATAATAAACTTCATGAAATCATGGATAAAGCGATTGAAGATTTTAAGGCGGCAAGCTGTGCAGAGGAGCAATTTGAGGCTTTTGATAGTGTTGATAAAATGTATGACGATTTAGATACTGACGCTGGGCTTGCGAGAATAAGATATTTTTTAAATACCTCTGACGATTATTATCGTGAGGAATATAGATATATATCCTCTCAATCGGCGGCACTAAATAAAAAATATGAGATAATTTCAGAGCTTATTTTAAACAGCGAGTATTTAGAGGAGCTAAAAGATAAAATAGGTGAAGTCACTATAAAAAATCTTTTACTATTGAGAAATAACATCAGTGATGAAACCCTTGAGGATATAGTAGAAGAAAACGGGCTTGTTTTGGAGTATAACACCATCATTTCCCGTCTAATAGTAAATTTTGATGGTAAAGAACTCCCTCTATCCATGCTTGCGCCCTATAAGGAGAGTACCGATAGAGAGGTGCGCAAAGCAGCTTTTAAGGCTGAAAGCGAGTGCTATAAATCAGTGAAAGAAAAGCTTGATGATATTTTTGATAAGCTTGTAAAAAATAGAACACGGCAGGCGAAAAAGCTGGGTTTTAACAGCTTTGTTGAGCTGGCTTACAGAAGAATGCGACGCAACTGCTATACAAGTGATGATGTGGCGATTTTTAGATCGCAAGTTTTGGAGAGTATTGTACCAATAACAACTAAAATAATAGAAAGGCGCAAAAAGAGAATATCCATCGATGACTTTTTCTTCTATGATCAAACACTTCCTTTTAAAGACGGTGCGGCAAAAATTCAAATTAAGAGTGAAGAAATGCTTGGAGCTGTAAAAGTGATGTTTGAAGAAATGTCTGAGCAAACAAGTAATTTTATTAATATGATGATTGATAATGAGCTCTTTGATCTATATCCGAAAAAAGGCAAATTGCCGAGTGGATTTTGCTCATTTTTCCCTAAATACCAATACCCATTTATCTTTGTAAACCTAAATGGCACAGCAACCGATGTCTATTTGCTTACACATGAATTCGGTCATGCGCTTGCAAGGTTTATCTCTACTCAAAAAGAGCAAACGCAATACGCTTCCACATCAATGGAAATTTCGGAAATTCACTCAATGACAATGGAATATCTTGCGACTCCTTGGTATGAGCTGTTTTTCAAGGAAGAAGCTACTAAATACAGCATCTCCCATGCCGAGGACGCACTTTTTCTCATAGCGTATTCCGCTCAAGTGGATGAATTCCAAGAGCAGATATATACTAATCCCGACATGACCCCAAAAGAGCGGGACGAGCTCTGGCTAAAGCTTGAGAAAATCTATCGCCCACATGTTAATTATGATGATTATCCCTTTTTCAGTGAGGGTGCCGCTTGGCAACGGCAAACACACATTTATAAATCCCCCTTTTATTACATTGAGTAC
Source organism: uncultured Oscillospiraceae bacterium (assembly GCA_964370185.1). GTDB lineage: Bacteria > Bacillota > Clostridia > Oscillospirales > Ruminococcaceae > CAYJEQ01. Next base: position 9,329 of record CAYJIJ010000065.1, read on the forward strand.
GGCATTGCAGAAATTATAGCACTTCAAATTTTTGCTATGTTCACAAAAAATAGAGATAGCGCTTTTAACCGCTATTTTGAGCTTATCCAGTATGGAAGCGAAAAAACATTTGTCGATTTAATAGAAGCGACGAGCCTAAAATCACCCCTAAAACCCGACACAATAAAAGAAACCGCAAGTGAGATTTTAGAATGGATTATATCACTTGAAAAGTAAATTAATTCTTTTATTAATCTTATTTTTGTGTTAAAATATAACTGAAGGGTGAGAAAAGAGATGATGGTATGAAAAGAATACTTGAAAAAATAATTGAGAATGAACTGCTTTTCGTAGAACTTGCCTCCAGTCAGTTTAGTGGGGGGGAAAAGCTTAAGCGAGAGGATGTTAAAGTCACGCTATCAAAGCGTAATATAGAAATTCGAAATATTATAAATGAGACCAATAATTTAATTGATCAAGTCATAACCCCTTTAATCAAAAACCCCTGTGAAATGAACGAAAAAAATGCACTCGAACTTGAAGAGTTTGCAAAGAGGCTTTCTGGATACCGCGAAAGCATTGATGCAGGACTTTGCTATCAAGTGAGGGATGCTTTAACGATATATGCAAAAAGCATCGGCGATGATGCTATGTATATACGAAATATGTTTTATAAAGGCCTTGCCCTATTTTATCTTGATACTTTTTTATTTAAAGATGAAATGTCCGATTGCTTCGATAATGTAATTGCATATAGTGAGCGATATGAGGAGTTTGATCCCGAAATCCGTAATCTTATAGCCAGAGCCTATGGGAACTCATATATCAGTGTTGCAAATGCAGATATTGTTGAAATACATAGAAGATATGATAGAGCCCTTGATTTTTGGAATAGCACTGTTAAGAGAGTTGACCCCGATTTTCCACTAAAGGCATATTATCAAAATTTGCATGAAAACCTTTGTTCCTCCACTATAACCGCTTTACGCTCTCCCAGAAGAGCTGTTGTTAGCGAACAGTTTAAGAAGCGACTTCTTGAATCGGCAACTTTTCTTTATGAAGCCAATCGCTTAGATGATTTGGTTGAAACGAATGATTACACATCGGTTCAAGTTAAAAACATATACTATTTTTATGCGGCAAATTTTCACAATGACATCATAAGCTGTGAAGAGCTGCTTGAAAAACTCTATGAAATGCATTCTCAGGCGGATGATGATTACAGTTATGATGACCTATATAAAAAGCTACATGTGGGAAGTTTGTTTTTAGTGTATTTGCATCTCTTTCCACCTGAAAATCTCTCAAAAGAAGATCAAAATCGGATAACAAAAGAGATGGAAGACAATGTATTTAGCTATGTTGAAAGTATACCTAATAATGTATCAAGCTCAAGAGTAACAATGCTATTATCTAATTTTGCTATTGGAAGTCTTGCTGCATTTGATGATATAACCTATTTAAAGCTTCTCTTAAAGCTAACCGTCTTTAGGCATCCGCCTACATTTGTCCACTCGGTTATGGTGGCTAAAATCTCCTGCGCAATAACTGATTACCTTATAAAACATGCACCTGAAAAGCTTTTAACTCTGCCCAATGTGAATTCGGTAGAAGATGTTTTAGCTAAGCGCAATGAAATACTGACATTTGTTTGGTATGCGGGTCTTGTTCACGACATTGGGAAAATCGTCTATTCGCATATGGTATCATTTTATGTTAGAAGATTAAATGACCACGAATTTGAAATGATTAAGCAACATTCTTCAAAAGCCGAAGCGTTTATTAAACCAACACCAAATTTCGATACCGATATGGACAAAGCCTCCCATCTATACCAATTTGTTGAGGATTCAGTTTTAACAAGAACATCCGAAGGCTCACTGCTATTTTCCCATCTTTCAGATATTGCATTTGGGCATCACAAAAGCTTTGATGGCAAATTCGGATATCCAAATGATTTCGACAATTTGAAAAGTGCGGTGAAATCAATTATTGATATTATCACGGTAGCCGACTCGATTGATGCTGCTACCGATAGCGTGGGTAGGAGCTATGCTGTTGAGAAAACCTTAAGCGACATGCGTGAAGACATGATGTCCCAGATTAACACAAGGTATTGCCCCGATGTTACAACACTTGTCTTCGGCGAGGAGAAGCTATTTGAAAAAATAGATGATATTCTCAATGAATTTAGATATGACCTATATCACACATGCCTTAAAACCGATATATTAGCACAGGTTTTAACCCCTCCTCTTGAAGAGTCGTTTTAGCGCTAAATGCTATTAATGCTAAGTATTGGTAGCCCATTTTGGATAGGATTTATTAAATTATATTTTTGCACAAAACGAGGTAGATTTTAAATCTGCCTCGTTTTTTTGTAGTATAATAGATGCAGTATCTAAGATTAAACTATAAATTCATTAATTTTAAAAAATAAAATGAACCTTTTCCCATTCTGTGCAGTATTACTTATGAAAGCTTTCATACTTTATCCATGAGCAAAACTTAAAATACTAATTTATATATTAGCAAATAAATATGGATGTTCGTCCCTATGCAAATAAGTAAAAGGATGTGATTAAAATTAATATCTCAAACGAAGAAATCATCGAGAAGTATTCGGATTTAGTCTATCGAATTGCTTTTTCACACGTTAAAAGCAAAGCCGATTCGGAAGATATTTTCCAAGATGTATTTATATCGCTTGTAAAGAATACTCATAAAATTGAAAACGAGGAGCATTTAAAGCACTGGCTAATACGAGCCACTATTAATCGTGCAAAAAGTTTCTACTTAAGCTTCATTAGAAAGAAAATCTGTACATTGGATGAAAACTATATCGACACCAGCATGAATTTAGAAGATAGGCTTACAGCCGATGCTATAAGAAATGAAATCCTTGCACTGCCAAAGAAATTAAAATCCATCGTCTATCTTTTTTATTATGAAGGGTATACGATAAGTGAGATTTCACAAATTTTGCAGATAGCCGAGGGCACTGTTAAATCGAGATTGCACAGTGCACGCAGTACTTTAAAACCCAAACTTATGGAGGTATGCAGTAATGAAAAATAATCCTATTAAGGCACCAAAAGAATTAAAACTCCGCACTTTGGTGCTTATGAATAAACAAAAAAGCACTACATTAAACTATTGCTTTAAAACAGCGCTTGCTTTGGGTGTAATGTTAGTAAGCACCGCTGTAACTGCTTTTGCTTACAGTGCATTTTCTGCCATAGATGGCGACGAAATAATTTTCCACACTATTTATAAGGGTGATGGAGTGGTGGAAATAGAGGTGACTAATTTAGCAAATAAGGATTTAAAATTCAGTGATAGCATTATGTTAATTCGAGAAAGTAGCGAAGAGGAAGTGCTCACAATAAGTCAAACCCTCCCCGTTATCGCCTCCGAGGAAACTAAAATAATAGAAATTGAAATCCCTGCAAACAGCCTAAACGATTTAGAAGAACCTCTTCCCGAAGGTGATTGGTATCAGTTTTTACTGACAACCAATAATTTCGCTTTCGGCCAGACATGGCATACTTCCTTTCTCTTCTCCGAATCGACTATCACCGAGAGTGAGCAAATTACCTACCCCGAGATACCTTTAGAGGATAATACCGATATTGACAGTGCAGATTTTATTGAAAATCATTTTATAATTCAACAACCACTGAGTAAAATGCAAGTTACTTTCTATTACAGCGATTATCAAGCAGATGGCACTTATCTACATCCAGAGCTTGATTTATTTGCAAAGGTGGGGGATAATATCTATCCTTTCAGCGATGGCATTGTGCTTGAAGCGGAAAATGATGAGATTTATGGTAATTATATGATAATCGACCATGGGAGCGGAGTGAATTCACGATACAATTACTGTGACGAATTATTCTTTACTGTGGGCGATACTGTAACACTCGACGATGTTATAGCAACTGTCGGTCA
>CAYJIJ010000066.1:0-12318 GCA_964370185.1 uncultured Oscillospiraceae bacterium
CCCATTGCTTTATTTCAGATTTGCGCTTATCTTTATACTACGGATTATTTATATTAGGCGAAGCCTAATATAAATTTGCCATGTGGGCAACACTTCCCACGGCAATTTAAATTTATATGTCCCTGCACCGAGGACGGGGCAGATGGACGATATAAATAATCCTACGGATTATTTATATTCTGTGCACTATTTTAAATAAAATCAAGACAAATTCAATTATCTATGTTATAATAAACACAATTATGCATTATAATACTTATTTACAATCTTGGTGTTTATTATATTTCATGCCCACTTTCTCGCCATTCTATGGCAACCGAAAGTGATGGCTAATTCTATCATAACGCTTTGCTTTTATGATAGAATAAACACAATTATGCATTATAATAGTTTTTTACAACCTTAGTGTTTATTATATTTCATGCCCACTTTCTCACCGTTTCATTTAAGCCGAAAGTGATGGCAGATAATTACTTAACTCAAATTAGTATTATTCCCAGATATCTGGAATAATGCAACATAATATACTGCATCCTTTTTACTTAGTTTTAATTGATTGGAGATACATCTATGCAAGAAAATATTGAATCACATGAAATAGAGCAGCCCAAAGTGCCCCAAAAAAATAAATTTAAAGCTTTTTTAAAAGAATTTCTAATACCACTCGTAATTGAGCTTTTAGTGGTACTTCTTTTAATCAAATATGTCTTTTTCTTGGCAAATGTTCCCACCGGCTCCATGCTTCCCACCATCGCCGAGGAGAGCTGGATTTTTTCCACCCATATTCACAACCCTGCCGAGCGAATTGATCGTGGTGATATTATTGTCTTCAACGGCGTTGATGATGCAAAAGTACTGATTAAGCGTTGTGTTGGTCTGCCTGGGGAAACTATCAAAATTGACATGGACGGAAATGTCTATGTAAACGGCGCTCTTTTAGACGAGCCCTATGTGAGATACCCCGAGGGCGGTAGGGAGCAGGAATTTGTTGTCCCAGCGGACTCCTATCTCTTCTTTGGAGACAATCGTGCAGGCTCCGCCGATGCAAGAATTTGGACAAATCCATATATTCCGGCTGAGAATATCATTGGCGAGGCGCATTTTACACTCTACCCATTCTCAAACTTTGGGTTTTTGGAATAATGAGGGGCGGTATTTACATTCACATACCTTTCTGTGTTAGCAAATGCGGGTATTGTGATTTCTACTCTATTATACCAAAAGGAAATATTTTAGACGATTATACTAAAAGTTTAGTTTATCACATTCAAAATAGTCCTTATAAGCTTTCGGCGGACACCATATATTTTGGCGGTGGCACCCCAACTTTACTCGGTGCGGACAATTTAAATAAAATTCTCACCGTGGTAAACGAGGTTTTCTCCCCGAATAATCCTGAAGTCACAATAGAGGCAAACCCCTCGACAGTGACTTCAAAACTCTTAAAAGACCTTTTTAAAATGGGCTTTAATCGGCTTTCCTACGGGGTGCAATCAATGGACGAGGACGAGCTAAAACTCCTTGGCAGAGCACATGGAGTAGCAGAAATCCATTCCGCTTTTGACATGGCGAGAAATGCAGGCTTTAAAAATATCTCCGCAGATGTTATGCTTGCACTGCCAGAGCAAAAGGAGTCCACCCTCAGAAATAGCCTTGAGCAGATTATTTCGCTATCCCCAGAGCATATTTCCTCATACATTCTAAAAATTGAGCAGGGCACACCGTTTAGTAAGCGCTATTCGCCCGAGGACTTTTCCGAAGATGAGTCCGCCTCATTATACAATCTCTGCTGTGATACATTTAGCAGTGCTGGCTATCACAGATATGAGGTTTCAAATTTTTCTAAGCCAAATTTTGAGAGCAAGCACAATATGAGTTACTGGAAGCTCACCCCCTATCTCGGCTTTGGGTGCTCTGCACATTCATATTTTGATGGCAAAAGATTTTATACTGTAAGTGATATCAACGCTTTTGTTTACAATGAGGATATCGTTCCGCTTTACATTCAGGATGGCGAAGGGGGCACTTTCGATGAGTATGTAATGCTTGGACTGCGCCTTGCAAAGGGAATTGATACGCAGTTTTTAAAGAAAGCTTTCCCCAGCCAAAGTGCAAAATTAATACAGAAAGCATACCCACTTATAGAGAAAAATATGCTTATTTATAGTGATAACTTCCTTAAAATCGCACCCGAGCATTTTCTTATTTCCAATGCGATTATTTTTAGTCTGTTAGATTAGCCTTATTCTGCACATAATATCAGTGAATTTGCGTTTTAAGAGTATTGCAAATTTTCATTAAAAACAAAGGACTTGATATTATGCAGAAAAAATCACTATGGCAAGAGGATGTAGTGCTAAAATCCCACCCACAGCTTGTGGGGGATATGTCTGCCGAAATAGTTATTATTGGCGGTGGAATGGCAGGAGTACTAACCGCATATATGCTAAAACAGGCGGGTAAAGATCCGATAATAATCGAAGCAAAGAGAATAGGAAGCGGCTCCACTGGGCGCACAACGGCGAAGTTAACCGTACAGCATAGATTAGTTTACAGTGAACTTGCAGAGAAATTCTCAAAAGAAGTTGCCGCCGACTATGCCACCGCACAGCTTGAAGCGCTATCCGAATACAAGCATCTGATAAAAGAGCGTGGTATCGACTGCGATTATAAAGAGTGCACCGCATATGTCTATGCTACCACGAGCAAATACGGCGCAAAGCTAAAAAAAGAATGTGACATAGCAAACAGCCTTGGCATAAACGCCGATTTAGTAAATGAAATAAAGCTCCCATTAAAAGTGCATTCGGCAGTTAGGTTTTTTGGGCAGGGGAGATTTAATCCTCTAAAATTCCTTGCGAATATTTCCGAGGGGCTGCGAATTTTTGAGAATACAAAGGCTTTAGAAATAAAAGATAAAACTATAATAACTGAGCATGGCAGTATAACGGCGGAGAAAATTATTTTCACTTCACGCTATCCCTTTGTGAACATCCCCGGGTTTTATTTTGCAAGGATGCATCAAGAGCGTGCTTATTTAATAGCCTTTAAAGATGCCGAGTACCTTAGCGATATCTATATTGATGCCGACCCCGATGGCAACACTTTCCGAAACTATGGGGAATATACAATAATCGGTGGTGAGAGCCACCGCACGGGCAAAAACGATAAATTCGAGCGGTACAATAATATCCTTTCCTTAGCCTCAGAGCTCTATCCAAACTGCAAGCCGGTTTATGCTTGGTCTGCTCAGGACTGCATCACCCCTGACAACATCCCCTATATAGGCAATTTCTCCGAGGATGGTAACGGCATATATGTGGCAACTGGGTTTAATAAATGGGGGATGAGCAATTCCATGGTCGCCGCCAAAATAATAAGCGGTGTGGTTTTGGGCAATACTCCGCACTATGCTAAAACTTTCTCACCAAGTAGATTTCACATAACCGATGAAATTGCCGAAATAGCTAAAAATGCCACTCTGGCAACTTCGGGTATAATTGGCGAGCTGATTGGCGTCCCTGCGATTGATGTTGCTGATTTGCCGCTTGGGCATGGGGGGATTGTAGTGGCGGAGAATAGAAAAGTGGGCGTGTATAAGGATAAAGATGGGATGGTATATGCTGTGGATGCAAGGTGCCCCCATTTGGGATGCCAGCTTGCTTGGAACCCCGATGAAAAAAGCTGGGACTGCCCCTGCCATGGGTCGAGGTATGATTTTAGCGGAAATCTTCTTGACGGCCCCTCCACACAAGCCGCTTTAGCTCGATATGACATTGTTAACTAATTACGCTTTTAAAGTTGACTTTTGTAGCGATTTAGCTAATTGTAAGCTTTACAGCCCAAATCCAAGTATTGTGTAGGCATAAAAAATACAAAACCTGCTTTTTTACCGAGAAAGCAAAAGATAAGTACTAATTTAAATTTGCTCTAAAAAATACTACAAAAACTGGGGGAATGAAAATTGCATAGCAAGCTTCCAAGGATTATGATTGCAGGCACTGGTAGCGGATGTGGCAAAACAACGATTACCTGTGCAGTGTTAAGCCTTTTGAAAAGAAAAAAATTAGAGGTAGCCGCTTTTAAATGCGGCCCCGATTACATAGACCCAATGTTCCACTCAAAGGTGATAGGTGCAAAAAGCAGAAATCTCGATATATTTCTCTGCGGTGAAGATATGGTCAAGCAGCTTTTTTACAAAACCGCTTCATCGTCCGATATTTCGGTAATGGAAGGTGTTATGGGCATCTATGACGGCCTCGGGGGCAATACCTCCACCGCCTCGGCAAACCACCTTGCAATGCTCACGAGTACCCCCGAAATACTTGTGGTAAACGCTAAGGGGCTGAGTTTGTCACTCGTGGCTCTTATCTCTGGATATCTTAGTTTTGAGCAAAACAATATAAAGGGTGTAATTTTAAACCAAACCTCTAAGGGGATGTATCCTTTTTATAAAGATATGATCGAAAAGCATCTAAAGGGAATTAAGGTTTATGGCTATCTGCCACCGATTAAAGAGGCGGAAATAGGGAGCAGGCATTTAGGACTGCTCACCCCCTCGGATATTTTAGATTTAAATACAAAGCTTGATAAAATAGCCGATATAGCAAGTGAAACCCTTGATATCGAGGGAATTATTGCACTTGCAGAAGCCTATCAGGAGTATTCCTGTGATATAGTCAATCATAATTTAAATAAGGTTAACATTCCTATAAAGATTGCTGTGGCAAGGGATAATGCCTTTTGCTTCTACTATGAGGATGCACTCACACTATTGAAAGAGCTTGGAGCGGAGCTTGTCTATTTTTCTCCACTTGAAGACTCCGCACTTCCCGAGGGAATTTCTGCACTTTATTTAGGCGGTGGCTATCCCGAGGAATATTTGCCCCAGTTAAGCCAAAACAAAGCATTGTTAACTCAAATTAAGCATTTAATTGACAACAAATTACCCACCTTTGCAGAATGCGGTGGATTTATCTATCTAAATGAGTATTTCATCACAGCTGAGGGTGTGAAATATCCGCTTGTGGGCGCTATTTCCGCCGATTCTGCACTCACCGATAAGCTCGTAAGATTTGGGTATAAAACACTCACTGCAAACTCCGATAGCATCCTTATGAAAAAAGGCGAGAAGATAAATTGCCACGAATTCCATTATTCCGACAGCACCGACTACGGCAGCGACATCACCGCCACTAAGGGCAGCCGCTCCCACCAGTGCATACATGCAAGGGATAATCTCTTTGTTGGCTATCCACATATACATCTTTGTGGCAATATAAAGCTTGCCGAGAATTTTATCAATGCCGCCTTAAATTATTCTCTGCAAGAAAAAGGCGGTATATAGTTTTACTTATAATATATACTTGCGATTTTATTTTAGTAGTAAATGCAAACATCTCACCAAAAGCCTTTCTATAAGCCATTTGCCAAAAGTGGAGCGTATTGATTAAAAATAATTGCTTATTTTCGAAAACGCTTTTGCTCAGTTCCACTGAGTCCACTCCTGCTTAATTACTAAGTAATCAAAATTCACAACCTATTCTTATCCGCATTTAAAAATATAGATGTTAACTTTTTCTTTAAATAAAGTTAACATCTATATTTTTTTACTATTAAAGCTTATAGAAAGCTACATATGTAGCTATCTTGCATCTTCACTCAGTAAAGTTATTATTTTTTCCGCCTTACTTTCATTTATAAATACATAGCTCAGTTCATGCATTATTTTTCCCTCCCTAATTCTAAAGCTTGCGATATCGGGGTTGCTTTTGGGGATAATATCATATACAAATGAAATTGCGTAATTATTTTTCACTGCGTCCTCTATCAGCTTATTACTGCTTATCACAGACTTATTTTTAAAAGCCTCAGCTGTATAGCCTTTCTCCTTTAAGAAGTTTTCGAATACCGCCCTTGTCCCAGATCCGTTTTCTCGCAAAACCACCTTTTCTTCAAATACTTCCTCTATCAAAACCTCCCTAAAGGCGAATGGGTGATTTTTAGCGCAAATTCCTACTATCTCTTCGTCGGAGATTTTTTTGTGCTTGTGCTTTTCTTTTTCGAGATATCCTTCAAGCATTAATATGTCGAGCTTGAAGTGATTTAGGCCGTCGAGTAGATTTTCGGTGTTGTCTATGACTAAGTTCACCTCAAACTCTTCCCTTGATAGAAGTGAATGCACTGCTCTGCTAAGCATGTATTCTCCAATGGTTTTTGTAGCACCTATATTTATCCGTGTTTTCTCCTTGTGCGAAAGCTCCTCCACCGCTGAAAAGCTCAATGATATTATCTCTCTCGCATATTTTTCAAGCTCGGCTCCTTTTTTAGTTTTTACTAATTTTTTATTTGAATAGTTAAAAAGCTTTGCATTATACAAATTTTCCAAATACTTTATATGCTGTGTGACTGCTGGCTGTGTCATGTTTAAATTTTCGGCAGTCCTGTGATAGTTCATTGATGTGCAGAGTTCCAAAAATGTGTAAATTCTATTGTCTATCATAAATGCACCAACTTTAATAAATATTTTTTATCATCAAATAAGAAATGATTATTTTATTTTATCATTAAAAGCTGATATAATCAAGATATAAACAGTGGAAATGAGGAGAATTACATGAAATCTTTCAAAGAAATAGTTAAGCTCTTACCCGGCATAGCAACGGCTTTAGCAATCGCATTTGTTGCGCAATTTATCGAGGGGCTACTCCCCATTCATTTAATCGGCGCTTCTGTAATAGCGCTTTTTATTGGAATTTTGATAAACAGCTTTTTTAATACCACTGTATTAAAATCGGGGCTCAAATTCACTTCAAAGCAAATTCTCAAATTTGCAATTATACTTTTAGGGGCTTCACTGAGTATTCAAACAATCCTCACCGTGGGTGGAATTTCCCTCTCGGTTATGTTTTTCACTCTGCTTACCTGCTTTGGCGGTGGGTATTTCATCGGCAAGGCGCTCGGGTTAAACTGGAAATTATCCAATTTAATCTCGGCAGGAACTGGCATTTGCGGTGGTTCAGCCATTGCGGCAATTGCGCCCGTTATTGAAGCAGAGGATAAGGATATTGCCTATGCGATGTCCGCCACATTTATTTTCGACATGATTATGATAGTTGCATTTCCCTTTATGGGCACGATGCTAAATTTAAGCGACATGGCATATGGACTTTGGGCGGGCACAGCGGTGAACGACACCTCAAGCGTTGTGGCGGCTGGCTATGCTTACAGCGAAATGGCTGGGGATTTTGCCACAATGGTGAAACTCACCCGTACTCTTTCGATAATACCAACCGTACTCGTGTTTGCTTATATACACATCCGCACCAAACAAAAAGAACTCGCCACCCCCACACAGGTGATTTCCCATGTTAGGAAAAATGGGGAAAAGTACGAAGTTAATCAGCTTGATAAAATTTCTGAAATTTCAGCGGAGATGCAGGGTGGGTCTGGCGCTTACGCAGTTTCCTCCCCGAGCTCTGCTAAAGCTCATAAACAGGTCAATTTCTTCTCGCTATTCCCTTGGTTCATCGTTGGATTTCTATTTTTAGCCGTTGTGAACAGCTTTAATGTAATCCCCACCGAGATTTCCACTCTTTCAAAAGAGCTCAGCAAATTTTTAATGGTTGCGGCACTTGCGGCAATCGGGCTTAACACCCATATAAGCGAAATGAAAAGCGCAGGCGCAAAGCCGATGATACATGGATTTATTATATCCGCCTTGGTGGTTATTGTTGCAATTAGCGTTGAATGGGCTATGGGCATGGTGTAGGGATTATAGTTAGTGGGTTTTGGATAGTTGGAGCCGAAATTTATGTTTTCACGATTTCGTCCGATATATTAAGTAGGTAGAAAATTTCGGCAAAAACACACTCGAAGTCATGGAGGATACATTTATGTCAATAAGTGGAGTAAGTAATAGTTCTATGGCGATAATGCCTATGAAAGTAAGTTTCACCGCTAAAAATCTAAGCGAGGGCACACCGCTTCAAATGGAGAATAAAAATGGCAAATTTGACACTGTGGAGCTTAGTATCAGTGCAAGAGAAGCCGATGCAAACGCAAAGCCACTCGAGCTCACCCATACGGAGCTTGCAAAAGTGGATTTATCAAAATATGAAAACACATGGGCAGTAACCATTTATGCGGACGGCAGAGTGGACGACCCTATGGCGGACTATAATCGCTCGCAAGGTAATTATTTTGCTGATGTTTGGAGTGCGGCTATTGCCATGCCAAGTGGTAGGGATATTTACCAAAATGCGATAGCAAGCGGTATGACGGAAGAAGAGGCTTGGGAAGTGCAGAGGCAGACTACCACCGAGCATTTCAGGAATAATCTTGATGAGGCTCTGGCTCTTGCTAATAAATTCTCACCGCTAAACAATGAGGCAACTGGAGAAACAATTTCATACTCCGATGTATACGATGAAGATGGTAAGTTAAAAGCAACCTCTAAAATCAGTCCTGAGCAGTATCGGAAAAACTTACAAAGCATCCTCAGCGAAATGATGTCCTACATAAGCGCAAATCAAAACCAATACCCGAATTTATATCAAACACATTTTGGCGATTAGTAAAATCAGCATAATGGATATATAATAGATGCCACTATCACCCCTGACGGCGGTGATAGTGGCGTTTTTTGATATAAATAAAGGTTTAGATTTTTCCGCAGATTATCAGTTTATCAATGCTTTAAGGCATCGAGCTAAATCCTAAAATAAGCGAGTAATATAGGGGTATATTGGCTTAGCTTGATAGCTTTAGCGGCACTGAGCAAGTAGCTAATAATCAAATATCTAAAATAAAGCCATGGGAGCACCAATCCGCCTTTTAAAAGGCGGGGGGGATTAGTGGATTAAAAAGTGGAGCACCAACTAATAGTAGGGATTTTAGTTGGGATCGCCGACCACTTAAATCGAATGAAGAGGGTTTTAGGGAGAACATTCGAGAGTTCTCCCTAATCGTTCTTTGGCAAGGAAAAGCCTTGCAGTAATGCTCACCGCCTTACAAAAGGGTTTGACACAGCAAGAGTGCCCATTTGCATTGCAAAAAACGACTTGTATTTACTATATCCACACCCATTTCTGTCGACACAGAAAGTAGAGTGGGGGATTACCTCTATTTATAGCTTTTTACTATCATTGTAGGGGGCAAAGCCTCTTGTTCCTATTTTAGATTTTTGTATAAATATGTTCGGATTATAGGGGTTACCCTTGATGAAACATCCGCTATATTTGCGTAAACAGTGTATATATTACCTCCATAGCACTATCGCAGACACCTTAAAGCAGCTTCTTTAAAAACTTACCAGTAGCCGATTTTTTGCAAGCGGCAATCTCCTCGGGGGTACCTGTGGCAACAATCATTCCGCCCCTGTCGCCCCCTGCAGGGCCGAGGTCTACGATATAATCGGCTATCTTTATCACATCTAAATTATGCTCTATTAGGATTATTGTATTGCCTGTGTCGGCAAGCACTTGCAGTACTTCAATTAGCTTGTGTACATCCGCTGTGTGCAGTCCCGTGGTTGGCTCGTCCAAGATGTAAATAGTCTTGCCCGTCGGCCTTTTTGAAAGCTCGGTGGCAAGCTTCACCCTCTGCGCTTCACCGCCCGAAAGGGTGGTGGCAGGTTGTCCCACTTTGATATAGCCAAGTCCCACTTGATTTAGCGTGTCCAGCTTTCTCTTGATTTTGGGGAGGTTTTCAAAGAATTTGCAGGCTTCCTCCACCGTCATTTCGAGGACATCGTTTATAGTTTTGCCCTTGTATTTAATCTCTAAAGTTTCTCTGTTGTAGCGTTGCCCCTTGCAAACTTCACAGGGAACAAAAATATCGGGCAAAAAGTGCATTTCGATTTTCAGTATACCGCCACCCTCACAGGCTTCACAGCGTCCACCCTTTACATTAAAGGAAAATCTCCCGGCATTATATCCTCTGATTTTCGCCTCGGGGGTCTGGGCGAAAACCTCCCTTATATCGCCAAATACCCCTGTGTAGGTGGCAGGGTTTGAGCGGGGAGTTCTGCCTATTGGGGATTGGTCGATATTTATAACCTTATCAAGATGCTCCACCCCTAAAATCTCTTTGTGCTTTGCAGGCTTTAGCTTTGCACCATTTAGAGTGCCTGCAAGGGATTTGTAGAGTATTTCGTTTATCAGTGAGCTTTTGCCCGAACCCGAAACCCCTGTAACACAGCTTATTGTGCCAAGTGGTAGCTTCACATCCACATTTTTTAGATTGTTTGCCGCCGCTCCCTTGATTTCGATAAAATTGCCATTGCCTACACGGCGATTTTCGGGCAGTGCAATCTTCTTTTTGCCGCTTAAATACTGCCCTGTTATAGAGGCGTCGCACTTTTTAATAGCCTCCACATCCCCTGCAAACACCACTTCGCCACCGTGCACGCCTGCACCTGGACCGATGTCTATAATATGGTCTGCGGCATACATTGTGTCCTCGTCGTGCTCTACTACTATCAGCGTATTTCCGATATCACGCAGTTTTTTCAGTGTGCCTATCAGCTTTTCGTTGTCCACCTGATGAAGCCCTATGCTCGGTTCATCCAAGATGTAGAGCACCCCCACGAGGGAAGATCCTATCTGTGTGGCAAGGCGAATTCGTTGGCTTTCACCGCCCGAAAGCGTGCCCGAAGCACGGGAAAGTGTGAGGTAGTCAAGACCCACACTGCTTAAAAATCCAAGGCGTTCTTTTATCTCTTTAATTATTCTATCAGCTATTCTCATATCCTTTTCACTCAGCTTTAAATCATCCAAGAATTTAAGGCATTTTTCCACCGAGAGATTTGTGAGCTGGCTTATATTTATCCCACCGATAAGTACGGAGAGCATTAATTTTTTAAGCCTTAACCCATTGCAATCGGGGCAGTTTATACTGCTCATAAGTGCGCCGAGCTCTTCTTTCATCCAATCGCTATTTGTTTCTTTAAATCGGCGCTGGAGATTGTTTATTACTCCCTCAAAGGCGGTGCGATAGGAGCCGGACATACTCCCCGATTCCCTCTGCACCGTGATAATCTCGCCATTATTTCCATATAAAATTAAATCGAGATGCTTTTTCTCCATATCCTTTACAGGGGTGGAGAGTGAGAATTTATAATGCTTTGCAAGGCCCTCCATATACATCTGTGCAATGCCACCCTCGGCAAAATACCAACCCGAAGCCCTTATAGCGCCCTCGTTTATCGAGAGCTTTTTATTTGGGATTACAAGGTCTGGATCCACCTCCATAAAGGTGCCAAGTCCTGTGCATTTTTCGCAGGCACCGCTTGGATTGTTAAAGGAAAACATCGCAGGCTCAAGCTCGGGCATACTTATATCATGCTCGGCGCAGGCGTAGTTTTGGGAAAAGAGCATTTCTTCGCCGTCGGTCACTGCAACTATCACAAGCCCACCCGAAAGCGAAATTGCATTTTCCATCGAGCCTACAAGCCTTGAGCGGATTTCTTCTTTTATCACAAGGCGGTCAACTACTACATCTATATTGTGCTTTTTATTTTTCTCAAGCTTTATTTCTTCCGATAAATCGTAGATGTTCCCATCCACTCGCACCCTCACATATCCTGAGCGTCTTGCGGAGTCAAACTCCTTTTGATGCTCACCTTTGCGATTTTTCACCACTGGGGACATTATCTGTACTTTGCTCCCCTCGGGTAAACTCATCACTTTGTCCGCCATCTGATCCATCGTCTGTTGGGAAATTTCCTTGCCACAGACAGGGCAATGCGGTGTGCCCACTCTCGCATAGAGCAGTCTTAGATAGTCGTATATCTCGGTGACTGTGCCGACTGTCGAGCGTGGGTTTTTCGAGGTGGTTTTTTGATCTATCGAAATAGCGGGGGAGAGCCCCTCTATGTAATCGACATTCGGCTTTTCCATCTGCCCTAAAAACTGCCTTGCGTAGGAAGATAAGCTCTCAACATATCTGCGCTGACCGTCCGCATAGATGGTGTCAAACGCAAGCGAGCTTTTTCCTGAGCCTGAAAGCCCTGTGAAGACAATCAGCTTATCCCTTGGTAGGTCTATATCTATATTCTTTAAATTGTGCTCTCTGGCACCTCTTATAACTATTGTATCCTTTGCCAATATATTTTCCTCCGTGTTTTTGGGTTATTTTTCATTTTGCGTAATCTGCGGACGACCACAGGTCGCCCCTACAATGGGATTTGCGTTTTGATTTTAAATTGTGCGTAATCTGCGGTGTCATTTGTAGGGTCACGGCTTGCCGTGACCGAGGGTGTCCGCTATTTTTTTGATTTTGCGTAACCTCGGGCATGGCAAGCCATGCCCCTACAAT
>CAYJIJ010000067.1:0-513 GCA_964370185.1 uncultured Oscillospiraceae bacterium
GCACGCAAAAGCCTGCTTATAACATATGTCCCACCGTGGCAGGATAGCTCCACCGCATTTTCACCGGTGTAGCTCTTTGGGGCGAAAAACACTGTTGCAATGGCATCGTCAAAGACGCCGTCGCTGTCATAGAGTTTCCCTAAAATCGCGGAAAACCCCTTTACATTGTCAATATTTCTTTTACCGACGGGAGAAAAGATTTTTGAGGCAATTCTATGGGCATCATCACCCGAAATCCGCACTATACCAAGCCCCGAAGGCGCAAATGCAGTGGCTATGGCGGCTATTGTTTTATTCATAGTATTTCTCCTTTCGGTAAAAGAAAGATTTATTTATACATATTGTATATTTATGGTGTGGGTAATCTGCGGTCGACCACAGGTCGCCCCTACAATTTTCATTTTGTTTTGGGTTGTGGGTAATCTGCGGACGACCACAGGTCGCCCCTACGATTTTTGTTTTGTTTTGGGTTGTGGGTAATCTGCGGACGACCACAGGTCGCCCCTACGATTT
>CAYJIJ010000067.1:613-11945 GCA_964370185.1 uncultured Oscillospiraceae bacterium
TCATTTTGTTTTGGGTTGTGGGTAATCTGCGGTCGACCACAGGTCGCCCCTACTTAAAATCCCCCCACCAAAGGCGGGGGGATTTTTTAGGGTGAATCTTTGATAAATTATTAATCAATATCGATTTTGGAATAAAGCGGTTTATCTCCAGCTTCTTTCACATTTTCCCTCGTTGGAGCACTGCTCTCATAGCTCGGTTTAGCCTGATATGGTTTTCTATCATTTCTATCCTTGTTATAAGGCTTTCTATCGTTATTATAAGGCTTTTTATCGTTATTGTATGGGCGTCTGTTGTTATTATCCCTTGGTGGGCGTGAATTTCTTCTTGCCGAAGTCGAGCTGATAATCACTCTTCTGTTTGGCTCGTCACCAATGGATTTAGACACTACTCCCTCGATTTCTGCCACTGTCGCATGAATTATTCTGCGCTCATATGGGTTCATTGGCTCAAGTGTTGAGTTTCTGCCTGTTTTTGCAGTGTTTGCCGCAAGTTTCTTTGCAAGGGAAACAAGTGTGTTCTGCCTTTTTTCACGATAATTTCCACTGTCGAGGTTAATTCTTGTGTAATTATTGTCCACACGGTTTACCGCAAGGCCTGTAAGGTATTGTATAGCATCGAGTGTTTCGCCCCTGCGTCCGATTACTGCGCCTAAGTTTTCACCCTCAAGTGTAATATTAATTGCATCTTCGGTGGTAGTTGCTTTTGCCTCGAAATTCTCAATACCCATGTTTGTGAGGACTGTTTTGATGTATTCTATCGCATGTGTTGCTTTGTCCGCCTCAAACTCATATGAAACCTTAACTTTTGCAAGGGTGGAACCCATTCCTAAAAAACCTTTTTTAGGGAGCTGAATGATTTCTATATTTACATCTTCTCTATTTAGCCCAAGATCGGCAACTGCTATCTCAATCGCTTCTTCAACTGTTTTACCGCTTTGAATAATTTCTTTTTTCATAAGTATGACCATTCCTTTCTTCGAATGACACAAAAAAACATAATAGATGTTTATAATTGTGCCATGTTTTTCGGTTGTCAGATTAGCCTGACGAGAAAAAACGGCTTTTTAATATAGTAAATTTATTTTAAACCTACTCAATAAAACCGTGGATAACGGCAGTATTATTAGTCTTCTTTATAGGTATCGCCGTATTTTTCAGCCATTCTCTTTCTTGCGGCAGAAATTTTAGAGCTGTTCATTTCTTTGTTTGTCATAGCTTTTTCTGCGTATTCTTTTTTGCCCTCTTTGAGCTTCTTTTTAGCTTCTATGCGCTCTTCACGCTCTTTTTTAATTCTTTCCTCGGACTCCGCCTTAGCTTTGGCAATCATCTCTTGAGGATTGTATATTTTATAGAGAATGAGGGTTTGCACAGCTGCAAAAATATTTGAAAACACCCAATAAAAACCAACACCTGCTGGAACTACAAAAGAAATGTATCCAGACATTAAAGGCATTGTAAAGAGCATACTTTTTGTCATGCTATTTGCAGGGTTATTTGCACCCATGTTTGCAGTGCTTTTCTTTGTGGTGATATACATCATAAGTCCACTTGTCAGTACGGATAGAATAGGCACAAGCATTAAAAGATTAAATGCAAATGTTGGGGTATCGCCGAGATAAATTCCAAGGAAGGTAAAGTCGAATTGCTCTATTTGTGCAACAAAATCTTCACCTATCGACGCAAATGCGGCAGGGTTTGTTTGAACTTCCCTGATGATAAGCATTTCAGGGCTTCTTGCATTTTCCACATTTACAAGCGTTGCAACTATCTCCGATGCTTTGTCTATAATGTCCTGTGGCATACGCAAAATATGCTTTAGCGGATAGTAAACCACGTCTATAAGCCCGAAAAGTATCGGAAACTGTATTAAAACTGGAAGACATCCACTCAGTGGGTTATATTTTTCTCTTTGATATAAAAGCGACATTTCTTCATTGAGTGTTTTTGGGTCGCCTTTGTATTTTGCCTGAAGCTCTTCCATATAAGGCCTCATAGCCGCCATTTTTACAAGTCCCTTTTGCTGTTTAATCGACATTGGTAGCATAACAAGCTTTGTAATAATTGTAAATAGTATGAGTGCATAGCCATAATTGCCTAAAAACTCATAACAATAGTACATTATCCACCCAAGTGGCGTGGATATCAGTGACATTAAAAAATCCATTACATCCTCCATTTTTTATTTCCAAAAAGAAATAAACTAAATATTAACCGACGCTACTCGCCGTTTGGAAAAAATTAATACGCTTGCAAGGCTATATTTTTATTTAGCTTTTAATTTTTCCATAGTGTAAAGGGTGACATCTGTAATCAGAATATGTTTAATAAAATATTCGACCTTAAACCCATAAATTAGTGCATAGAATAAGGATGAGGACAACAGCATACTCTCCGTCTGCTTAGGACGAAGACGCCATTATATGTGCTAATTTATAAGTTTAAGGCATGTTCTGATTACAGATGCCACCCCTACCTCTCCCTAATTGGAAAGGAGTTTTAAACAAACTATACATCATCCGGTACGGGGTCATAACCACCCCTAAATAACGGATTGCATTTCAGTATTCTCTTTGCCGAGAGATATCCGCCTTTTAATGCGCCGTATTTGCTTATTGCTTCATAGGCGTATGTCGAGCAGGTAGGTGTGAATCTACATGTCGGCGGAAAAAGCGGAGATATGCATTTTCTATAAAATTTTATTATGAGGAGAAAAAGAGTTTTCATAGATTGTCACTCCTTTTTTTAGTGAAGAGATGGGATATTTTCACTTTACCTTTGCACTTTTTATGGGATGAGTTTTAAGGCGGTAAGATGCTGTATCATAGATTTTTTAACATCCTGCATCTTTACCTCACATGTCTTTGCTCTTGCAACAAAAACAATGTCATACCCCTCTAAAAGATTTTGCGAACACTCCCTGTATGCAGCAGAAATCAGGCGCTTTGCCCTGTTTCTCTGCACAGCACCACCCACTTTTTTAGAAGCGGTTATGCCCACTGCATTTTTACCTCTGCGATTTTTCACCACATAAGTAACAAGCACCGGGCTAACTTTGCTATTTCCTCTTTTATACGCATTTAGAAATCTTCCATTTTTGTTGATCTTTAAAGGCTTTGGCATAATAAAATTCCTCACACGAAAACAAAGACCACAAATAATTGTGGCCCTAAAAGAAAGCTATACATTTAAGAAAACTTAAAGGCGATTATAGAAATAATAACCGCCTTATAACTCAGTTTTATTTCTTAATGAGTTAGGCGTGCTCTGCCTTTAGCTCTTCTGCGTGCCAACACCTTTCTTCCGTTTTTAGTTTTCATTCTTTTACGGAAGCCGTGCTCTTTCTTTCTGTGCAGTTTCTTTGGCTGATATGTTCTAAGCATCAAACACCCTCCTTTCGAGGTTTAACCTTGCAGATTATTAGTATAACTTAAGTATATGGGCTGTGTCAAGAGTTTTTTTATGTTTTATAAAAATAATTTAGCCATATATGCCTTTTAGGGAAGTTTCTTGCTTAGCATTTACTTTTAAAATATCAATTTACATACTAATTATATACTAAATTTATATATATTTCAATAGAAATTTAGCTTTATTTTAGCTCTAAGTATTCACTCCAATCATAAAATACTACAATTTTCACCCCATTAAAAACCCCTATATATATACTATATATAATATAACAGAAATAACCTGTGAAAAACTTGTAAAGTGACGCATTTTGTGATACAATGTTTTTATTGTATTTTTGTTAGTTATCTGTTTAAAAAAATAGTTTTTAGAATGTTATTATAGAGTTTTCAACAGATATTTAACAGTTTCTTTAATTTTGGAGGTATATAAAAAATTATGGAATCATTTAAACAAGCTTTTACTTATGTAACCGATTATTGCAAGAGCAATATTTCTGAAATAGCTTATGGACTTTGGATTGGACATATTGAACCGATAAAGCTCGAAGACGGCACTGCGTATCTCAGTGTTAATACCGATTTTCAGAAAGGTATTATAGAAAGTAAATATGAAAATCTATTAAAAGATGGCTTTGAGCATGTTTTAGGTTTTGAAGTTAATATAGTTGTAAATAGCAAAAAAGTTGCCGAGGAAGTCAATCTGCCATTTTTAAACAACGAGGAAGCTCCCGTGAGTGAAAATAATGTTGTGGGCGATTACGAATTCACATTCGACACTTTCATTGTAGGCTCTTCAAATAAATTTGCCCATGCAGCTTCACAGGCGGTTGCCGCAGACCCTTCAAGAGCATATAATCCACTCTTTATTTATGGGAACTCCGGCCTTGGTAAAACCCATCTTCTAAATGCTATTTGCCATGAAATTAGAAAGGATAAACCAAATTCAAACATCATCTATGTAAAGGGTGATCAGTTCACAAACGAGCTGATAGAAGCGATACAATCAAAAACCACCTCGGAATTTCAGCAAAAATACCGCAAGGCTGATATATTCTTAATCGACGATATTCAGTTTATCGGTGGTAAAGAGAGCACACAGGAAGAATTTTTCCACACATTTAATTCAATTCACGAAGCAGGACACCAAATAGTCCTCACATCGGACAGGCCTCCCAAAGAGATAAAAACCCTTGAAGACCGCTTAAAAAGCCGTTTTGAAATGGGACTTATTGCGGACATACAGCCACCGGATTATGAAACAAGAATTGCTATTATCAGAAGAAAAGCACAGCTTTTAAATATTAATTTACCCGAGGATGTAGCGGAACATATCGCAAATCGTTTAAAAACAAATATCCGCCAGCTCGAGGGTGTAGTTAAAAAGCTAAAAGCGTATTCACTTATAGGCACAATGCCCAGTATACTTGTGGCGCAAAATGCCATTAGAGACATACTTAACGACAATCAGCCAGTACCCGTTACCGTAGAGAGGATTATCTCTGAGGTTGCAAGGACTTTTGGCGTATCACCTCAGGATATACGCTCAACTAAGAGGGCTGCACCAATTTCTAAAGCAAGGCAGGCGGCTATATACATAGTAAGGGATATTACGCAGATGTCTACCTCTGCAATAGGCGAAGAGTTTAATAGGGATCACACCACTATTGTGTATGCAACACAGTCGGTGGAGAAGAAGCTTAAAGTTGATTCTAAGTTTAAAGAAACAGTCGAAGATATCATTAAAAATATCAGAAACAGTTAATTTTAAAATCTTTTCAACATTTCAACAATCCACAGATTCTTTAAAACTTTTTTCTTTTAAAAAATTAAATCTATTTTTAAACTGATTTTATAACAATCTTTCCACAATTAACGTATATAAAATTATAAAAAGTTTAAAAAAAATAAGTTTTTATTATTTTAAACATTTTATTATTAAATTCTTTCACAATAAAAAAAGCTATAAAACCGCATGTATAAAGCTTTTTAAAACTAATCTAACATTTTAACAGCCCCTACTACTACTACTATAATTATTATATTATATTATATATATATATTTATAATTTTCTATCTGTTTAAAAATATCTTATTAGATTATTAAATTTGGAGGTAATTAAATTGAATATAGTTTGCGAAAAATTCCTGCTCATTGATGCTGTAACAAATGTCTCCCGTGCTGTCTCTCCTAAATCGGTATTGCCCTCACTCGAAGGTGTGCTTATAAAAGTAAAGAATAACGAAATGAAAATATCGGGCTATGATCTCGAAATGGGTATTTCAACTGTTATTCCCTGTAAAATGGAAGAAGGCGGAGATATAGTTATCTCTGCAAAGCTTTTTTTAGAGATGATAAAAAAGATGTCGGGCGATAATGTACATATAGAAGTGGATGAAAAGCTTCTTTGCACAATAAAAAGCGGTGTAACCGAATATACAATAATAGGACTTCCTGCAAAGGACTTCCCAGAGCTTCCTACAATAAGCGAAAGCAGTAGGGTTAAAATATCCCAATACAAACTTAAATCAATGATAAGCCAAACTCATTTTGCAATAGCACAAACTGATGCAAAACCAGTGCACACAGGCTCAATGTTTGATATTGCGGAAAATAATGCAAAATTAATATCGGTTGATGGATTTAGGCTTGCAATGCGCAATGAAAAAATGGACACATCGGAAAACCACATATTTATAGTGCCTGGAAAAACACTTTCCGAAGTGGAGAAAATGCTCTCCGAAGAAGATGATGAAGTGGTAATTGATGTTTCAAGAAAACATATTATTTTTAATATAAATGGCTATGAAATTATTTCCCGTCTGCTCGACGGTGATTTTTTAGACTATAAATCAGCAATACCAAAGAGCAGTACCACCACAGTAACAATAAAAGTAAAAGATTTTATAAACTCCATTGAAAGAACTTCTCTTTTAATATCGGATAAAATAAAAAGCCCACTAAGAATTAAATTCCATGACAATATGATAAAAATTTCCTGCTCAACCTCAATAGGTAAGGCATATGACGAAATGAAATGCCAAATTAAAGGCGAAGAGATTGAAATAGGATTTAATAGCAGATATCTGCTCGACGCACTAAAAGCTTCTGGATGCGACGAAATAGTGCTCGAAATAAATGGCCCACTCTCCCCAATGAGAATATTACCAACACAGGGGGAAGATTTTTTATTTTTAGTTTTGCCAGTTAGATTAAAATCGGAATAATTTACCAAAAATAAATTATCCATAATAACTATTTTTAAAAAACTTACTTTTGTATGTTAAGCATTATAGATGGTAAATTAAATTTCTATTAGTAAAAGAATTTAGGTGATTTAGTGGAAAATATTATAAAAGAAACAATCATAATTAAAACAGAATTTATTAAGCTTGATAGCTTTTTAAAATTCAGTGGTGTTGCTGAAACAGGTGGCCATGCCAAAGAAATAGTTTTGGAGGGCGCTGTTAAGGTTAATGGTGAAGTTTGTACTATGAGGGGGAAAAAACTCTACAATGGCGATATTGTTGAGCTCGACAATTATATTTTAGAGGTTTCTAAAAATGAAAATTGATAGCCTAAACTTTAAAAATTTTAGAAATCTTATCGACCTTAATATATCTCCCTGCGACGGTGTGAATATAATATATGGCGAAAATGGTGTAGGAAAAACAAATATAGTAGAGGGTATATGGCTTTTTAGTGGAAATAAAAGCTTTAGAGGAGTGTCGGAGAAGAGCTTAATAAACACCGATAAAGAAAAAATGGACAGAACAATGCTATCCATTAATTTTCATGATAATTATAGAGAGCAAAATGCAGAAATAATACTTAGCCCTCAAAAAAAATATTCACTAAATGAAATAGAAATATCGGGGAGGACAGCTCTTTCAGGTAAATTTTATGCAGTTATATTTTCTCCCATTCATTTAGAGCTGATAAAAAACGGCCCAGAGGAAAGAAGAAGATTTTTAGATACCACAATCTGCCAGATAAAACCAAAATACCGCACGGTATTAAATGATTTTCACAAGGTAATTTATCAGCGAAATCATCTTTTAAAATCAATAGCGAGAAATCCCTCACTTAAAGACACACTCGAGGTGTGGGACACTCATTTAGCAAGGCTTTCAGTAAGTGTCGCAAAGACAAGATACAGCTATTTAGAAAAGCTAAAACCCCACGCAAAAGAGGTTTATGCAGGCATATCAAGAGGAAAAGAAGAGCTTTTTTTAAATTATAAGTCGCAATTATTTGACACTTTCGAACAAATAGATGCGGCATATTTTAAAGAGCAAATATCAAAAAATATAAGCGAAGATTTAAAAAATCTATCCACCACAATAGGGATACATAAGGATGATATGGAAATCCTTTTAGACGATAAAAATGCAAGGCAGTATGCCTCACAGGGTCAACAACGAAGCATTGTATTATCACTAAAGCTAAGCGAATGTGAAATAATTAAAGACACCACGGACGAAAAGCCAATAGTACTTTTAGATGATGTTATGGGTGAGCTTGACCTGCATAGAAAGAGTTATCTATTAAATGAATTAAAAGACGGGCAGATATTTATAACCTGCTGTGATGCAAAGGATTTTAAAGATATAAAAAAAGGAAAAGCCTTTTATATAAAAGATGGAGATGCGACCGAAGTTACAAATATAAATTAATACTTTGAGAATTAATTTATATTTGTAGTGAAAAGTGAAAAATGAATAGTGAAGAGTTAAGGTGTTTCGCCTATGGCGAAACGAAATGAAGTTTTACTTAATTTTTTTCAAAAAATTATGGGGTATGGGGCAAAGCCCCATGAAAAGAAAGGTAAATCCTAAAAAAATAATGTAGCAAATTTTGCGGAGCAAAAGAGCGGAAATTTTGTAGTGAAAAATGAATAGTGAAAAGTTAGTGTATTTTCACTTTGTGAAAATGATTTTTAAATTTGTTTTGCCTAAAGAGAAACTTCCTCATTACTCATAAAAACAAGGGGGAATAAAGTGTATCTACATTTGGGAAGTGATGTAGTGGTAAAGACCGAGGATATAATAGCAATACTCGACCTTGAAAATACCAGTATATCTAAAATTACAAGGGCATATCTTGCAGGGATAGAAAAAAAGGGGTATGTGGTAAATGTATCTGAGGACATCCCGAAATCCTATGTGATATGCGATAGAGAGGGCGAAGTGAAAGTATATATTTCGCAGATATCGCCAAAAACCCTCAGCAAAAGAGCAGGATATATTAGTAATTTAAATATTAAATTGCATTGATGAAAAAAGTTAAAGTGTTTTTATTTTGCAAATTTGCAAAGATGATTTAAATAAAAGGGCGTCACTTTTCGCCTTAGCCAAATGCATTTGCAGAATTTATATATATACAGGGATATGGTTTGCCATGTCCGTCCTTAAAGAATGGAGCGTGTTTTAAATGAATGAAGTAGAAAACAATGTAAATTATGGTGGTAGTGAGATACAAGTACTTGAGGGACTCGAGGCGGTAAGAAAAAGGCCTGGAATGTATATAGGTTCCACAGGCCCTAAAGGGCTTCACCATCTTGTATATGAAATAGTAGATAACTCCATTGACGAAGCACTTGCAGGCTATTGCAGTGAAATCATGGTGGAAATTTTACCCGATAATATAATAAGAGTAAAAGACAACGGTAGGGGTATACCCGTGGGAATTCAGCCACAGATGGGAATACCTGCGGTTACCGTTGTATTTACCGTGCTCCATGCAGGTGGTAAATTTGGCGGTGGCGGATATAAGGTTTCGGGCGGTCTGCACGGGGTTGGTGCGTCGGTTGTTAATGCGCTTTCCGAGTGGCTTGAAGTAGAGGTGTGCGACGGTAAAAACCGCTACTATCAGCGCTTTGAAAGAGGCGATATAATTGAGGATTTAAAGATAGTTGGCGAAGCAGATTACACAGGCACACAAATTGCATTTAAAGCCGACTCTGCAATATTTGAAACCACCGATTACGAATATGATGTACTTCTAAATCGCCTAAGAGAGCAGGCTTTCTTAAATGCAGGGGTAAATATAGTATTTGTTGATAATAGAAATGCCGAGCCAGTGGAGAATAAACTCTGCTACGAGGGTGGTATAAAGAGCTTTGTTGAGTACATTCACACACGCAAAGGCGTTGAATGTTTGCATGACGAGGTAATTCATCTATGCTGCGAGGGTGAAAACCACTCAGCCGAAATTGCAATGCAGTATAACGACAGCTACAACGAACTGATACTCTCCTTTGCAAATAATATCGGCACCACCGAGGGCGGTACACATGAGGCAGGATTTAAAGCCGCACTCACAAGGGCGATGAATGATTATGGCAAAAAATACAACCTCATAAAAGAGAGCGAGAAAAATCTTTCCGGTGAGGATGTTAGAGAGGGGCTTACTGCGATTGTTTCGGTAAAGCTTACTGAAGCGCAGTTTGAAGGGCAGACCAAAACAAAGCTTGGCAATAGCGAAATGCGAAGCATAGTGGATAATCTTTTATACGCAAAACTCATGACATTCATGGAGGAAAACCCTGCTGTTGGTAGAAATATTTTAGACAAAGCGGTAAATGCGGCAAGGGCGAGGGAAGCGGCACGAAAGGCGAGGGAGCTAACGAGAAGAAAATCAGCGCTTGAAACTGCGAGTCTCCCAGGTAAACTTGCCGACTGCTCCGAAAAAGATGCCACACTCACTGAGATTTACATTGTCGAAGGGGACTCTGCTGGTGGTTCTGCTAAAAACGGCAGGGACAGAAGATTTCAGGCGATACTTCCACTTTGGGGTAAGATGCTAAATGTAGAAAAGGCGAGGCTTGATAAAGTTTATGGCAATGAAAAGCTAATGCCGGTTGTTACTGCGCTTGGTTGCGGTATTGGCGAGGAGTTTGATTTAGACAGGCTGAGATATGGCAAAATCATTATAATGGCGGATGCCGATGTTGATGGTTCGCATATCCGCACACTACTCATGACATTCTTCTTTAGATTTATGCGTCCACTTGTAGAAAATGGACACATTTACATTGCACAGCCACCGCTTTACAAAGTGAGCAGGGGCAAGCAGATAAGATATGCCTATGACGATGCACAGAGGGATGAATATATAAGAGAACTTAATCCTGAGAATGTGGGCAAGGTGGATATACAGAGATATAAAGGTCTTGGTGAGATGAATCCAGATCAGCTATGGGAAACCACAATGGATCCATCCGTGCGCACAATACTGAGAGTGGAACTACAAGACGCCCAGAAAGCGGATGAGATATTTACAATACTTATGGGTGATAAGGTAGCACCGAGAAGAGAATTTATAGAAGCGAATGCAAAATATGTGCAGAATTTGGATATATAGGGCTTTTTAAGTGAAAAGTGAAAAGTGAAAAGTTAAGGTGTGGCTTTGCCACAAATTAAAGTTTTACTCGATTTTTTTCAAAAAATCGTGGGGTATGGGGCAACGCCCCATAAATGGAAAGCGAAGCGATAAAATGCGAAGCCAAAAAAGAATGTAGCAATTTTTGTAAAGCAAAAGAGCGGAGATTTTAAGAAATCCAAAACAATGCGAATTTCCCATTGTAGGGGCATGGCCCCTGTGCCCGAGAATTACGCAAATCTACAAAAGATACCTGCATACAAACGGTCACGGCAAGCCGTGACCCTACAATGATACCGCAGTTTGCCCGAGGTAACGCACAATCAAAAAATAAATCGCAAAGTAGGGTTTGATGTGTGCATCGACCCGTCTAAGATTTCCTGCCCGTCAGGGTTTGATGTGGGCATCAGCCCCTACAATGACATCAAAAAAAACACACAAAGAGAAAACCCCACACCACCACCGCATCACAGACCATGCACCCCCCATTACAACAGCAACCCAAAATACCTATTTCGGAGGAAAAAATGGAACAAAAAAG
>CAYJIJ010000068.1:0-11544 GCA_964370185.1 uncultured Oscillospiraceae bacterium
ATTTTACAATTTAGCAATAAAAATATTAAGTTTAAATTACTTGATATTCTCTTCCATTTCAAATATAATTAGTTAAAATAGTTATTTTGGAGGAAAAATGGAGAATAATTACACTGTAAAAACAGCGGTTGGATTAAAAAATCTGCCCGAATGTGCCACACTTAGATTGGAAATCTTTGTAGATGAGCAGAAATTTACAAATGAAATAGATGAAATAGATGAAACCGCCCTACATATAGCGATTTACTCCGAGGATGAGCTTTGCGCCGTGGGAAGAACATTTTTCAGCGATGGCTACCACAAAATAGGCAGAATATGTGTAAGTAAAAAGCATAGGGGGAAAAATCTCGGTGAATTTTTGATGCTTGCAGTTGAAAAAGAAATCATAAAATTAGGTGGCAAAAAAATAAAGCTCTCGGCTCAGTGTAGAGTGAGGGGATTTTATGAAAAGCTCGGATATAAAGCTGTTGGCGAGGAGTATTTTGATGAATACTGCCCCCATATTGATATGGTAAAAGAAATAGTGTAAAAAAAGGAGCGTCCTTTTCTGCGAATATCCCAGAAAAAAACGCTCCTTTTTTTAAAAGCACTCTTAAGAATCTCTACTGCTATGGTTGTGGTTGTGGTTATGATTGTGGGAAGGGCCGTTTGTCGTAGAAGGTTTTGAGCTATTCTCGGAGTTTGGAGTTTTGCTCTGTGTTGTTGTTGGGTTTTGCTTGTTTTCATATTGTTTTTTGTTTTCTTTTTTGGACATCTTTTTCACCTCACTTTGACTATATTATTTGTGGATACATTTTAAAATATACAAAAAATAATAAGTTTTTTTAAAAGGAGTAAAAATGGCGAAAATTATAAATAAATTTAAAGCAAATTCTGTTTGGATTGCATATTATAAATCCCTCTTTGGCTATACTATAATTCTCATACTTTTATCTCTGGCAGTATTTTATTTAATGTATGAGAAAATATATTTTGGCACTTTGCTGATACTGCCAATGCTTTATATAATTGCAGCTGGTAAAAAAAATCTTGGTATACTCAAAGGTGGAATAATCGGTGAGAAAAGCACCCTTGCCCTACTTGCAAACTTGCCCGATGATTTTTTGGTAATTGGCGATATCATAATTAAAGGGAGTGTTGGTAGTGCACAAATTGATTATATAATAATATCACCTGCAAGAATTTATATTTTAGAGGTAAAAAATATTAGTGGAATACTAAGTGGAAAAGCGGACGATAGAAATCTTAAGCAGGTAAAACCTAAAAGCGGTGAAATTAAGACACCTTACAACCCACTTTTTCAGGTTAAGCGCCACCGTGAAGTGCTATTATCTATACTAAAGGCTGAAAAAATTGATTTTTCAGTGGTGACAGGAGTATATTTTTCAAATAGAAACTTGGAAAATAAAATTGATTTTTCGGGTGAAAATGTATTCTTTTCGGGCGACGAAGATAAAATGCTTAAGAGCATAAAAAATTCGAGGTCTAAAAAGAGCTATCAGCCAAAAAAAGTTTTGAAAATCATCCAAAAATATACAAAAGCCTCTTGACAATACTATACTTAATTGGTATACTTTAGCAGAAGATTTTATTTAAAAATAAAATAAAAACAAAATTTGAGAGGAGTTTTTTATCATGAAAAAGTACATTTGCGTAATCTGCGGCTACATGCACGAGGGGGACACACCACCTGACCTATGTCCACAATGTAAGGCGCCAAGCACAAAATTCAAAGAGCAGGAAGAAAACCATGCATGGGCGGACGAGCACCGCATAGGTGTGGCACAAGGTGTTGACCCTGAAATCATTGAAGCACTTAGAATGAATTTCATGGGCGAGTGCACAGAGGTTGGTATGTACCTTGCTATGAGCCGTCAAGCGGATAGAGAGGGCTACCCTGAAGTTGCAGAGGCTTATAAGAGAATAGCTTATGAAGAGGCAGAGCACGCAGCAAAATTTGCAGAGCTACTCGGCGAAGTTGTATTCCCAGACACTAAGAAAAACTTAGAGCTTAGAGTTGCGGCTGAGGGCGGAGCATGTGAAGGCAAAAAAGCACTTGCTACAAAGGCTAAACAACAAAACTTAGATGCAATCCATGACACAGTACATGAAATGTGCAAAGACGAAGCAAGACATGGACAGGCTTTCTTAGGCCTACTTAAAAGATATTTCGCATAATTTTAAATTTATATTAAAGGCAAGTGGTGAAGCTTCATCACTTGCCTTTTTATTTTTATTGTGTGAGAAAATTGAAAAGTTAACAGTGCTTTGTAGCTGGCAGTACTCTGACACACAGCCAACAAAAGTATCTTTTAGTCAGTTTTAAAAAGCTTAGTGGGATTATAGGGGTTACCATGGAGCCGACACCTTTGATAAAATACTTTAAATTAAAATTTTATATGTTAAAATATTTTTTATTTTAATGTGCATAATAATACCGAGCTTTGCGTGATGCCATTTGGCTCGGTATTATATTTTTGTTTGAAAGGCGGGAAGCTTTTGGGCAACACTATAATCGCAAACAGCATTAAAGGGGATGGTGAAAATCTCCTTAATATGCTGTATGCATTTCTTAAAGGCGAGGGATATGGAGTTAGTCTTATAAGTGAAGACTCCATTAAGCTTTGTGATGAAGCTGGATTTATACTTTGTGAGCTTTCACAGCTTTCGGAAGTATCCTGCCAGAAGTTCGTTATAGTCGGTAGCGATTTTAAAAAAGAAGAGCTTCCGATTATTTCAAAGCATACTGAAATTTGGCTGATTCATCCCGACACCGAAAATAGCTTTGAAAATTTCGAGCATGGTGCCCATGTGATTTCCTGTGGGTTTGGTACAAAGAGTACTATTGCAGTTGCAAGCGATGAGGATAAGAGGCTATCCCTTTCGCTCCAACGTGCAATACCCACCGTAAAAGGAAAGATAGCGGAGCCTGCCGAGTTTATAGTGGAGTACTCAGGTGATAAGAATACTGCCATACTGATAGCGAGCACCGCAATATCACTGAGGGTGGGAATTTTTGAAAATAAAATAAATATAATGAGAGCAAAATGAAAGCCTTCATTATATCTTCCATTGCTTAAAATGCGGGAAAACATACTGATAAACACAATCAAGGCTGATAAAAGCTATTTGTAATTTTCGTGTTTATTATGTTTTCTCCCACTTTATCGCTACTTAGTGGCAAGAGAAAACGGTGGCTGATTATGTAATATCATTTCGCTTTTGTAACCCAATATTTCCAAAATTTGTGTAGTAATAATTAAAGCGTAATAGCCGATACTAATAAGGCAAGCGCAAGGTTAATAAATTGTTAAAAAGAAATTTTAAGGAGAGTACAAAATTATGGCTAACAAACCTGTAGTACCTGAAGCAAAGGAATCCCTAAGTAAATTTAAAATGGAATGTGCAAATGAAGTGGGCGTAAACCTTAAGCAAGGTTATAACGGCGACCTTACCTCTAAGCAAGCTGGTAGCGTAGGCGGCCAGATGGTTAAGAAAATGATCCAGGCTTATGAAAGCTCAATGAAATAGTAAGCTAATTTGATTTTTTAATAGTAAATTTTGTAGGTTTAATTCCTATAAAGCTGAAAGGGGTGGATTTTCCACCCCTTTCAGACTGTAAAAAGCCTTTTGATAATCTGAAATTTTTAAAAAAGAAGTTAATGCAGACTGATATTTGCTACATACAAGTGAATTTCGTATGTTTGTTTTAGGGTGGCAAGTTTTCTAAAATTTTATGGGTCATTTATCTATCAGCGACAGATAAATGACCCATAAATAATATTTTACTATTTAACCAAAATTAAATCATAATCTTGACTGCCTATGCCGAGCTTTTGCGCATGGTTTAGACAGACTTCCCAGTCAGTATTAGAATGCATAACCTTAAAATGGTCTTTGTGCTCATGTTTGCATTCGCAGGAACTCTCCCTGCACTCTGCAAGTTTATCGCCGATGAAGCTGTTTTGGAAACCTGTTTCTTTATTACAGGCATCCGCACAGGCTCTATCAAGTGCTACGGGGTCAAAAGAAGCAAACATTCCCACATCCGGTATAACCGCCGCATCATTTTCTGCATGGCAATCACAATAGGGGGAAACATCTATAACCAAGCTGATGTGAAAATGAGGTCTGTCTTTTATTACAGCATGGGCATATTCCGCCATCTTTTTGTTTAAATCTTCCTCCGCCGCATCCCATGGAGTGGTAACTGCATTAAAGGTGCAAGCGCCTATACATCTTCCACATCCCACGCATTTATCATGGTTTATAGAGGCGATGCCACTCGCATCAAAAGTAATTGCTCCATGTGCACAGTTTTTTGCACATGCCTTACATTTCTTACATGCTGAAGCTAAAACTTCTGGCTTTCCATTTGAGTGCTGTTCCATTTTGCCTGCACGGCTGCCACATCCCATTCCGATATTTTTAAGCGCACCGCCAAAGCCCGTCATTTCATGGCCTTTGAAGTGGTTAAGCGATATGAATATATCCGCATCCATGATTGCTGTCCCGATTTTCGCCTCTTTAACAAGCTCGCCGTTTATGGGGACAATTGTTTCATCGGTGCCCTTTAGCCCATCCGCAATGATTACATGACATCCGGTAGAAAAAGGGGAATATCCATTTTCGTATGCGGCTTCAAGGTGCTCAAGGGCGTCCTTTCTTCTGCCGACATAGAGGGTATTACAGTCGGTTAAAAATGGTTTTCCCTCCAGTGATTTTACCACATCCACAATCACTTTTGCGTAATTTGGGCGAAGATAAGCTAAGTTGCCAGGCTCTCCGAAGTGGATTTTAATAGCGGTGAATTTGTCCTTAAAATCTATCTGTTCAATCCCCGCAGTTCTTACAAGTTTCTCAAGCTTTTTTAGTAGGTTTGTGCCCGGTAGCGCACGCATGTCGGTAAAATAAACTTTACTATTTGCCATAATAATCTCCTTTATCTTTTTAATTAAAATATTTTTGTTATAATGTTATTATCTGCTTATGTGATTAATTTGTCAAGTGATCTTTCAAATAAAAAGCCCCCTCACAAAATGCTATATGTGAGCGAGCTTGTAAATTAATATTGATATATTAAAGTGTTTTTTAAAAACTACTTCCCTATTTTAACAAATGCTTTTACAATGGTTGTCTTGGTAATTCTACCTATAACTTTTAATTCTTCCTTTAAGTTAATAATCACAGCTTCAACCACTGGCAGTGAGTCTATTTTATGGGTTTCCATCTTTTGTGCCGCTAAAAGCAGCGCCTCCTCAGGAGAAATTGTTATTAAATTTGGCATACGAGTCATAATCATTGAAACAGGCATGGTATGTAAATTATTTTGCCCGATAGTAACCTTTAAAAGGTCTTTGCGAGAAATAATTCCCTCGAGCAGATTATCTGCATCTGTAATGAAAAGACTGCCGACATCCTGTGTGAAAAGCTCTACAATCGCATCGTGTACCGAGGTGGAGGAAAGAATTACAGAGGGAGCTCCCATCCAGTCTTTTACCTCAAATGTGCCCAGTATCTCGCTTAAAGTGTCGGATATATCCGAGGTGCCGTTGTAAAAATAGCCCACCCTCGGCTTTGCAGATATGATACCCGTATAAGTGAGCAGAGCAAAATCAGGCCGTAGAGTTGCTTTAGATAGCGAGAAACGCTCGGCAATTTCATCGGCAGTAACAGGACTGTTTTCTTTGATTATATCTACAATTTCTTGTTGACGCTTTGAAAGTTCGATAATAATCCCCCCTTTTTTAGTATTATAAAAGTTAAATAATATATAACAAACGGCAAACAACTAACTATACTATACTTTATTTAAGCTAAAAAGTCCATACTTTTTATGGTGGTTTTTTAAATTAACATGATGAATTGTCTTTGTCTTGTGAACATTCTCAGACTGTCAAGAGTTTGCATATCGGGGAGGAGAACGCTTAGGGTGGCTTCCCTAAAGTGAACACGCTCGTAATTGTGTAAATTCTTGACAGTCTAAAGGGAGTTTTGCCATTGGCAAAACTCCCTTAAAGTTTGATAACATATTCTACTGTCATTGAGTTACTTTTTTTTGGCTGGTATGATTTCAAGCCAATAGCCATCGGGGTCACTTATGAAATAAATACCCATCTTTGGATTTTCATAGCATATGCATCCCATCGCCTTGTGTTTTGAAAAAGCGGCATCAAAATCATCGGTGGTAAAAGCCAAATGCATCTCGTTATCACCTAAGTCATACGGGGACTGACGATCCTTTAGATATGTAAGCTCTAAAAGATGGTCGCTCATAGAATCCCCTAAATAAACAAGCGTAAAAGAGCCATCTTGGCTGTCGTGTCTACGCATTTCTTTAAGTTCAAGCGCTTCTTTATAAAATTCAAGGCTTTTTTCTAAATCAAATACATTGATATTATTATGTGCAAATTTAAAACTCATAGCCCCTCACCTACATTCCTTTTTATCGGCAAATATACAATGTTAACAACTCAAACTAATGTATATTTTCCTTTACAATATCTTACTGACCATAATAAAATTATACAATATATGCAGTAAAAAATCTTCCCGATTTAGTTAATCTTAAATTACAATACGGTGAAAAAAATGAAATATTGACAGAATTTTGAAATAATTGTCCCAAGCTTGCAAGGCTCTTGATTGTGACATTTTTGATATTGCTCAGTATGTTAAAGACGAGGGTTAGATTGATTATCGGTGCAATTATTTAGTTTATATTGCATACTCCGTATGTAGGTATATTTTTAGGATATTTGCTACTTATCCCATTTCTCATGCTCTCCTCGATACCTATCAAGTAGTTTCATTTTTTCTAATTTTAATGTATCGTCATTTAAGCTAATTAATATTTGTGTATCGCAAATGCCCAAACTATTTATATTGATTTCCTCTAAAATGCACTTATCACTATCTGAGTAGATACAAAATTTATTTATACAATTCATACTATACCACCTATATCAATTATGGGGATTATATCCCCTTATATTATGTGATTATAACCCCCATAATGTGAATTGTCAAGGAGGGTTATTATGATAGTATATGATAAGCTGTGGAAACTGCTAAAAACCAAAAATATCTCAACCTATTATTTGCGTGAAAATGCCGGTATAGACAGCAAAACCATCCGCAGACTAAAAAACAATGAAAACACAGAAACTAAAACTTTGGATAAGCTTTGCAAGGCTCTTGATTGTGACATTTTTGATATTGCTCAGTATATTAAAGACGAGGGTTAGCCAATTATTTATACATCGCTTTAGTAATTTAAAATAAAACGATTTTAAGGAGTTTCGCCACGGACGAAACTCCTTAAATATTATTATTATCTAAAAACCTTTGGCATACTAAGCTTAGTTTTTTATATAGCTTAATAATAATTTTAGGGTCACGCCTTACCGTGACCCTAAAATTATTATCTTTAATCATGAAAAAGTCTTAAGTTTTTAGGCATTAGGCATGTATTTAACTCTGTGCAGAAAATACTGATTAACTATTCTCCAACATATGCAGTAGCGGACTCTGCTGCCACTCTTCCGAATACTACAATGTCTGTAACAGCGTTTCCGCCTATGCGGTTACCGCCGTGGATACCACCTGTTACCTCGCCTGCCGCAAACAGACCTGGGATTACTTCGCCCTCAGCTGTTAGCACCCGTGCATTTACATCAATAGCTACACCGCCCATTGTGTGGTGCACACCTGGGGATACTTTTACTGCGTAATAAGGGCCTGTGCTTAAATCGGACTCCATGCCAGTAGTTCTGCCAAACTGGGCATCAGTGCCACTTGCAACTGCTGCATTCCATGTGTTTAGAGTTTCGGAAAGGACTGTGGGGTCTATTTCGAGTGCTGCCGCAAGTTCTTCGATTGTTTCACCCTCTACTGTAATTCCATTTGTGATATATTTTTCTGTTGCAGATAGGTGCTCTCTTAGGTTTTGATCAAATATTACATATGCATATCCGCCCTCTTGAGCTATTTCTGCCGCAGAAACTACATCCCTTGTTTCCATTTCATTTATAAAACGCTCGCCTGCTTGGTTAACAAGTATACCACCGTCTCCACGCACGCCCTCTGTAATCATAATGCTTGTTTCTTGGTGCACTGTTGGGTGAATTTGAATTTGCTCAACATCCACTGTGCCTGCACCCACTGCGGTAGCCATTGCTATCCCGTCACCTGTTGCGCCTGCATGGTTTGTGGTGACAAATCCAGCAAGGTCGGGGCGATAGGAAGCGTACATTTCTTCATTTGCACCGAAACCACCGCTTGCAAGAATTACTGCTTCGGAATTTACCATGTAGTCCACTGTGTCGGAAGTAGCTTTCACGCCGACAGCTTTACCGTCCTGCATTAGGATTTCTGTTACTTCAGTATTGTAGATAATTTCAATTTCGAGCTCTTCGGCTTTAGCGACTAAACTTTCCACTAAAAATGCGCCCACTGCCGCACCGCCCTCCGGCTGATGAATTCTTGAATTAGTAGCACCGCCCGAGAAGGAAACCTGTGTTAAAGGTGCGCCCACGCTTGCAAGCCATTCCACAGCTTCTGCAGAATCTTCTGCCATTTTAGTTACAAGCTCGGGGTTTCCGATGTCGTAACCACCTGTTAGTGTGTCTTCAATAAAGATTTCCACAGTATCTTCAATGCCTTCAGCTGCCTGAATGCTTGTTTCCGCCGCATTCATACCGCCTGTTGCTTTAACAGTGTTGCCGCCTGCAAATGGCATTTTTTCAAATATTACAACATCTTTGCCAGCCATCTTAGCTTCGATAGCCGCAGTAAGACCTGCGCCACCTGCACCGATTATTGCAATGTCTGCTTCGAGTGTTTCGGCGGTTTTCTCGCCCACCACTGCTTCCACTTCTTTTGAGTAGTTTGCTATATCGTATCCGCCGTTGATAAGTGCCGCACTTACTGCCGCTATAATAGCATCTCCTGTAACTGTTGCACCAGAAACCGCTTCAACAGCTATCGACTGATTTTCAGTGATTGCGGCAGGGATTGCATCAATTGCCGCTGTACCGATACTCGGTGTTTCCTGATGTTCTCCGATTTTTATTTCCTTAATAATATCGCCTTCCATAATAACTTCAACATTTATGTCCCCACCAAAACCCTTTGCACTGCCTGTGAGCACTACGCTCTCGGCAGGTGTTTCTGAGCTTTCAGCTGGAGCAGGCTCGGTGCTACACGCAGTAGCAGAAAATGCAATAAAACTTGCAAGTAAAAGAGCTAAAATCTTTTTCATCGTTAATTCCCCTCTGATTTTTCAATCACCAATAATAATCACTTGTATTTTATTTCTATTTTTAGGATTAATCACCAAATATCAAATATCTTTTTAGCGAATTTGTCCTGTGTTAATATTATAACATGTAATTGTATATTGTCAATAAATTATCAATTAAGAATTTATGAATGAAAACTTGCAAATTTTGTTGAATTCGACGGATTTTCATATCACAACTGTTTATACCTTTAAAGCATGACGGCAGGGCTTTTTTTCACTAAAATTATTCAAATGAAAATTAAAGCAATATCTTCCACATTATTACTTTTTCTCGCTTGCATAAATACCTTTATTTATGTATAATAGTGCTTGAATGTTAATTATATATCAGCAGCGGTGCCGTTTTAAGGAAAGTGGCTTTTTAAAATATTTCCACACCTTAATTATATATGTCGTCTCGATATTATTTAGCATGGAAAGTCTCAAAATAACACCTTGTATTACATTTTAAAAAACTACATATTAATTAGGGAGTGAATTTTTTGGTAAATTTAACAGAATACGAACAAGAGATGCTTGATGGCAAGCATGGTAGACTAAAACAGGTTGCACTTAAAAACATTGTGGATTATGCCGAGGTACTGGGCGCAACTGAACTTTGCACTGTAACAAAAGCGACCGTTTTTTGTGGCGCACACAATTATTTAGAAGTTATCAAGTCCGATGATTTCACAGAAGTTTTTTCTAAGATGAATTTATGCCTATCCGATGAGCTGGTGGAGTTTAATGAGACGGCTGAGGAATGTCAGGCACAGAGTTGTGTTAGTCTTTGTGATAAGGACTGTTATGAAGAATTTCACATGGAAAAAAGATTCTTTGATAAAAATAACGACTTTATCGAAAAAGCCAAAAAGGCAGGGGTAACCTTTGCAGGCACTTGCGCACCCTATCTAAATGGGTGGATACCCATGAAGGGCGAGCATTTTGTAACTACTGAATCGGGCGTTACAATTGTTGGCAACTCGATTTGGGGAGCGGCTTGTAATTCCGATGGTATTGAAGCAGCTTTTTGGTCGAGCATTACAGGGAGAACTCCAAAATGGGGGATGCATTGCCCTGAAAATAGATTTGGTACACATCTTGTAAAGGTAAATGTAAAGCCTAAGAATTTACTCGAATGGGATATGCTTGGCAAGGCAGTAGGTGCCGCTCTACCATTTAGCTGTATTCCAGTTATCGAGGGCGATTTTGGACAGGTATATTTAAATGATATAAGACAGTTTTTAACAAGTGTTTGCCTAATGTCCGACTGTGAGCTATGCCATATAGTAGGTGTTACTCCTGAGGCGCTCACAAGGGAGCAGGCATTTGGCGGCAAAGAGCCAGTTGATACGATCGTTATCGAGCAGGATGCACTCATCCCTGTTTATGAGGAAATGTGCGATGATGGCGAAGGCGAGATTGACAGCGTAAGCCTTGGTTGCCCCCATTATGACATAAAGCAAATTCAGTATATTGCTAAACTGCTTAAAGGCAGAAAAGTAAAAGAGGGCGTGCTCCTTATGATATGGACTACATACCCCATAAAAGCTATGGCTGAGGAAAACGGCTATAATGCAATAATTGAGGAAGCGGGCGGAAAAATCTACACAGGTAGCTGCCCCGGCACTATTGGACCTAATTTCTTAACTAAACGCAAGGCTATGGTTTTAGATAGCTTAAAGCAGTGCAAATCAGTGAAAAACATGAGCGAATGCAAAACATATTACGGCGGCATGGAAGCTTGTATCGACGCAGCTTGTAGCGGCAGTTGGAAGGAGGAGTACAAATGGAGACCTTAACATTTAAAGGAAGAGGCGTTATCGGTGGCAAGGTTACCGCTGAGGCACTTGTTTGCGAAAATAGCATATCGAGTTTTGGTGGAATTGTACCCGAAACAGGCGTTATCTGCGACTATAACTGCTCTAAAAAAGGACAGAGCTTTAAGGGGAAAATTTTAGTATTACCAGGTGCAAAAGGTTCTAATGGCTGGTCGTGCTACTTTACATCTGCACATATGGCTGGTGCAGGCCCTAAAGCTATGGTTATGACTAAGGTTGACTCAAGCTCGGGCGTTGCCATAGCTTGTATGAAAGTGCCAACTGTTGTGGGTTTTGACAAAGACTTCGACCCTGTTGATCATATACAGGATGGCGATATTGTGACTGTCGATGGAGATAATGGCATTGTTACAGTGGAGAGAAAAAGCAGTTTATAGATTGCAAAATCCGCTACCTAAGACATTTGCAAAATTATTATAA
>CAYJIJ010000069.1:0-11317 GCA_964370185.1 uncultured Oscillospiraceae bacterium
AGGGGCTTAAGAGAAAAGATGAAATACAAGGAGCAAAACTTTTAAATAAGCGAATAATACAAAGGTATATGAGGGAAATTTTAAAGTTTTTAGCGACACAGTAAGCAAAAATTCTCTGAATTTTGCGGTTTCGCTTTTATCTTAAGGCCGAGAGCACCCCTCTCGTCGAAAGCGTGAGGGGTGCTCTGCTTTTTAATTTTTTCATAATGGGACTTTCCTACAACATATAGTATTTTAGAGTGATTATTAATTTAAAATTTCCGAGGAGGTCGTATATGGAGCATAATGCAAAACTTAATTTGGGCGAAATCGTAAAGGAAAAGGTTTATTATATAAAGGGCAGATACGACAATATTACAGTGCTCCCGATAGAGGAAATCGG
Source organism: uncultured Oscillospiraceae bacterium (assembly GCA_964370185.1). GTDB lineage: Bacteria > Bacillota > Clostridia > Oscillospirales > Ruminococcaceae > CAYJEQ01. The sequence continues at coordinate 383 of CAYJIJ010000069.1, forward strand.
CAAGTACTGCTATTCACTCACTGTCGGCAAACCAAAAAATTCTGTTTTAATCGTCGCCGAAGATGCCATTGGTAGTGAAATAATCAGCTTGCTTTTGCTTAAATTCTTTGAGGAGGCAGTGCAGGCGGCAAGTGAAAATAAATCTATCTGCGGTATTTTTCCCAAAAGGCTCTTCGAAAAAGTGTCCCTCTCACTTATACCCTATCTGCCAAGTGGCGATACTACAAAAGAGATTATCGGGCTTTGTAGTGAGTGGAATATAAGCAGATTTTATTCATTTAGTGCTGGGGAGGGCAGCATAACCACCCATTTAAACGAAAACAGCCCCACCCAGTGCAGGCTTATGGCTAAAATACTCTCAAATGACATTGATTACAAATCTATAATTTGTGAGGAAAATCTATCCTCTACCGCCTCGCTCTTTGCCAGCACTATCAAAAAGCCCTCTTTTGAGATTGCAGTCGCACCACCCGATATGGACGAAACCGAGGCGGTGAATTTTCTGTATCGTCAACTGAGGGAGATGCTGATTTTGCTTCCTATGATATAGGGGATAAGCGATGCTATTTTATGGCGGACATGGTAAAGGCTAAGTAAATGGATGCAGAAGATTTATCGCCGACACTCAGCTAAAAGTTTTTGCAGAATTTTTTGGAGTTTCTTGTAATTATTTGCTCACTATTTCCGAAAATCCAACTGATAAATAGCCGATATAATTTTTCAGGGTGTTTTCTGCACGAACAACACAGAAAATACCCTAAAAAAAGTCAATTATAGGAGTTAGTCTTAGCAGAAAAAGCCAATACATTTTAAAAAAATTCCTGCATTTTTGTAGCATTTTATAAGTTATTTAATTACTTGAATTTTTATTAAAAGTTTTATTGACTTTAGTCCCTATTTGCTATAAAATTAAAAAAGCACACAATATATAGTTGTTAAGACTAAAAATATATACAATTTATAGTACGGAGGTCATAAGTATGTACACCCAAGTAGTAAAGAGGGACGGAAGAAAAACAGCATTTGATGAAGCGAAAATTACCGACGCTATTTTTAAAGCGGCGCAAGCACTCGGTGGGAGCAACAGAGAGATGGCGGAAAGCCTTGCTCATGAAGTAGTTGCTTATATAAATTCCCATGAGTACGACGATTATCCAACTGTTGAAGAAGTGCAGGACGCAGTAGAAAAAGTGCTCGTAGACCACGGCCATGCACGCACAGCAAAAGAATACATTCTCTACCGTGCCGATAGAACAAGAGTTCGTGATATGAACACCAACCTGATGAAAGTTTATGAAGATCTCACATTTACCGATGCGAGTGACAATGATATAAAAAGGGAAAATGCCAATATAGATGGCGACACTGCAATGGGCACCATGCTAAAATACGGTTCGGAGGGTGCAAAGCAGTTTTATCATATGTTTGTCTTAGACCCCAAGCACTCCAAGGCACACAACGAGGGTGATATACATATCCACGACCTCGACTTTTTAACACTTACAACCACTTGTTGCCAGATTGATTTGGACAAGCTATTCACAAATGGTTTTTCCACCGGTCATGGCTTTTTAAGAGAGCCTAAAGATATTCAAACCTATGCCGCTCAGGCGTGCATTGCAATACAGTCAAACCAAAATGATCAGCACGGCGGACAGAGTGTGCCAAACTTTGATTATGCAATGGCTAAGGGTGTAGCGAAGACATATAAAAAGCTTTATACACAAAATTTAGCTAAAGTTGTGGACATCATGGGGCTTTGCGAGGAAGCTGTGAAGTGGTCGGAAGAAACTCTTTTAGCGCTTGCAGAAAAAGAGCTTTACCCCTCACTTACACCGACAGAAGAGTTTAGAAATGCTTTAACAGAAAAGCTCTCTGAAATAAGCGATGAAACTACTGCGAAAAAAATTGTGGAAAGATGCGAAAACTACACCGAAAAAGAAGCGGATAAAGCTACTTCACAGGCTATGAAAGCACTAATCCACAATCTAAATACAATGCATTCAAGAGCTGGTGCCCAGATACCTTTTAGCTCAATTAACTATGGGATGGACACCTCCGCCGAGGGTAGAATGGTTATGAAGAATATTCTACTTGCCACTGAAAGAGGGCTTGGAAATGGTGAAACCCCCATTTTCCCAATACAGATATTTAAGGTAAAAGACGGCATCAACTTCAATGAGGGCGAGCCAAATTACGATTTATTTAAGCTATCTTGCAAGGTATCGGCAAAAAGGCTCTTCCCTAATTTCTCCTTTATAGATGCACCTTTTAATAAAAACTATTATGTGGAGGGCAAGCCTGAAACAGAGGTTGCTTATATGGGTTGCCGCACAAGGGTTGTGGCAAATGTCTATGATAGAAGCAGGGAAACCATCTATGGCAGAGGAAATTTAAGCTTTACCACTGTAAACCTTCCAAGGCTTGCAATTAAGGCTAATAAGAACACTGAATTTTTCTTTGAGCTACTTGAGCGTGAAGTGGATTTGGTTGCGGAGCAGCTAATGCACCGTTATAAAATACAGGCTGAGAAAAAGGCTAAGAATTTCCCATTCCTAATGGGACAGGGCATCTGGCTTGATTCAGAAAAACTTGGCCCCGAGGACAAAGTGGGCGAAGTGCTAAAGCATGGCACACTCACCATGGGCTTTATTGGACTTGCAGAATGCTTAACAGCACTCACAGGAGCGCATCACGGCGAGAGTGAGCAGTCTCAGAGGCTCGGACTTGAAATCATCGGCTTTATGAAAAAGAAGATGGATGTATATGCTGAAAAAACCAAGCTGAACTATTCAGTTATCGCCACACCTGCTGAGGGATTATCGGGTAGATTTGTAAAGATGGACGCTAAGAAATACGGTGTTATAGATGGTGTTACAGATAGGGATTATTACACAAACTCTTTCCACATACCTGTGCACTACCCTATTTCAGCCTTTGAAAAGATTAAGCTTGAGGGGCCATACCACGCACTCACTACTGCCGGACATATCACATATGTTGAGCTCGATGGCGACCCTTGCAATAATTTAGATGCATTTGAAGCGGTTATCCGCTGCATGCAACAAAGCGGTGTTGGTTATGGCTCGGTAAACCACCCCGTAGACCGTGACCCCATTTGTGGATACACTGGCATAATCGGAAACGAATGCCCTAAATGCGGCAGACGAGAAGACGCAGTGCCTTTTGAGAGAATTCGCAGAATTACAGGCTATTTGGTGGGCACACTCGACCGCTTTAATAATGGTAAGCGTGCAGAAGAAAAAGACCGTGTGAAGCACGATATTCAGATGGAGATGATTTAATTTGATTAGAATTGCAGGAGTTGTGAGGGAGTCGATAGTGGACGGCAATGGGCTGAGGTTCACCCTTTTTACACAGGGCTGTCCTCACGCATGTAAAGGTTGCCACAACCCCGAAACCCATGATTTTAACGGTGGCTCACTTGTTTTAGCCGAGAAGATTATAGAAGAAATTAAGAAAAACCCACTGCTGAGCGGTATTACTTTCAGCGGTGGGGAACCAATTCTTCAAGCGGCTGAGCTTTTGCCTGTGGCGAGGGCGGTGGTCGAAATGGGGCTTGACTGCGTGATTTACAGCGGTTATACCTTTGAGCAGTTAATGGAGATGCAAGACTCCGATGTAAATGAGCTTCTTTCTTTATGCAGTAGCTTAATTGATGGCAAATATGTGGAAGAAGAACGGGATTTACTGCTGAAATTCAGGGGTAGCAGAAATCAGAGGATTATAGATTTAAAAGAAGCTCTTGTGAGGAAGGGTATGTGATTTTTTTCACTTTCCCCTCGTGGAGCAATATTGCAAAAATAAAATAGTGTGTGTAGTTAGAAAATATTTCTCTCTTATAAAACTTTTAGGCATTGTGTGGATAACACAATGCCTAAAAAATTTTTATTTAATATTTTTTATATGCTTTCGTCTTGCAGATGGTGGGAGTGTATCTTAGGGTGGCTTCCCTAAGCGCTTAAAAGAAAATCCATCAATTATGGGAAATAATTAAAGCATTCCTTTCTTGCCCAATACCGCCACCGCTATCAGGGTACATATCGCCGCAAGTGAAATGGGAAACCAACCATTTGCGAGTGGTAGCAGTGAAACATTCATGCCATAAAAGCTAAATATCATTGTGGGTATTGCCATTATGATGGTTATTGAGGCAAGTATTTTCATCACTATATTGAGGTTGTTTGAGATTATCGAGGCGGAGGCATTCATCGTCCCCGAGAGTATCCCAGAGTAGATACTACACATCTCAATAGCCTGCTTTATTTCTATCAGCACATCTTCAAGCAAATCCTGATCTTCTTCATACATCTTTATTATTCTGCCACGCAAAATCTTCTCGAGTGTGATTTCGTCGGATTTTAGCGAGGTTGAGAAGTAAACGAGGGATTTTTCAAGCCCTAAAAGCTGGAATAGCTCCCTGTTTCTCATGGACTTGTGGAGGATTTTTTCTGAGGTGGTCGCCATTTTATCTATCTGCTTTAGGTTTGAGAGGAACTTTGCGGCAACTCTGAGCAGTATATTTAGAAAAAATCTTGTTTTAAGTGCTGTATTTATATTCTTTATCGTGGTGGTATAAAGCTCGTTTATTATATCGTTTTCCTTTAGACATACGGTGAGTATGCATTTTTCCATCAGTATTATGCCTATCGGCATTGTGGTAAAGGCGAGGTGGCTTTCCGAGGAAAGCTCGGGTACGGGTATATCGACTATTATAAGTGTTTGATTATCTTCGCTTTCTACACGGGAGGATTCCTCTTCATCGAGTGCAGAGCCGATAAAGTCCCTGTCCACCCCGAAAATGTCAATCAAATATGCCACTTCTTTTTGGCTTGGCGCAACCACACTTATCCAGCAACCCTCTTCCATGCCGCTGAGCTTGGTCATCTTTCCATCAATTGTTTTGTAATATGCTATCATTGTATTCACGCTCCTCAAATGCGAGGAATAAAGGCTACCCTGCAATCCCCACATATATTATTTATAAAGTTTTTACCAGGCGGTTCGGGACTCACAGTATCGCCTCCTTTTTATTCGTGAATTAGTAATCAAAGAAAAGTATTTTATCCTATTTATTATATCAATAAATATAAGCGTTTGCAAGCGATATTTGCAGATTAAGGGATATAGCCTGTGCATAAACCCCATTTTCGGCTAAATTTGGGGATAAATGAGCGAATATCAGCTTTTTATGGCTTTTTTCGAATCCCGTATGCACCACCAAATTATCGTACTCATAACAATCGCTCCACCTAAAAAGCCCATCGGCCCAGGGATTTCTCCCACGAAAATAGCCACCCAAATAGGATTTAAGAGTGGCTTAAGCAAGGGTAAGCCACTCTCTACAACTTAAGCTGTAGAATATTTTTTGTATACCTTCCCCACCTACGGCGGGAAAGGTATACGGGATAATTTTCTTAAGTTGTTGTCTGTTAAGCAAACACCTCTAAACCTATTAATCAAGCCGAAAAACTACCTTTCAGGCAGTTTTCGGCTTTAAGTAAAGTTTTTTCAGCTTTTGGTGGCGGTTTTAACACTGTATACACACCACCATACTATTGTAGCAGTGAGTATGCTCCCGCCTATAAATGCCATACTACTTGGCACTTCCCCGAGCAGTAAAAATACCCATAAAGGCCCTAAAACTATCTCAAACATACCGATGAGTGAGCAGTTTAGCGGAGCGGTGTTTCTCAGTGCGTAATTATAGAAGAATGTTGCCATTCCTGTATTGATTATGGCAAATATAATCATGGTAGCTACTATTGTTGGGGTTATTTGAAGTGGCGATAAAAGCCCTATTGGCACGCCGATTGTGGCGGTGAGTATATGTCCACCCAATAGTCCGGACATGCTTGAGGCAGCACTTTTTGTTTTAGAAGAAAATGTGTAGACTATGCTCATTGCAAGGCTACTAATAAGTGCAAGGATATTTCCAAGCATCCCACCAATTTCAATATCGTCTAAAAAGAAGACTGAAACCCCCACTACACAAAGCGCTACAACTAATAGCTCCTGCTTTGTTGGCATCTTTTTATAAAAAAGTGCAGTGATTAATATTATGAATAGCGGATGGGTGGAAGAAAGCAAAGTGACATTTGCGGCGGTGGTCATCTGCATTGCTGGCACATAGACAAAAAAGCTTATGCAAATTGAAATAGATACACATATAGAATATCTATCCATCTGAAATTTTATTTTGTTTAGCTTCATGTAGAATAGTATCACAAAAACAGTTATGAAACTTCTACTGCCCGATATCATGAGCGAATTCCAAGGTATGCTCTTTATAAATATGCCTCCTGTGCTCCACATAAGCACGCAGCAAAGCATCATAAATATGGCTTTTCTCTCAGTCTGTGCGCTTCTTTGCATTAAAATCCCCCCTCTATGCTTTAACTATTGATATGACGGTCATAATAGTAAATCGGGCTATTGTTGCGTGCGCTCCTGCGAAGCTTCCACAACGCTAATATTATATAAGCACCACCAAACTATTGTGCCCATTAATATACTGCCGCCAACAAACGCCATGACACTTGGCACTTCTCCAAGCATTAAAAACACCCAGAATGGCCCTAAAATAATTTCGAGCATGGCTATTAGTGAGCAGTTTAGCGGAGCGGTATTTCTCACCGCATAATTGTAGAAGAATGTGGCAAGGCCTGTGTTTATAATACCAAAAGCAATCATAGTGGCTACTATTGTAGGGGTTATTTCAAGTGGCTGACTAACTCCTATCGGAATACCTATTAATGCAGTTATTGTATGACCAATAATTACACCTGTCATATTGGAGTTGGCACTTTTTGTCTTTGAAGAAGCCATATAGGATACACCCATTGCAAAGCCTGTTGTGAGTGCGAATATATTCCCAAGCATACCGCCCATTGAAAGGCCGTCTAAAAAGAATATTGATATGCCTATTGTACATAGTGTTACAACTATTATCTCCCTCTTTGTAGGCATCTTTTTATAAAGCAGTGCAGCAAAGATGATTATGAAAATGGGGTGGGTTGCAGCTAAGAGTGTTGCATTTGCGGCAGTGGTCATCTGCATTGCAGGCACATAGACAAAAAGGCTGAGGCACATTGCGGCGGCTATGAAAATCGAGTAGAGGTCAAACTCAAATTTCATTTTATTTACTTTCATATATAGAAGTAGCATGAAAACAGTTATAAGACTTCGTGAGCCCGACACCATGAACGAATTCCACGGTATACTCTTTATGAATATCCCCCCAGTACTCCACATAAGTACACAGCAAAGCATCATAAATTCGGCTTTTCTACCTTTTAGCAGTGACATAACATCACCATTCCTTTCTATCTAAGGCACAGCAGACACATTAAAGATGGTCGTAATTGTGCCATGTTTATCAATTTAATTTTAGCTACTACATTTTATATCAAAAATTCACTAAATACAATAGTATTTAAAAATAAATTTTCCAATTTACTTAAATTTTACCACGCTTAAAAAAATTTATATAAAGCATTGCATACAGTGGCATAATATGGTTTAATAATCATATGGTTTTTACATCATATTTAACACACATTAGCTTGTAAAGGTTGGTTCATAATAGATGGTATTTGCTGATTTAATATTTTTATATATATTCTTACCACTCAATTTAATACTCTACTATGCCACGGGGCATAAAGCGGTGCGAAATGGGATTTTAATCCTGTTTTCGCTCTTTTTCTATGCCTGGGGTGAGCCTGTGTGGATACTTTTGCTTATTTTCTCCGCAACTATCGACTACATTCATGGGCTTATAATACATTATTCACCCCCAAAGAGCTCAAGGGCAAAACTTGCCGTGGCAAGCTCTTTAATACTAAATTTAGGGCTTCTTTCAGTCTTTAAATATGGCGCCTTTTTCACCGAGGGGATAAATACCATACTCGGCACAAATTTCCCCCTACCCGAATTTTCACTTCCCATAGGCATATCATTTTACACATTCCAGACAATCTCCTATGTGGTGGATGTATACCGTGGAGAGGTAAAGGCACAGCAGTCATATTTTAAGTTTTTGATGTTCGTTTCCCTCTATCATCAGCTCGTGGCAGGGCCTATTGTGCGTTACAGCCATATTGCAAATGAAATAGACTCACGCAAAACCGATATAAGGGATATAAGCACGGGGGTAAATAGGTTTGTGTTTGGGCTTGCAAAAAAAGTGCTCATTGCAAACACTGCGGGCGCACTCGCTGTCCCCTACCTCGAGGGTGATATATCCTCCCTTACAGTTGTGGGTGCTTGGTATGGGATACTGCTTTTTGCACTGCAAATTTATTTCGACTTCTCAGGCTATTCCGACATGGCAATAGGGCTTGGCAGGATGTTTGGCTTCCACTATGGGGAAAACTTTAACTACCCCTATATAGCAAATTCAGCCACCGAATTTTGGAGGCGCTGGCATATATCACTCGGTAGCTTTTTCAGGGATTACCTCTACATCCCCTTAGGTGGTAACAGACGCCATCAGATGCTCAATCTGCTCATAGTGTGGTTTGCCACTGGGCTTTGGCATGGGGCGAATATGAACTTTGTGCTTTGGGGGCTTTTCTGGGGTGTGCTCGTGGTTATGGAAAAGAAGTTTTTAAACGCATTGCTTCTAAAACTCCCTAAAATAATTGGGCACATATATCTGATAACGGCGGTGCTTATCGGGCTTGTAATATTCTATTTCACCGATTTATCAAGGGTGGGTGCATATCTTGCTTCGATGTTTGGCGTCGGTGGCATACAGCTTTACAATATAAATTTACAGCTCGATATAACCTCAAATATATACTGGCTAATACTCTCACTTCTGCTTTGTACCCCGATAATGCGACTGCTCAAAGACTCTATTGCAAATCACGCACCGATATCGGGACAAAAGCTGCTGCTCACACTAAACCCAATATTTTTAGCGGCACTTTTAATGCTCTCCACCGCCCTTCTTGTAGGCGAGAGCTACAATCCGTTTTTATACTTTAGGTTTTAGCCTTATATTTCTATATTTCTGTACACAGGTGGGTGGGAATATGAAAACAGTAACGAATTTGGGTAACACCCGAAATTAACCATATATATTAGAGAGCAAGGGGGATTTTAGTGGATAAAAAATATGATGGATTTTCTCCAAAGGCATATACAAAGGTAATTGCCCTTTTAAATATAGCTATATTTGTATCGCTCCTCATTTTTTGGGGACTCTTCACCTACTTTTCACCTAAACAGGAGTTTTCAGAAGCGGAAAAGCGTGCACTTGCGACATTTCCCGAGTTTTCCACTGAAGCACTTTTTTTGGGAGAATACACCTCGGCACTCTCGCTTTACTATGCCGATAATTTTGCCATGCGTGATTTTTTTGTGGCACTCGGTGCAGAATTTGAATCGGCAAGGGGATATAGCAAGGATGATGTTAGGCTGTATCAAGGTGCTTCCTCCGAGGCTCCTCCCCCACCGCCGTCCTCGAGTGAGAGTCCTTCCACCGAAGATAGCAGTGACGCTACCTCTTCCACCGCTCCTTCTACGGCTCCGTCAGAGCCTGAGCCCGAGGGGCAGCAGCTCGGTGCCACCTTCATCTATGACGGCAGAGGGCTTGCGATATACGGAGGTGACCCCTCGATAGGGAAATGGTATGCCGATACGATAGACACCTTTATACCGCTTCTCGGTGAAGATGTTACGATTTACAATATGGTTGTGCCCACTTCGATAGAATTTTATCTACCCGAAAGGTACAGCGATATTTCCCATCCTCAAAAGCCTGCAATAGAGCATATATATAATAATCTCGATGAAGGGATTATAGCTGTTGATGCTTACTCAGCGCTCGAGGCGCATAAGGATGAATATATCTATTTTAACACCGACCATCACTGGACGGCACTTGGGGCATATTATGCCTATACCGCATTTGCCGAGAGTGCAGGGTTTGACGCCATCCCTCTCTCAGAGCTCGAAAGCACACGAATAGAAAATTTCATCGGCACATTATATGCATGGACACAGGATCAAAGCTTGCTTGAAAACCCTGATTATGTTGATTATTATACTATTGATACCCCCCATACTGTCGAGATGTATTTAAAAAATCAACCATACTACCCTTATGCTTCCTCACTTTATGCACATGGAGTACAGGGGTCTAACGCCTATATGATTTTCATCCACGGCGACCAACCTATGATGAAGATTACCACCGAAAACAAAAATGGCAAAAGCATCATGGTGATAAAAGAGTCTTACGGCAATGCTTTTGTTCCCCTGCTTGTAAATCATTACGAGGAAGTTTATGTGGTGGACGGCAGGTATTTCCAGCTTGCACTGGTGCCTTTTATACAGCAAAATGAGATAGACGAGCTGCTGTTTTTAAACAATATCATGGCGGCGTACACCCCATATAATATTCAGCGATTTGAAACGATGAAGTATCAGGTGTTTGTCCCTCCAGAGCCCGACCCACCTGCGGAGGAAGAGGGCGAGGTAAGTGAAGCTACCGACGGCGAGCCTAATGAAAATGGCGAAGAGTCCACCGAAGATGGGCAGGCGGAAGAAGAAAAAGAGCCTGTGTATCGTGGCGGTAGGCTTGTAGTTGATGAAGATGAAGAGAGTGAAGAAGAGCAAGAAGAAAGCGAAAATTAGCATATAAATGCTTAGTAGCTTTGCCCGGAAAGCTTAGAGTGAGGGTGGAAAAATGCCAAGAAGATGCTTTTGCGGCTGTGTGTGTTCGGGTATTGCCACCCAAGAGTGAGACCTATAATCCGAACATATTTATACAAAAATCTAAAATAGGAGCAAGGGGCTTTGCCCCCTACAATGATAGCAAAAAGCTATAAATAGAGGTAATCCCCCACTCTACTTTCTGTGTCGACAGAAATGGGGGTGGATATAGTAAATACAAGTCGTTTT
>CAYJIJ010000070.1:0-11248 GCA_964370185.1 uncultured Oscillospiraceae bacterium
AGTTAAGGTGTGGCTTTGCCACAAATTAAAGTTTTACTCGATTTTTTACAAAAAAATCGTGGGGTGTGGGGTGAAACCCCATAAATGGAAAGCGAAGCGATAAAAGAATGTAGCAATTTTTGCAAAGCAAAAGAGCGGAGATTTTTTTAGTGAAAAGTGAAAAGTGAAAAGTTAAGGTGTGGCTTTGCCACAAATTAAAGTTTTACTCGATTTTTTACAAAAAATCGTGGGGTATGGGGTGAAACCCCATAAATGGAAAGCGAAGCGATAAAAGGCAAAGCCAAAAAAATGTAGCAATTTTTGCAAAGCAAAAGAGCGGAGATTTTAGCAGTAAATAGTAGGGACGAACCTGTGTGTTCGCCCGAGATGACGCACAACCCAAACCAATGCGAAAAATCTATACCAAAATCACCGACCATGCAAAGCAAAACCGCAAGCCCATTGTAGGGGCATGATTTTCCATGCCCGTAGAATATCACAAAACTATAAAACACCTGCACACAATCGGTCACGGCAAACCGTGACCCTACAATGATACCGCAGATTACGAAAAACCAAAAATAATACGGAAATTATAGAACAGGCGAACACACAGGCTACCCCCTACACCGACACCGCATCACAAACCATGCACCCCCCATTACAACAGCAACCTAAAATACCTATTCCGGAGGAAAAAATGGAACAAAAACAGTCCGAGTTATTACTCGAATACAAGCTTTTAAAAGATGAATACATCTACTACAATCTGCTCTACGCCTCCCGTATGCTAAAAAAGCGCAGGGATAAAGCCTTTGTGGTGGGTGCGCTTGAAATACTCACAGGGATAGCGGCACTGCTTTGGATAAGCAGTCAGGGTGTTGGCAATACACTGCTCTATGTGTCGGTAGCTATAATACTTGGGCTTGGACTTTTTAGCTATTTATTTCATTTTTTTGCCTTTCCAGCTTCACTAAAAAAAGAAGCGGATAAAAAATATAACGAGAGCAAATATGTATCTTCCCCCATGGCGCTTGAGTTTTTCTCAAATCGCTTAGAGGAAAAATGCGAGGGCGATGCAGTTACATATTACTGGCAGGATATGGACGAAATTGCACAGTGCAAAAAATTATTCTTTATAGTAACAAAAAACGGCAAGGTATTAATAATTCCAAAGCGAGCACTCGCCGACGAGGGCAAATACTTGGATGAACTACTAAAATTTACAGCCGATAAATATAAAAAACGCTACTTAACATGGAGCGAGCCATTTTACAGGTAGGAGGAAGAAAGATGCAAAACGATGGAACAAAGATAATTAATGTAGACATAGAAAAAGAGATGCGTAAAAGCTATCTTGAATATTCTATGTCGGTAATAGTGGGTAGGGCGCTCCCCGATGTAAGGGATGGTCTAAAACCCGTACACAGGCGCATACTCTATACCATGCATGAAGCAGGGCTTACACCCGATAAGAAATACCTAAAATGTGCGGCTACTGTTGGCGATGTGCTCGGTAAATATCATCCACACGGCGATGGTTCTGTTTACGACGCTCTTGTTAGAATGGCGCAGGACTTCTCAATGAGATACACTCTAATCGACGGACAGGGAAACTTTGGTTCGGTAGATGGCGACCCTGCGGCGGCTTATAGGTATACCGAGTCTAAAATGAGCAAGATTTCGCAGTCACTGCTCACCGATATTGATAAAGAAACAGTAAACTTCGTGCCAAACTACGACGATAGATTAATGGAGCCAGAAGTGCTCCCCTCAAGGTATCCCAATCTGCTTGTAAATGGGTCTACTGGGATAGCTGTCGGCATGGCTACAAACATTCCACCGCACAACCTAAGAGAGGTAATAGACGGTGTTTGTTGCCTAATAGATAATCCCGATGCAGGCATGGAAGAAATTTGCGAGCATATAAAAGGGCCCGATTTCCCAACGGGTGGTATTATTATGGGAAGAAGCGGTATCCGCAGTGCCTATGCCACAGGTAGGGGTAAAATTACCCTAAGAGCAAGGGCGGAGATACAGGAGATGAAAAATAATAGGGAAAGAATTGTGGTAACAGAAATTCCCTATATGGTAAATAAAGCAAGGCTTATTGAAAATATCGCAGAGCTTGCAAAAGAAAAGCGTATAGACATGATAAGCGACTTAAGGGATGAGTCCGACAGGGACGGCATGCGCATTGTAATAGAATTAAAGCGTGATGCAAATGCACAGGTGGTATTAAATCAGCTATATCGCTTCACCCAGATGCAGGACACAGTGGGCGTAATAATGCTTGCACTTGCGGACGGCCAGCCACAGACGATGACATTAAAAGAAGTGCTCTCCCACTATATAAAATTCCAACAGCAAATAATAGTGAGAAGAACACAGTTCGACCTTAAAAAAGCTAAAGAGCGTTGCCATATCTTAGAGGGTCTTAAAATTGCCATCGACCATATGGACGAAGTAATAAAAATACTAAGAGCGTCTAAAGATACGCCGACAGGTAAAGCCGCACTTATAGATAGATTTGGGTTAACGGATATACAAGCGCAGGCGATAGTGCAGATGCGACTCGGGCAACTAACAGGCCTTGAGCGTGAAAAGATAGAAAGCGAGCTTGCTCAGATACTTGAAAAAATTGCCTACTTAGAGGGCGTACTTGCCGACGGTAGCAAGGTGCTTTCAATTATCAAAGAAGAAATCTTAGCAGTGAGAGAAAAATTCGGTGACGAGCGTCGCACAGAAATTCAGGCAGTAAGCGGTGAGGTTGACATTGAAGACCTTATCCCTGTTGAAGAATGTGTAATTACCCTCACCCATTTTGGATATATCAAGCGTCAGCTAACCGAAACATACAAAACCCAAAAGCGTGGTGGTAGAGGTGTAGCAGGGATGCAGAGGAGGGATGAGGACTTTGTAGAAGAGCTCTTTGTCTGCTCCACACATGACTATATTCTATTCTTCACCGACAGGGGCAGGGTGTACCGCCTAAAAGCCTATGAAATAGGTGAAAGCCAGCGCACAGCAAGGGGTACAAATGTAGTAAACTTGCTTCAGCTTGAAAAAGAAGAGAAAATTACCTCGATGATTAGGGTGGAAAACTTCGACGAGGGAAGTTTCCTTGTGATGATTACAAGAAATGGTATTATAAAAAGAACAGAGCTTTCAGCATATAAAAACTGCCGTAAAGCAGGGCTTATTGCGATTTCACTCGACGAAGATGATCAGCTCGCTTGGGTGAGACATACAAGCGGTGAAAATGAGCTTATAGTAGCTACAAAGCAGGGTATGGCGATACGATTTAACGAAAACAACGCAAGGCCTCTTTCGAGAACCGCAAGGGGTGTAAGAGCTATTAATTTAGGTGAAGATGATGGCGTTATAGGCATGGCAACTGTAACAGAGGGTGCAAAACTGCTCACCATTTCCGAGGGCGGTGCAGGCAGAAAGACTGACCCATCCGAATACAGACTACAAAGCCGTGGCGGTAAGGGTATCACCAATTACAAAACCGCTAAAAATGGTGCTGTTGCAGGGGTTGCAATGGTTACCGAAAACGACGATGTAATGCTTATTAGCGAAGACGGCGTAATTATCAGAATACCATCACAGCAGATTGCAGAGCAATCAAGATACGGCGGCGGTGTTAGAGCGATGAGAATTGCCGAGGGCAATAGGGTTGTAACATTCGCAGTAGTGCCAAAGGATGAACATGAAGACGAGCACGAGGGAGAAAATGCCGAGGAAACCGTAGAAGGCGAAGTAAATGAGGTTGCAGCGGCAGAGGAAATCGCAGTAGAGGAAACCACAGAACTATAAAAAATGCGAAAATCCTATTGTAGGGGCATGGCTTGCCATGCCCGTAGGTTACATGAAACTACAAAATATACCGACACCCTCGGTCACGGCAAGCCGTGCCCCTACAAACACCAACGGTGGTTTGGCAAAATTATAAAAATACAGAAATCTCATTATAAAAATTACGCAAAATCAAAAATAAATACGGAAATTTCAATGTAGGTGCATATCCCCCCATGCCAATAGATTACGCACAATCCAAAAATAAAACGAAAATCCTATTGTAGGGGCATGGTTTTCCATGCCCGTAGGTTACATGAAACTACAAAATATACCGACACCCTCGGTCACGGCAAGCCGTGCCCCTACAAACACCAACGGTGGTTTGGCAAAATTATAAAAATACAGAAATCTCATTATAAAAATTACGCAAAATCAAAAATAAAACGAAAATCCTATTGTAGGGGCATATCCCCCCATGCCCGCCATCTATGGTATACCACAATACAAAAACAAATATGGTAGGTAATCAAATGAACTACCCAAAACGAAAACAAATTAGATTACAACAATACGATTATTCAAACAGCGGTGCATATTTTGTAACAATATGCACCCATAATCGTGAATGTTTTTTTGGGGAAATAAATAATAAAAAAATTAAATATAGTGAATTTGGGAAAATAGCCTATTCAGAAATTGAGAATACACAAATTAAATATGAAAATAATGGTATACAATTTGAAAATTACATTGTAATGCCAAATCATATACATATGATAATTACAATAAACTCTCTAACATATGAAACAAAAACAAATGAATTTTCAAAACCTATTAAAAATTCATTGGCAACTATTATAGGAAATTATAAATCTGCAGTTACAAGAAAAATAAATCGTCTTATTAAAACAGATATTGATAGCAATTTTCATAATATCTGGCAAAGAGGATATTATGAGCACATCATAAGAAATGAAAAATCATATCAAGAAATATCAGAGTATATTGATAATAATGTTTTTCTATGGAAAGAAGACTCTTTGTATAAAGAATAAATAGTATTCAGAAAGTTGAGTGCAATCTTGGAATTACTTAAAAGAAGCTGGGCGGAAGTCAGTCTCGACGCCATTGAAGAAAATGTGAAGAATATCAAAGCCTTGCTCAGTGGCGATTGTATGCTGATGGGAGTTGTTAAGGCGGACGGTTATGGCCATGGGGATAAGTATATCAGCGACACCCTTGTAAAACAGGGGGTTAACTGGTTCGGTGTTTCAAATATAGACGAAGCGCTCTCACTGCGCAGGCAGGGGATATTCCATCCGATACTTATTTTTGGCAATACTCCGGTAAAGTTTGCCAAAACACTCAATGAATACAACCTAACCCAGACCATCTATTCATTAGAATATGGCAAAAGGCTTGCAGAGGCGGCAAAAGAAGCTGATGTAACACTCGATGTGCATTTAAAGGTGGACACTGGGATGTCACGAATTGGGTTTGTGGCGGTGAATGGCGAGTTTCAGAATGCCATTTCCGAAATAGGCGAAGTTTGTGCCATGAAAGAGCTGCGCCCCTATGGGATTTACACCCATTTTCCGGTGGCGGATGAGAAAAAAGCCGTTTCAGAGGATTTCACAAGAAAACAATACGAGGTATTTACGAAGTTATTAACAAGTTTAGAAAAACTGGGGACAACTTTCAGCATAAAACATTGCTGCAACAGTGCCGCCACAATATCCTACCCTGAAATGCATATGGATATGGTGCGCACAGGTATTATTACATACGGGCTAAACCCAAGTGATGACTGCAAAGATTTAGTAAAACTCACCCCAGCAATGAGCCTTTATTCCTGTATTACAATGGTGAAAAAAATTGTGCAGGGTGCATCGGTGAGCTACGGCAGGACTTTTATTGCCGATAAAGAGAAAGTTATAGCCACCGTCCCCATTGGCTATGCCGACGGCATAGAAAGGGAGCTTTCAGATAAAGCCGAGATGATAGTGAGGGGTAAAAGGGCTAAAATTGTGGGTAGGGTGTGCATGGATCAGCTTATGCTTGATGTAAGTGATATTGAGGGTGTCTGCGAGGGCGATGTAGTCACCATTGTAGGCGAGGACGAAGCCGAAAAGATTACCTTTGATGAAATGGCAAAGATAGGCGATACGATAAACTATGAAAAGATATGCATCATAGGCAAAAGAGTGCCGAGAATTTATAAGAAAAAAGGCGAAACAATAGGCGTTGTGGATTATATAAGAAGCAATGTTGATCTTTAAAAAAAACAGCCCCTCGGGGCTGTTTTTTTATAGAATTGCTTCATTCTATTTATCGGCTTCGCTTTCTATTTATGGGGTTTTACCCCTACCACCATAATTTTTTGAAAAACCCCTGTAAAACTTTAATCTGTTTCGCCATCGGCGAAACTCCATAACTTTTCACTCTTCATTTTTCACTCTTCACTTAAAAAATCCCCCACCGAGGTGGAGGATTTTTTTTATATAATTATGCCGCAGGTTCTGCGTCTATCGCTTCTTCTGTTTCTTCTACTGCTTCTGCAAGCTCAAGCTCTGTGTCGGATAGTACAAAGCTTTCTGGGAAGTTTTTAAGCTGTAATACTACTGAGTAGCCCTCATCTTCGCCGTCTACTACTTTGCCAAATCTTGCAATGCTCTCAAGTGTTACAAGTTCGCCGTCCACCACTGCATATGCAAACTGGTCTGGCTCTTTAAATAGCTCAAAGCTACCGAACTGATTAAACTTAACCATTCCTGGGAAGTTTATAAATTCCATGTCCGCTGTTGGGTATTTAGCTAAAAGCTCATAGTCAGGAGTGTAGTTAAATGCTAAGTATTTAGGAGCTTCTGTGCTTACATCTCCACTAAAGAAATAGCCCACGCCCTCAAAGTAAAGCTCCGCTGTTTCGTTCATATCGGCAGCGTCAAAGTCCCTTACAGGTGCGCCATTTCCCTCGCCTGTAATCTCTTCAAAGCCTGCTTTGTCGTAGTCAATGCTGTCGTATCCAACTGTTGCAAAATAGTTTGCATTCATCTGTAATACTTGTAGTGTTTCGTTTGCATTTGATTTGTTTCTTTTGTAAAGGGTTAATTTACCCACCAAGTCGTTGTAGTCAATTTCTTCTACATCATCTTTAAATTCTATCGTTATATAATAGGAAAGAGATTCGCTAACTTCTGAACCTGAAAAAAACTCAAAAAGGCTTATGCCATATATCGCTTCAATTTTTATATCTTCGATTAAATCTTCAGTTTCTTCAAACTGCCAATCAGCATCCACTTTCCAGCCCCTTACATCCTCTTTGGTAGGGTTTGAATTATGTGAATACTGAAAATAGAATAAAAATCCCTTTAAAAATTCAGCTGATACATCGCTAAAATCAAAATTTTCAGGTAATTCAAACTTATTAATTTTTAGAGCAATTTTATCGCCAGGCTTTATATTGTTCATGCCAACAGTCTGTGGGAAGTCATATCCGCCAGTCTCAAAAGAACCATCCTCATTAACTTTTTGCCAAATCGCAAATGGAGTATTTCCCCCAAGCGAAGGCGGAAGTTCTTCTGCAGGTATGACAGCTAAAATAAAATCACCATCGTCAATTAGCAAATCTTCTTCTGTTGCCACATTTTCCGCAAAAGCAGTAACGCTCACCCCTGCCACCATCACTGCCGCAAGCAGCGCAGATAAAATTTTCTTAAACATTGTATTTCCTCCATAAATTTGTAATTTTTCGGACATATTTACCCTTTTCATGAATTTTAGCATATTCTATAATTAATTACAATAATTTTTTAAAATTAGGAATTATGAGTGAGGAATTAGAAATTATGGATTTATGTTTTGCTATTGTGCATAATCTCGGGCGAGCACACATCTTCGCCCCTACCATTCTAATCTCTAATCCGTCCCCCACTTGCAAAAAACTCATTAATGCAGTAAAATACAGTATAAAGATTACTCAGCCACAAATAATAAACAGAAATATAAAGACCATACTACGAGGTGAAATTTTTGACTGAAAAACATAAAAAATCGCTTGAGCTTGACAAAGTGCTCACGCTTCTATCCTTAGAGGCAACCTGTGAGGACAGCAGACTGCTCTGCTTAGAAACCGAGCCGGTGACAAGCTACCCAAGAGCGGTGCGAAACATGGCACTAACCGCCGATTTACATTCATTGACCGCACGCTTTGGCACACCGACAGTGCTTGGCATGAAAAACTGTGGCGATGCTATAAAACGCAGTGAAATAGGCTCGGTGCTCACCACGAGGGAGCTATTAAATATAGAGGGTATATTAAAAGCTTTTAAGAATTTAAATGCGTGGTTCAACCATTTTAAAGGTGAAGAGCACGCGGTAAACGAGCTTTTTGAGCATATTATCCCAAACAGGGAGCTTGAGCGAGCAATAAATGTATCCATTATATCGGAAGAGGAAATCTCCGACAATGCAAGCCCCACTTTAGCGGATATTCGCCGCAAGATGAATGCTGCTGGAGCAAAGGCAAGGGGCAAGCTCGACTCGATTATAAAAAGCAGTACAAATCAGAAATATTTGCAGGAAAGTATCGTCACAATTCGTGATGGTAGATTTGTTGTGCCTGTAAAGGCTGAGTTTAAAAACGAGATAAAAGGCCTAATTCACGACACTTCCTCAAGCGGTGCCACCCTTTTCATAGAGCCCATGGCGGTGGTTGAGGCAAACAATGAAATCAAGGTATTAAAGGTTAAGGAAGCCGAGGAAATAGAGGTAATTTTGCGAAACCTCACCGAGCAGGTGGCGCAGGAAGCGGAGTTTCTCACATCAAGCTATATGGCGGCGGTGGAAGCCGATGTGCTACTATCAAAGGCACGCCTTGCCTATAAAATGAATGCGAGCATTCCCGAAATTAGAAATGATGGCAGTATATTTTTAAACAAAGCACGCCATCCGCTGATAGAAAAAAGCAAAGCGGTGCCGATAAATATAGAGCTTGGCATAAATTTCGACACGCTAATTATCACAGGGCCAAATACCGGCGGTAAGACTGTTTCTATAAAAACGCTCGGACTGCACACCCTCATGGCAATGTGTGGGCTGATGTTGCCGACAGGTGATAATAGCCATGTTTCGGTATTTTCACAGGTGCTTGCCGACATTGGCGACGAGCAGAGCATTGAGCAGAGTTTATCCACATTTTCGGGGCATATAAAGAATATTGTCTCAATACTCGAAACGGCGGACAGCGAAAGCCTTGTGCTACTTGACGAACTTGGCGCAGGCACCGACCCAGTCGAGGGTGCGGCACTTGCAGTTGCAATTATAGAAAACCTAAGGGCAAAAAGGGTGAAAGTGGCAGGGACTACCCATTATGCCGAAATGAAAATATATGCACTTGAAACCGAGGGCGTGGAAAACGCAAGCTGTGAATTTGATATAAACACCCTCTCCCCAACCTATAAACTGCTAATAGGCACCCCAGGTAGGTCAAACGCCTTTGCGATAGGTGGAAGACTCGGGCTTACAGAAAATATAATCGAGCGTGCAAAAGAGCTTGTCTCGGGGGAGAATACACGCTTTGAAGATGTTGTTTCCCGTCTTGAGGAAGAGCGCAAACAGATGGAGGAAAACCGCAAAGCGGCGGAGCTTCGTCTGAGGGAAGCGGAAATGCTTAAAAAGGACGCCGAAAAACAGCGTGAACGCCTTGAAAAGGACAGAGAAAACGACATTGAGCGTGCCAGAGCCGAGGCGAGAGCGGTGGTTGATAAGGTCAGTGCACAGGCACAGAGTATGCTTGCAGAGCTTGAAGAAGCATTAAAGGCGAAAAACAGCGAAGATTTTGCCACGCTTGCCGCTTCTGTAAAAGGGCAGTTTAGGGTGAACATGAAAAAGCTCGAGGAATACTCCGACCCAGTCACAGGTAGGCAGAATAAAACCTACACTCCACCAAGGCCGTATAAACGGGGCGACCTCGTTATGATTGCCGATATAAATAAAGAGGGTACGCTAATCTCAGACCCCGACTCTTCGGGCAATGTAAGCGTGCAGGCAGGCATAATAAAAACAAAGGTGCATATATCCTCGCTGAGAATGCTCGATAAAAAGAAAAAAGCCACCACATTAAATGGCGGCAGTATAAATACAAAGGGCGTAACAGGGGCAAAGGAGCGCACCACAAGGCAGGAGCTAAACCTGCTCGGCATGACTTCGGATGAAGCTATAATGGAGGTTGACAGATTTATAGATGCAGCTGTAATGAGCCATCTTACGATAGTCTATATAATCCATGGCAAAGGCACGGGAGTGCTCAGAAAAGCGGTGCAAGCACATCTGAGAAAGCATAAAAGTGTGAGAACATTCAGGCTGGGTGTATATGGCGAGGGTGAAAGCGGTGTTACTGTGGCGGAGCTGAAATAAATAGTGAAAAGCGAAAGTTAAGCTGTGGCTTTGCCACAAATTAAAGTTTTACAGGGTTTTTGAAAAAAATCGTGGGGTATGGGGTAAAACCCCATAAAAGAAAAGCGAAGCGATAAAAGGCGAAGACTGAAAAAAGAATGTAGCAATTTTTTAAAAGCAAAAGAGGCAATTTTCCACAGAATTTAAAATTATGTGAAAAATTGCCCCCACCCCACCACAGACCACACACAGCCCAAAAACAAAACGAAAATCCCATTGTAGGGGACGATGCCCACATCGTCCCGAATATAGTATTATCAGAAATTGGAATGGTGGTACAAAAATATATAAATAACTTTTCACTCTTCACTTAAAAAATCCCCCACCTTATGGTGGAGGATTTTGTTTTATTATCCAACTGCAACTGCTTCCGCCTCAACCGACATTTCAGGAACTGCCACCGCTGCGTTTTGCTCGGTGGTTGCTACATCGCCCATATCCACTTCGCCACTTTCCACCGCTTCGCCGTCCTCGGTGGTAGTCACTTCTTCGGAGAGCTCGCCGTCTTCTGCCACTGCGCCGTCTTCGGCAAGCACTTCATCTTCTGCCATTATGCCATCTTCTGTCATTATGCCATCTTCGGGGTTCATGCCGTCCATTATTTCGCCATCCACGAGCATGTCCTCCGGTGGAGCAGGGTTTAGCTCGTCATAGATTACATATCCTGTACCACATATTGTTGCAATTACTATTGCAAATATTAAAAGGCGTTGCTTTAATCCAAATAGCGACTGCTTATCGGGATCGGGGAAAATCAGATTTCCTATAATTCTGCCCACTATTTTACCCACTATTATCGACGCAAGGATAACCCCTGCCACCATGATAATTGTGGAAAGCCATGGGGGGAGTGTATCTAAAAAGGCGAATATGCCACTGCCCTCCTCCACCATTTCGTCTTCATAACCATAACCACCGTAGTACATAATAATGCTCCATTCCGCCGCTCAGCCTCGGCATAAAATTTAATTTAATTCACTCTTATCTGCTGAGCAAGGGATGATAAGAGCAT
>CAYJIJ010000071.1:0-10432 GCA_964370185.1 uncultured Oscillospiraceae bacterium
TATTTTAGTCTCTCTCGGTATGTGGTATGCCGAGGTTGGCAGTGTGGAAGAAGCGGTTTCCACCGTGGAGGTGTAAAAGCATAAAAAAATAACCGCCCACACTCCAAATGTAGCAGTTATTCTTTAACCAATATTTCGGACTAACCGTTAATCGGGTAGTACCTTTGTTTTTATCATAAAGCATTCAGGCAAAAATATCAATCCTCTTTCCTGTCCCTGCTATTATCCACACTCAAAATCATTAATCCTTGACAATGCACCTAAATAGTGCTAAAATTCAGAAAAATAAATAAATACATATTGTGGCCAAAGGATGGGCAGAACTGCTTAAGCCTTGGGTAATAAGGGAAGTGTAAATCACACGGTAACCGCCGCTGTATGCGTGAATATTCCACTCGTTGGTGAAAGCCAGTCACTGGGCAACCGGGAAGGCAGAGTGAGAATTTGGGAGAACCCCATAAGCGCGAGTCAGAAGACCTGCAATGTAAATGTATAGCAATATACTCTTTTTTTAAACTGCAAAAAACGGCTGTGGTATTTCCACTTCCGTTTTATTTTTTTGCAACTATTACTATCCTTAAGAGATTATTCGCTTTAAATTTACACTAACACATTTGTGCAAAGAAGGAGAAGAAAGATGAAAAAATTACTCACTGCACTACTAATGGCAAGCATTCTTTTAACCACCGCATGTGGTGCGCAAACTCCTGCGAAAAGCGAAGTCACCACGGAAGCTATTTCTTCCAAAGCACCTGAGAGCGAGGCAAGCTCTGAAAGTGAAACATCGGATAGCTACTACCCCATAACCATAGACACCTACAATTCAAACGACGAAGTGGTAACACTCACAATAAACGAAATGCCTACAAAAGTATATACAATGGGGCAAAACAATATCGAGGCAATGCTTGCACTCGGGATTGCCGAAAATATAGAAGTCTGCTATGGGCTTGATACCGAGATAGACCCCGAATATGCCGACGAATTTGCAAAAGTAACCTTCCTCGAAGATGGATTTACAGGGCTTCCTAAAGAAGATGTAATTGCACTTCAGCCTGATTTCATCCTCACATGGTCATCCATTTTTATAGATGAAAGGCTTGGAAGTACTGACTACTGGCATGAAAATGGCATAAACAGTTATATCTCGCTAAACAGCGGTGCTCGTCCAAGTGGCACTCCACAAAAGATGGAAGACGAAATGCAGGACATCCTAAACATCGGCAAAATATTCAATAAACAAGCCGAAGCCGAAGCATTGGTGGCTGAAATCACAGATGAAATTGCAAAGATAAAAGCGCATATAGCAAAGGCAGAGCCTATAAAAATCGCAGTGCTTGAAGACGAGGGCGGAAATTTCCGTGTATATGGTGCAAATACCCTCGGCGGTGATATTGCAATAAATGCAGGCGCAACGCTTGCAATCGGCGCAGAAGACAGTGCCGACATAGGTGCAGAAGACCTTATTGTAGCAAACCCTGAAATGATATTCATGGTTTGGTATGAGGGATATATTACCCCCGAAGAAGCAGTTGCAAGCATAACTGAAAACCCAGCATATGCAAGCCTTGATGCGGTGCAAAATGGAAAAGTATATCCTTTAAATCTCACAAATATCTATTGCAGCGGACTTCGCACAATGGATGGGGTGCTCGAATTTGCTCAGGCAATGTATCCAGATATGTATAACTAAGTTTTAGGCGTGCTCACCCTGAGAGCGAATGGCTAAAAATCGTGATGTTTTTGCTGGATGAAATCCGAGGGCGCATATAATCTTATTCCTATAATATTTGTGCAATTTCGCCTTAATAGGAAAATCCCATATACAAAAAACGCTTAAAAGCAGAAAGGAGTGGCGATGATATGAAAAAAACACGGGATGGCATAGTTCGCACTACCCCAATGTATCTAATTATAGCTTTATCGCTACTATTTCTGCTCATTTTCTCGGTTGTAATGGCAGTCACAATAGGCTCTGCCGACATTGCTTTTTCCGATGTATACGGTGTAATACTGCACAAGCTTTTCGGACTGGGCGATGCCGAAGCTTATGGAAGTGGAGTACTGCACGACATTGTAATTCTAATCAGACTCCCAAGGCTAATACTCGCCGTTGCGGTGGGAATGGGGCTTGCTGTGAGCGGTGTTATAATGCAGGCAGTGGTGAAAAACCCACTTGCCGACCCATATATTTTAGGGATTTCCTCCGGTGCGTCACTCGGTGCCACCCTTGCGGTAATGCTTGGGGTGGGGGTTGCTTTTGGGAGCAATGCAATTGGAGTTATGGGATGTATCGGGGCGTTTGTCGTTTCGATGATGGTGCTACTCCTTGCAAATATGGGAAGCAGGAGCAATTCGGTGAAGCTACTTCTCTCAGGTATGGCGCTAAGCTCTCTTTGCAGTGCTTTTTCAAGCTTTATCGTCTATTTTGCAGACGATGCCGAGGGAATGATGACTATTACATACTGGCTAATGGGAAGCCTTGCAGGTGCTAAATGGGAGGTAATTGCAGTGCTTTTGCCACTGGTAATACTCTGCACTATTTTCTTTATAACACAGTACCGTGTGCTAAATTTAATGCTACTTGGGGATGAAGTCGCTATTACTCTTGGCACAAGCTTGCACCACTACCGAAACGCCTTTCTCCTCATATCCTCGCTGATGGTGGGATTTGTGGTATATTCCTCTGGGATGATTGGATTTGTGGGACTTATAATTCCCCATGTGGTGCGCTATTTAGTGGGGACAAACCACAAAAAGCTAATACCAATCTCGGCACTTGTTGGGGCGATACTACTTGTGTGGGCGGATGTGCTCTGCCGTGTCCTTATTCCGCAAAACGAGCTACCAATAGGCATACTCACATCAATTGTAGGCGCACCCTGCTTTATCTATCTGATGGCAAAAAAATCATATGGATTTGGGGGTAGCAAGTGATGAAAATTTCCACCAAAGACATAAATGTTGTGATAGAGGGCGAAAGCATTGTAAAAGATGTTAATATAACTGCCCAAAGCAGAAAGTTCACTGGCATAATAGGCCCTAACGGAAGTGGTAAAACCACTCTATTAAAATGCATTTACCGAGTTTTAGAAGCTAAAACAGGTGCGATATTTTTGGATGAAATAAACCTTAATTCGCTTACAGTAAAAAAATCGGCACAGAAAATATCGGTGGTCTCCCAGCACAATTATTACAACTTCGATTTTAAAATTGAAGAGGTGGTAATAATGGGTAGAGCTCCCCATAAAAGGCTTATGGAGAGGGACAGCGCAGAGGATTTTCAGATAGTGGACGACTGCCTTAAAAAGGTGGGGATGCTTCAATTTAAGGGCAGGAATTTTTCTACATTGTCGGGCGGAGAGCAGCAGCGTGTGATTTTAGCCCGTGCCCTTGCACAAAAGACCGACTGCATAATACTCGATGAGCCAACAAACCACTTAGACATAAAATATCAGCTCCAATTGCTCGATATTGTAAAATCCCTCAACATAACAGTAATTGCCGCAATACATGATTTAAACATTGCCTCCACCTACTGTGATTATCTCTATGCAATGAAGGACGGAGGGGTCATATTTGAGGGCGTACCTAGTGAAATTATCACCACGGAGAATATAAAGACACTCTACGAAGTCGATGCCGAGGTATGGGAAGATAAATTTGGCAGACGAAATATAACATACTACCCAAAACATCTGCTTTAGTATAGCAGTTTGGCTATAAAAGAACATCCCCGTTTTCGTCAGCGGGGATGTTTTGCGTTTTGTAGGGGCGTGGGGGAGATATACAAAAAGGTGTATTGTCCGCAAGCATAGTAGTTTTAGCATTGTTTTTTCAAAAAAATTATGCTACACTTATTTATTATAAAACAAAGGGGTTTTTATTTATATGGGAAAATTAAAAGGGTTATTTAAAAAATTTATCGCTGTAGTTATTTGCGTATTGGGGATAGTTTTTCTTTATATGTTTGGGCTTGAAAGCGATTTTTATATTATTATCGGAACTATTATTTTAGCGGTGGGAGTTGCTATTTACATGACTGCCACCCCAAAAGACTATAATAAAAATATTAGCTCTGTGAAACTAATTGAAAATCCAAGGAAATTAACAGTTAATGATCTTTACAACGCTTATAAAAACACCAATTCGCTTTTGGGAACGCCTTGGGTTGGCAAAATGAAAATAATAAAAGGCGATGTTTTATACTTTGGGCCGGTGGAGGGACATTTTATTTACCTTCATAAATTAGGCAGTAATTTTTGCATTGCAAGTAATTTTATGGTTAATTTTATTAAAGCAAAAAAAGAGGATGAATGGCGACTTGAAAACACAATAACACCGGTTGATATATTTTCCGATGAGGATTTAGTCTGCTATTCACTGCTTGCGCAAGGCATAGTTGAAGACATGTATAAAACTATTGAAGAATTTTGCGCCACAGGTGTTATGAAGCCATTTTATAATCAAGAAAACCTTGGGAAAATTTATCGCTTTGATGAAGAATTTAAAGCAACAGGACAAAAATTCTATCTACTTGATTTTGATTATAATCCAATTTATGAAATTGAAGCCACACTGCCCCTTAAAACTTTTTATATGAAAAATCCATCAACGGGCGAAGAGATTTTTAGGATGGATAAAAAGCTTTTAAAGGTTTTGAATAAATACGAATTCTTTTTATATGGCGAAGAATATGGCATTTTTGAGCAAAAATTAGACTTTGCCCACGACACTTTCACCATGCAAACTAAAGATGGAATTTTAGAAATGCAAAGCATTAACGATAAAGTCGGAACAAATTATATGATTAAAATGAACGATAGGGTTATTGGCAGTATCGCCGAGCGTTTTTCTATAACGCCGCATAATATATTTTTTGATAATTTTGTTATTCATGTGAGGGACGAAAAATACACTCCACTAATTGGTGCGCTAACTGTTATGGCGGCAAGGGAATTGCAAAGGGATAGAACAATGGTTTAAGTTAAAAGCAAAAATATATAATGCGTCCTTGCTCCCCGCCTCTTGGCAACTAAAATCCAAATTAAACAATAAGAGAGGTAAGAAATGAAATACATAAAACTAATACCAACGCTTCTTATGGGAATAATTGTTGTTTTAAGCTTTGTAGGTATTTTAGCCGATGAATATTTCATGCCATTAATGCTGATATTCTTAGGGCTATCTAATTTTATAATTGCATACGATACTTTTAAAAGCAATCAAAAGAGAACAGCATATCTAAATTTGGCTGTGGGAGTTTTTCTCTATGCAGCCGTAATTTATGCAATGTTTTTTAATGGTAGCAGGGATATGAGGCTTGCACGAAAATAGAAAAACAACATAACCAATCACACCCATGCCCCCACTATGACTAAGGGCATGGGTGTGAGCATTTTAGCGATAAAAAGCACTGCCTATACTATCGGAAGCATACTGCAAGCGCTCCCCATTTCAGTGGTGTAAATAAGTCCCTCAATATAGGATAAATAATGGTGGGGCTCGCTAAAAGGTGGGGAGGGTATCTGAAATCCCATCCCAACATGCCTATAACCAAATATGAAAGGCGGTAGTTTTGGGATAATGTCGCCCCTTGTTTCAATTCTCACCGTTTTAGTCACCCTTTTATTATAGGAGTCTGCAAAGGCTCTGTTTCCCACTTTGGGGCTTCCATAGCAGTATACTTCTATCTCCCTGTCGGGGAAATTGTATTGGAAATCCACTGCGCAGAGGGTCGCCATTGCCGCACCCCTTGAATGCCCAGTCAGCGTTATTTTTCGCACCGATGCATCAATGAGCGTTAAAAGCTTTTCCCTAACAGCCTTATATGTATTAATAAATCCCGTGTGCACCCTTATCTTACTTTCGGTATTATCATAGGGTACGCACTTTTTTATTACTCTGAAATTCGAAATCCACTCACGCTTTGAAACAGTCCCCCTAAAGATGATTAAAAGCTCTTCCTCCCGTCTGCGAATTACTGCATAAACGCCCCTCTCGGCGTCATCAATAATCAAAGTAATTTCCCCCCTGTGCAGAGGGTGCTCTTCTCGATAGCTCCCCGCACATTCATCGGCAAGCCTCACTATTTTACTTTTATACATGCACTATTTCCCCCTTTAGATATTTTGCAAGGGTGGCAATACTCGAACCCGCACAGGTTTTAGCAAAAATTCTCTCCACTAAAACTGCTCCCCACCGATAAGAGTAGATTTTTAAGCAGTTTTTCGTCTAAGTGACGAAGCCTTACTCGTGTAAGGCGAGGAGAGAAGGCTAAAAAATGCCAAAAAGATGCTTTTATCGGCTGTGTGTGTTCGAGTATTGCCACCCAAGGGTGGTTAAAAATCCTTAGCCCTATAAATAACTATGAATGCAGGGCTTGTTTTAATGATAAGGCATTGCCACATGGTGAGATTTTTGAGGTAATATTAAAAAAGAATTTTGTCGAAAGCGGTTGAAAAAAAGCTCTATAAAGGGTAAAATAGTATTGTTAGATTAAAATAGCAGATGTAATCGAAAAACGTTTTATCTGAGCGGCGTAAACTTTACAGCCGTCACACCCACATCCCTCAACGAAAGGTCTATAAAAATGGAATTAAATAATCAAATAGTACAAAACCAAAGTTTGCTTCTCACACCTTTTATGCAGCAGTCCTTGCAAATACTGCGCATGACAAATCAGGAGTTGACTGAATATATAAAAAACGAAGCGGTGGCAAATCCACTGCTTGAAATGTCGGACAATCATGGCCAAAGCACCATCACCATAACCCCACTCGAGGCTTTTAGAGGGGGAGGCGCATATCAGGCGGAGGACAGGGATTTTATACAGAATATATCCGATGAATACAGCACCACCTTCACCGAAATGCTGATAGAGCAGCTTGGCCACCTCACCATCACCAAAGAGGGAAGAAGTATCTGTGAGTATATAATCCGCTCGCTCAATCGAAAAGGATACCTCGAAGAAACTCCCGAAGAGCTCGCCTTGGATTTAGGGCTTTCGGTATTTGATATCATGCAGTGCATATATATTGTGCAGAGCTTAGAGCCAGCTGGGGTGGGGGCGCTCACCACCGAGGAATGTCTGATACTTCAGCTGTCGCAGTCCTCCCATTTTAACCCACACACTATTAAAATTGTAAAATACCATCTGCATTTGCTCGCCGAAGAGGATGCTGTGAAAAATGTTGCCAAAGCGATAGGTTGCAGTGAAAAGGCGGCTAAAGTTGCGGTTGAAGCAGTAAAAAGCTTAAACCCCATTCCCTCGAGAGGCTATAATACTGGCGATAAAGCACAGCCAATAATCCCCGATGCCACAATAACAGTGCAGGAGGGAGCGCTTGCGGTTGAGATAAATAAAAACGCTTTTCCAATGCTCGAAGTAAATAACGACTACACCCTAATGCTTGAAGGCTTAGGCGATGCAGATGCGGAAAAATACATTAAGGCTAATCTGCTAAAAGCCGAAACCTTAATAGGCCAGCTTGAACAGCGAAAACAAACACTTTACCAAATCATATTCCATCTGATAAATGTGCAAAAAGACTATTTTCTAAACGGCGGTGACCTCATTTCGCTTACTATGAATGAGGTGGCACAGGAGCTTGATTTAAATGTTTCCACCATAAGCCGTGGAGTGCAGGGGAAATATATAAGGCTTGGAAACACTGCTATATCACTGCGTTCCCTATTTACGGGTGGCTATGCGCTGAATGGCGGAATAAAGATGTCGATAAACACTGTTAAGGAAAAAATCATGAAATTCGTAGCCGCAGAGGACAAGAAAAACCCACTGACCGACGAAGACTTAAGCCGTGCCCTCGAAGCTATCGGACTGACTGTTTCAAGGCGCACCGTGGCAAAATACAGGACGGAAATAGGGATTAAAGGCTCAAGTGGAAGAAAAATGAAATAAATCTACAAATTTTTTATTTCCATTATTTGCTTGCATTAAATTTACAATTTGCTCACACTTATATGTTAGTATAGTCTAAGTGATATAGTTTTCTAAAATTAAATTTTTTCACACATCCCCCGACTTCTACAATGGGGAAATGGAAATATTTTACTATACGGCTTTTAAAACAAATAAATAGGAGGATGAAATGAATTTACTTATCAAAAGATTTACAGCATTTACTCTTACGGCGGTAGTAGTGGCTTCGGGTGCGATAACTTCGTTTGCCGATATGCCCTCAAAGGCTGAAATTGTAGACACGGGGGTAAGCCTCGCTTCTCCAACTAAGCTAAACATCGTAGCCCCAGCACAGAATGTAACCACAACTTCCACCTCCTATTATGTATACGGCACCTCAAACCCAAATGAAAAGCTCTATGTAAACGGCACCGAAATTACCGACAGAGGAAGCAGCGGAAGCTTTGGCTTTTTGGTGGAGCTTGCAGTGGGCAATAATATAATCGAAGCGGTGCAGAGCAGTGCCACCGATACAGCAACAATCACACGGGTGGCAAACGCTTCACAGCTAACACCATATACAACCACCGTGCTAAGTGCGGCATTCCCAACATTTGATAACTATGTCCCCTCGGGAGAAGATATCACACTCAGCTGTACAGCGCCCTCGGGAGCGTATGTAGTCGCAAGTTTAAATGGCAAAACAGTAGAGCTAACCCAGTCCGCAGCTACGGCTGTTGCTGGAGTGCCAGCTGTTTTTAAGGCGGCAACCACCATGCCACAGGCGTCGGGTGATACAAAAAATGTGGGCTCGGTGGTATATACCATGACATATAACGGCAAAACCACAACATATAATTCCGCAGGCGAGATGTACACCTCGGGCGTGGGAGTAGCGGCAGTGGTGCAAAACTATCAGTCTGCGGCACCAAATTATCAGTCCGATACAGTAAATTCCTCGATAACCACCGTCCTTTCAATGGGCATGGTGGACAGAGTAGTGGATCAAAACAACACAATGTATAAGCTGAGCATGGGCGGATGGGTGAGCAAGAGTGCTTTTTCACCGCTTGAGGGAAGCTGGTCTTATGTAAATGATGTTGAAGATGTGGGCTTTGAAAGCTACGATAATGTAGAAGAATATGCTTTCTATGGAAGCTCCTTCCCAGGCTATAAATTTGAGCTCACGGGCAATACCCTCACACTCACCCTTTACAACACAAGGGGGGTAACCTCTCTTCCAATAGGAAATAGCGATATATTCACAAATGCAGATGTAGCCGTAGACAAAACGGGCACGGTAATTACCCTCACCGCAAGGGAGGACACACTCTGGGGCTATGCAATTGAATACAACAACGGCGAAACCCTATTAGTCTGCAAAAGCAAACCGCAGATTGACGAAAGTTCGGACACACCTCTAAAAGGTGTTAGCATTGTGCTTGACCCAGGGCATGGCGGAAGCGACCCCGGAGCGGTGGGCGTATCTGGAGCGACTGGCGCAAACGAAAGCGATTTAACCCTTGCCACAGCAATCGCCACAAAGACACTTCTTGAGGGTCTTGGCGCAGAGGTGACACTGACAAGGGAGGACGATGTGAGAATTTACTCAAACGACCGCACACTCGACGCCCTCACAAACAGAGCGGATTTCCTTATCTCCATTCACTACAACAGCACAACATACCCTTCTGCACATGGGCTTGAAGTATATAGCTACACCCCGAATTCACAAGATTTAGCAGAGAGCTTACAGCTAAATCTTACAAACACCACGGGCGCATATAACAGGGGCGCTAAAATCACTCCGTTTAGAATGGCGCTTTACACCGCTTGCCCAAGTGTGCTTATAGAGATGGAATTTATAAGCAATCCAAGGGTTTATGATAAGGTGCGCACAGATGAATGGCTCTATGATTCGGCAGTGGGCATTAAAAATGGAATTATAGTATCTCTTAGATGATAGTTTCTATAAAAAACAAGCTGGCACTTATAAGTGCCAGCTTGTTTTTGTGTGGATTATGCTAATTTTGTGAAATAGAAATACTATATATCGAGTTTCATAACTATTTCTTTTCCTTCTATATCTCCAGTTTCAACAAAGCCTAACTTTCTGTAAAGGTGTTTAGCAGCATCATTATTTTCAACATAGTTTATTTGAATAAAGTTAAATAGCTTCTCTTTTTTCAAGTGTTCGATAGCAATTTGTAGAGCTTTCTTTCCATAACCTTTGCCTTGAAATTCTTTTCCTATCATAAATCGCCAAACTTCCACTTTCTTTTCTTGTGGCTTATAGTCAAACATGATAAATCCTACTAACTTTTCATCAATATATATCGCATACGGTTTTGCTCTATCATAAAATACCCATGCATGAGCTAGCGATAAAGCATTTGATGAAACAAATTCACCTTGATTTTCTGCAGTAGTTAAATTAATTACCTCTTTATAATTTTTCTCACTTATTATCTCTAATCTCATATCAAATCTCTCTTTCTATTATATAAATAA
>CAYJIJ010000072.1:0-10023 GCA_964370185.1 uncultured Oscillospiraceae bacterium
CCTTGAAAATTTATCCGTAGGGTATGATGGAACCGCAGTGCAAAGCGGAATTAGTGCCGAGATAAAAAGCGGCGACTATCTTTGCATAGTGGGCAATAATGGCGCAGGAAAAAGTACTTTAATTAAAACGATCTTAGGTCTAATTCCGCCAATATCGGGAAAAATCAGTTTTGAAAATGGCCTAAACAGCACCGATATAGGCTATTTGCCGCAGCAGACACAAATCCAAAAAGATTTCCCTGCCTCTGTTTGGGAAGTTGTGCTCTCGGGGAATATAAATAAGCACGGACTTCGCTTTTTCTACAATAAAGACGAGAAAAAATTAGCCGAAGAAATGCTTGCAAAGCTTGGGATAAGCGATCTTAAAAAACGCAGTTACAGCAGGCTTTCAGGGGGGCAACAACAGAGGGTGCTCCTCGCAAGAGCACTCTGTGCCACAAGAAAAATACTGCTTATGGACGAGCCCTCGGCAGGACTTGATAAAACCTCCACCTCTGAAATGTATAACACGATAAAAAAGCTTAATGATGAGGGGATTACAATAATCATGATTACCCATGATATTGAAAATTCCATAAAGTTTTCAAATCATGTACTGCATATAGACAAGAATGCTAAATTTATGCAAACGGGCGAATATATTACTGCAACGGAGGTGGGGCAAAGTGAATAATATTTTATCTGAAATCACAATGTACTTTCAGTATCCCTTTGTGAGATATGCAATGATAGTGGGAGTGCTTATAGCACTTTGTTCCTCACTTTTGGGCTCAACCCTTGTGCTTAAGCGTTTTTCATACATAGGCGATGGCCTTTCGCATATTGCCTTTGGAGCAATCGCCATTGCAACGGTACTCGAAGTGGCAAATCAGAGTTTACTGGTATTTCCACTCACCGCAGTTGCCGCAGTAATTTTGCTCAGAATAGAACAGCACACCAAAATAAATGGCGACTCTGCAATTGCAATGATGTCCGTTGGTTCACTTGCAGTGGGGTACCTGCTTTTAAACATATTCCCCACCTCCTCCAATCTATCGGCGGATGTTTGTACCACCTTGTTTGGCTCCACCTCAATCCTAACACTCACAAGCACCGACGTTTGGATGTCTGCCATACTATCGCTTTTTGTAATAATAATATTTATTGTATTCTACAATAAGATTTTCACTATTACATTCGACGAAAGCTTTGCCAAAGCGACGGGCATAAATGCCGATGGGTATAATCTTCTGCTTGCAGTGACAATAGCGGCGGTAATAGTTACTGCAATGAATTTAGTGGGTTCACTGCTTATTTCTGCGCTTGTAGTCTTTCCAGCACTCTCTTCAATGAGGGTATTCGGGAGCTTTAGGTCGGTTGTGCTTTCTTCGGCGACAATATCCATATTTTGTGCTATAATGGGTATAGTGATGTCGATAGTTTATGGAACACCTGTCGGCTCTACCATAGTAGTGGCAAACATTGCAGTGTTTTTCTTATCGGCATTAGTTGCCAAGCTGCGAAGAATATAAAATCTAATTTAGCAATACTATTCGGTGTAGGGGAGGTCTTTAAAATGGTTAAGAAAATTTGTACATCGGCTTTAGCAGTAGTTGTAGCAGTAATTTTTATCGGATGCTCTGTTCCTGAGCTTGTTGATGTAAGTGAGGTTGACTACATTGACCTAACCGAAATGAACGACACCCTCGAATATGTCCAGCTCATAGATATGCAGGTTAATAAATCGGCATATGATGGCAAGGAGATAAAGATGGAGGGAGAATACAGCACCGAATACAGCGAAGAAATAGCCGCAGAGCGCAGTGTAATAACTGTAAAACATGATCCGTCATGCTGTCCAAATGGCATACCTCAAGTCATAGAGATAATATACCCCGAAGATGCAGAGGCTACCGAAGAGGGCGACGAAATTGTGATAGTTGGCGAATTTAAAACATATAAAATAGGCGAAACGGAATACTGCCAAATAGTGGTGAGCGAGGTAAATCCGGAGAGCTAAAAACTATATAGAAAGAAGGGTTTTTATGGGATTTGACTTAGATGTAACCATACCAGCATTAACAGTGTTTTTACAAGGCATACTTAGCTTCTTTTCACCATGCGTCTTACCAATAATACCACTCTATATGGGCTACTTATCAGGGGGGACTAAAATATCCCCCGAAACAGGAGAAAAGGTTTTTGACCAGAAAAAGGTAATGGTAAACACTCTTTTCTTCATAATGGGCATAAGCTTTGCATTCTTCCTATTAGGGCTTGCATTCTCCACCTTAGGACAATTTTTTACCGACAATCAAATGCTTATCACCAGAATAGGCGGAGTGATTGTAGTGCTTATCGGACTGATGCAGTTAGGCGTGTTTGACAAACCATTTAAAGGCAAAAATTTAAGCCTACCGATAAAGATTGACACATTGCGAATGAACCCGATTACTGCACTAATAATGGGCTTTACATTCAGCTTTGCATGGACACCATGTGTAGGCCCTGCACTCACCACAGTGCTAATTATGACATACAGTGCAAGCACCACAACCATGGGGCTTATGCTTATGGTTTTATACACCATAGGGTTTACACTGCCCTTCCTACTTGTGGGAATATTCACCACAAAATGCTTACAGCTTTTCAAAAAGCATTCAAATGTAGTGAAATACACAGTTAAAATCGGTGCAGTGATAATGATTTTAATGGGGCTTATGATGTTCACTGGAATTATGAACGGTGTGAGCGGTTATCTATCCACCTTAGGTGGAAATACGCTGCCACCGACAAATGAAGCAAGCAGTAGCCAAGCGGTTGAAGATGATAGCTCCTCCGAGCAAACAGTAGTGGGAGACGAGCAGTCGGAGCAAAGCAGTGAGCAGGCAAGCTCTGAAGAGCCAAGCGAAGAAATAGAAGCTCTTGCGGCATTCGATTTTGAGCTTGAGGATCAATTTGGCAACACACATAAGCTTTCCGACTACAAAGGCAAGGTAGTATTTCTTAATTTCTGGGCTACATGGTGCCCACCTTGCGTGGCAGAAATGCCAGACATACAAAAGCTCTATGAAGAAAAAGGGCTCAACGAAAGTGATGTAATTATCTTAGGTGTGGCAACTCCAAGCGACGAATTAGCCGTACAAGAGGGTACCACCGAGGAGGTTATAGCCTTCTTAGAGCAAAATGGATACACCTATCCTACGGTGATGGATGTTTCGGGACAGCTTGTGTCCGACTATGCTGTTTCAGCCTACCCCACCACCTATATGATAGATGCGGAAGGCAATATCTTTGGATATGTACCGGGTATGATAAGCTATGAAATTATGGAAAGCATAATAGAGCAGACCATAAGCGGAGAAATGAATTAAAATAATGTATAAGGGTATTCACTGTGGCAAAAACCACTGAGTGAATACCCTTAATTCTATTGATTTGCCTAAATACACAAAATAAGTATAATTTATTGACAAAATTTGACTCGGGTGCTATCATTAAAATACAAAATAAAGGGAGGAATTACTAATGCAGGAAAAACTTAATCTATTATGGGTTAACGACAACAAAGACACAGCGCACAGCATGGTGTTTATGTACTCAACCAATGCCAAAATTCACTCGTGGTTTGAGGAGGTATCCATCATAATTTGGGGTGCTACTGCCAAGCTTGTAGGGGAAGATGAAAGCATACAGGAGAAGATTAAAATTGCACAGCATGCAGGAGTGGATGTAAAAGCTTGTATTGCCTGCGCCAATATGTTTGGAGTGACTGAAAAGCTGCAATCACTTGGTATAGATGTATTCCCAATGGGTAATGAGCTTACCAGAATTTTAAAATCGGAAGAAAAACTGCTAACAATATAAAATAGTAACACTTCGGATGGGTTGGGCTACAAATGGCTGCCCATCCATTAGTGATTTACGATAGAAAAGGGGATTTAACTATGAAAATACTTGCAATAAGTGGAAGTCCGAGAAAAGACAGGATGACCCACAATGCGATAAAAGAAATCCTAAAAGACTGCAAGCATGAATATGAGATAATTTCACTCGCTGGCAAAAAGATAAATGGGTGCATAGGATGTACTGCCTGTGCAGGGGATAATGTCTGTAAGGTGAGGGATGACTGGAATGAAATAGGCGAGAAGCTAAAAGCTGCCGACATAATAATTTTTGGAGCACCAAATTATTTTGGCACAGTAAATGCACTCGCACACGCTGTACTTGAAAGAACATTCTCTTTCAGACATTGTGGTACATATTCCCTCAAAGACAAATTAGGCGTAATTGTAACAACATGTGGTGCAAGGGGAAATGAGAGCCCCACAGCCGATTTTATAGAAAAAATGTTCACCATAAACAGAATGGAAACAATAGCAAAAATGGAAGTGGCTCAATATAATCAGTGCTACACTTGCGGCTATGGACATGACTGCCATGAGGGCGCCGTGGTGGGCACGCATGGTGTGTTAAAAGAGATATTGCCATGTCATCTGCCAAAAGAAGTGGAAAATCAGGAAGAAACACTAAAAGAGGCGGAGCGAATTCGTGAAATACTAATGGGAAAAGGTGTAGAGTTTTAGTGAATAGAGTTTATCTTTTTTGAGGATGTATGCTTAGGGAAGCCACCCCAAGCAGTGAAATTATTACGCTGGATACTAAATATAGATATTATATGCCATAGCTATCGCCATCGGAGGTAGTAATGGCATATATTTATAAGAAGATTTTACTCTATATTGCTTTTAGTTTACAGCAAGCAGAGGGAAGTGAAGAAAAAATATTACAAAGCTTATTTTTAGTCATGGTTACCAAGAGGTAACTATAATACTAAAAAGTGCGTACTTTACAAAATGGGGTAATAGGGATAAAATTAAATATAAGAGAAAAAATTCTAATCTTTTAAAACTTCGTGGAGGTTATCAATGACAAGGCTTGAAAAAATTAAATGGCTAAACGATTATCTCTTAAAAGAAATGCCCGAGTATGGGAAATCTTCTAAGAGTTTTGAAAATACCGAAGAAGCTCAGCGAAAACTGCTTCGCTCGTTGATGAATGTGAGAAGACCCTCACCGCTAAGCGAAGAATTTATAAAGATACAGGACATTCTTCTCACAGAAGAGGTGGAGGAAAAAGGGGTGGTGAGCATATCGGGGCTCACTCCGATAAAAAGTGATAGCAGGCTCTACCTATGGAAGGGAGATATAACCACCCTCGGTGTAGGTGCAATAGTTAATGCGGCAAACAGTGGTATGGTCGGATGCTTTATGCCTTGCCATGCTTGCATAGATAATGTCATACACTCGCAAGCTGGCTTGCAGCTCCGTGAAGAGTGCGGTGCGATAATGGAAGAGCAAGGACACGAGGAAGAAACAGGAAAAGCAAAGATTACACCTGCTTACAATCTTCCAAGTGAATATATACTTCATACTGTCGGCCCAATTATTTATGATAAAGTGGGCGTAGAAGAAAGGATGCTTTTAAAGAGCAGTTACAAGTCCTGCTTAAAACTTGCCCTTCAAAAGAACATCGACAGCATTGCATTTTGCTGTATATCGACGGGCGAATTTAGATTTCCAAACGACATAGCCGCCGAAATTGCAGTAGCTACAGTAAAGGAGTTTTTAGCAGAAACAGATAGTAAAATGAAGGTGATATTTAATGTTTTCAAAGAAAAAGACTATGAAATCTATCGAGGACTACTCGGAGAAGATTGCTAAACTAAAAGAGCTGATAAAGACATCTGATGCGATTGTATTAGGTGCAGGTGCTGGGCTTTCAACTTCCGCAGGGCTTATGTACAGCGGCGAAAGGTTTCAAACACTTTTTGCGGACTATATCACAAGATACAATCTAAACGATATGTACTCCGCCGCATTTTATCCACATAAAAGCGAAGAAGAGCTCTGGGGCTATTGGTGCAAACATATCTATCACAACCGCTACGCCGCACATCTTAATAGCACATATGAAGATTTATATAAGCTTATTTGCGATAAAAACTATTTTGTAATCACCACAAACGGAGACCATCTATTTCTGCTAAACCAATTTGAGAAAAAGAGGGTGTTTTACACGCAAGGTGATTATGGGCTCTTTCAGTGTTCGGTGCCCTGCCATGCTCAAACATATGAGAATGAAGATATGATAAGGGAGATGAAAAACGCTGTGAAGGATTTGAAAATCCCGACCGAACTAATACCTCGTTGCCCACTTTGTGGAGAGGTTATGACAGTGAATTTACGAAAGGACAATACATTTGTAGAGCCCGATGGCTGGCATAGGGCAATGGAGCGATACCATCAGTTTTTAGAGGAAAACGCCTCTGAAAAACTGCTGTTTTTAGAGCTTGGCATCGGGTATAATACACCATCCATTATCAAATATCCGTTTTGGAGGATGACATACCAAAATAAAAACGCCTCATATATCAGCATAAATTTGGACAAATCGGATATCCCCTCTGAAATTGCCGAGAGGGCACTTTATATCGAGGGGGACATAGGGGAAGCGATAAGGGCGGCACTTTTGCAGGAGTAATTTAATTTTTAAGCGATTGCCGCAAAATCTGCATATTCTGAGCTAATCGCTCATATTTACGAAAATTTACACGGAAAAATGCAATCAAAAAATATATATTATAGGAGTTTATTATGGATTTAAATTTAATTAAAGAAAGCATCGAAACTAAAGTTTATTCTATCAAGGCAGACACAAAAGTACCACTTCATAAGCATAAGGATAAGGATGAAGTTTTCTATTGCATCAAAGGTGAGGGAGTAGCAGTGAGCGATATGGGAGAAACAGCTTTAACTGTTGGCGAAACATTTGTTGCAAGAGCGGGGACAATGCACTCGGTAAAGAGTGATGATGAGATGGTTCTTGTTGCTACCTTGATACCTGTCGTTTAATTTCATGCAAAATTCGATTAAAATCGCCAAGTAAATTAAAAGTTCCCCATAACTCATAATTTACTATTATCCTCCTAAAGCGCAGCGATATATTATACAAATTTAGTAGCGTTGATTTGTACATATAGTAGATTATATGTAATAATGGCCACTTTTTTCATATGCTAATTTACTTTACGGATTTATTGTGCTAAAATTAAATCACAAAGTAGTGTGTGGGAGCTTGAGTGAGCACTATACTAAACTATTTATTTAACATCAAAATATACAACCGAATTCCAAACCATAGCAACTACCCACCTTTTTGAATTTTATAACAAGGGGGAGTATGTATGAAGTACTGTGAATTTTGCTATAATTTGACTAATTTAGAAGCTTGTATAAATTGTGAAAGTCGTCCTTTACGTATTCCCATGCATAACGATTATTGTTTTTTATGTAGGCAGGAGTCATATAATGCAGATATTCTCAAATCGCAGCTTATGGAGGACAATATACCGTTTATTTGCTGTCCACTGTTAAATGGCGGTGGAGTGGCATATGCAGGTGAATTTTTTCGTTATTATAAATTTTTTGTTCCCTATTGCTATCTTGAGAAAGCAAAAGAGTTTTCCAATTACCTTCAAATTATGGATAATACAGTGATTGGATATGAAAATAAGATTTACAGTTGAGTGAGTGAAATATAATTGTCAGTAAAACAAAAAAGCCTATGGACTTGGTCCATAGGCCTTTTTGTTTTAGAGGATTTATACTAAATAATTAATCATCGGAAAGCATTATAATACAATCATCTTCATTAAATACTATTTTTTCGCTTTTTAACGGATTCATAATAATATCAAATCCATCCTCATTCTGTTTTTTATACCCCACGGCGACATGGTTTTGCTTTCTGAGTATCTCGGTAATTTCAAAGAAGTTTGTTTCAGTATGCAGTTTTATGTATTTAGAGGCCTTGCGTATGTAAATTTCTGAACCCTCAGCCCTGAGTAAATTTTCAAAGACTCTTGCTAAATCCCTCTTTTCACAAATTTGTGAAAGAATAAGGTTTATAATATTAGAACCCACCACTAAATCATTTGCCCTTGCCACTTCTGCAAGTTTTTGATTTGCAGTGTCCCTCATTTCACTGGTGATACTGAAGTTTTTCCCCGTCTTTTTAGCGATATCACGCAGGTGAATTAATTTAAAGAGTGTGATTGCATCCGAGGTTTCATTGTCTTCATTATAGTCGCTTAGAAGAAGTATATGGTTTATATCTTTTTCTACTAAATTTTCAAGATTTTCTCTTTCGGTAGTGTCGCAAGCAATTGTTTTGAGGGTTACATTTTCAAGGACTTTGGCAAATTCATCAATTTCACTCTCGATTATATCATTTGCAAGATATAGGGTGGAACCACTTGTGAGATAATCATCCAATTCAGAGATGACATTTTGAAGTATGTCATTTACCCCGATAATCATTATGTTCTCGGCGCCATCTTTATGTATGTCATTGGAGGCAAGATGTGAAATGTCGGGTGCTTTATACGGGATGGGTTTTGCCACTCCATCGTCTTCCACAAGCAAAATTAATTTGTCCTCTTTTTCGATTAAGGTTTCTTTATCGGGATTTAGATGTATTTCACCGTTTCGCTTATATCCAAAAAGCACAGCCTTTTCAAAATAATTTAAAGCATCCCCAAATTTAACATTATATAGTCCTGGGAAACTTTCCATATAAAATTCATCGCCATCATAATCAAAAAGCTCAACCATAACACTCGATAGCCCTGGCTGTCTGCAAGACTGAGCGATAATTCGAGAGATTGAATCGCCTATCAGCACAGTTTCGTTATTGCCTTTTGAAATAATATCTATAACATCTCGGTTAGGCTCGCTGTTTATTGTAGAAACAATATGGGGGAGGTTGTCCTTTTTGCCAATACTGTCGAAATAACTATTGATAGTGATAATCGTCTTGATGGTCATAAAGTCCACATCTTGATTAATTATAATTGACTTAGCCGCTTCGGGAGAACAGTTTGCAAGCATATTTTTATCAGTCATACTCCCTGTGCGACATATTATTTTTGTGGTCTTAAAATCGGAAATTTCTGCGGCGATAGCCTCCTCAACACTTTCCTTATCCTCTTCTGCGAGTATAACAATACAGCCATCTTTCCTGTTTTCATTGGCGATTATCAGCTCGGAAATTAATGTGTATACATTGCTGTTAAACCCTAAAATAATTACATGATTATTAGCAATAACTCTTGAGTTGCCCTTCCTCAAACTGCTGAGCTTCTCCTCAAAAGCAGTGTTTATTATACCTATTAATATGCTTGTAACAAAAATACCACATAGAGTAGCTACCGACATTAGTATGATGAAACTTGCATCGGCAGTGTCTGCGCCAGTAATGGTTCCTGCATCAATAACATGCATTAAACTCACCCAGAAATACCCAAGCAAGGAGGTTTCACCATCCCCTATAAGCGCTAAAATCAAACCAACCACAGCAATAACTAATGTTGTGGCTAAAAACAGTACCGCAACAAGCGAGGGCGTTCCCTTAGACATCAAATCGTCGAACCAAGATCTCACCCTATCCTTAAAAGTAACTTTCATAATTAACGCACTCCCTCTCAATTTAAAAGGCAGAAATAATCTTTAATTTATGATTATAACATGCCATAAAATATCTCATTATAAAGTATACCAAAAAGAGAAAAAATGTAAATGTGCCTAAAGGCACATTTAGGGCGAGAAAAGGCAAAATAAAAAAATAAGAAAAAAGTAAAAAATCTATTGACAAAAATTATTTTATAGGATATAATAAACAAGCTGACTTTGAGGAAACAACCTTGAAATCGCAAATAAAATTTAAGTATATCCGATGGAAACATCATGATATATGCGGATGTGGCGGAATTGGCAGACGCGCTAGATTTAGGCTCTAGTGTTGCAAGACGTGAGTGTTCAAGTCACTTCATCCGCACCACAAAAAAACCAACTCGAAAGAGTTGGTTTTTTTATTGTACGGCCAATCAGCCTTCGCCATCGGCTTGGCTTCTCGGAAGTGACTCTCGACCTATTAAACAGTCCACTGGACTGTTTAATTTAACGGTCTCGTCTTCATCCGCAC
>CAYJIJ010000073.1:0-9837 GCA_964370185.1 uncultured Oscillospiraceae bacterium
TATTAACATCACCAGTCGCTTTATTGCGTATTTTAGCATGTTGGATTCCTTTCCGATTATGTATAATGGCTGACATATAGCTTTTATATATCAGCCATTTAAACTATCTTGCTATTAGTCTGCGTAAGCGTAAACCTGTGATAGATTTGGTGTATTTGCTGGGCTTATTACAAAGTTTTCTACATTATCGCTTGTACCTGTTAGTATATTTGTATAAGCTATTGGAAGTGCGATATAGTTGTTTACGATATAATCCTGTACTTCAGCATAAGCCGCATTTCTTGGCTCGTCTTCATATAGGCTTGCCGCTGTGTTGATAAGTGCATCTAAGTTTTCATCAACGGAGTTAACAATACCGATTCTTGAAGCTGTGGAGAATAGGGAACCAACTGCTTGGAATGGGTCGCCAGTTGTAGCTGTCTGAGAAGTTACTGTTACATGTGTACCACCATCAGTTTTACCTGCTTCGGAGTAAGTTGCCTTGTCAAGCACTTGAATGTCAACATTGATGCCAGCTTCTTTCCACATGTTTTGAACTATTTCAGCTGTCTTTTTAAAGTCGGAGTTTTGTTGGCAACGACCTGTGAGTGTTATACCGTCTGGATATCCTGCTTCTGCAAGTAGCTCTTTAGCTCTCTCTACATCATAGGTGTAATCTTTAACATCCATCTGTCCGATAATAGCTGTGGACATAATGCTCTGTGCAAGTGTGCCGTATTCGCCGTAAACAGCATAAGCAATTCCTTCGTAGTCAAGGGAAATAGCCATAGCTTCTCTGATTTTTGGATCAAGCATTTCTTCTTTGCTCTGGTTTAGACCGATAAATGCTGTTTTGTATGAAGGGCCAGTTTGAAGCACTAAGCCTTCTGTTTCAGAAACTCTCTTAGCATCATTTGTTGCAAGGTCTAAAGCGATGTCTGCCGCACCTGTTTCAAGCTCAATTGCACGGCTTGCGATTTCTGTGATGATTTTAAACTGAATGTATTCGGATTCGCCTTTTGCACCCCAGTATTCATCATT
The DNA here is from genome assembly GCA_964370185.1 of uncultured Oscillospiraceae bacterium. GTDB lineage: Bacteria > Bacillota > Clostridia > Oscillospirales > Ruminococcaceae > CAYJEQ01. Next base: position 1,021 of record CAYJIJ010000073.1, read on the forward strand.
TCTTTTTAGTGTAATTGTAGAGCCTGTTACCCATTCGTCGAGTGTGTATGCGCCCGTACCAATTGGCTCTAAACCTGCTACATCATCGCCCACTTCTTCGATATATTCTTTAGAAACTACACTACTGTAAGCATGTGTTAAGAAGTTGTATATACCTGAGAAAGGCTCTTTTAGTGCAATAACAATTGTGTAATCATCTTCTACAACTGTGTTTTCAGCGTCAAAATATGAGAATGTAGATGTTGTTGTAGGATAAGTAGCCGCACGCTCAATTGTAAATCTAACATCTTCCGCTGTCATATGTGTTCCGTTTGAGAAATATACATCGTCACGGAGTTTAAATCTGATATGTGTATCATCAATAACTTCCCATTCTGTTGCAAGATTTGGGATGATATTACCATCTGCATCTTTTTCAAGGAGGGTGTCGTAGATTAGAAACTCAATAATGTATGAGTTAAGCATATTGATAACCTGTGGGTTTAAGTTTGTTGGCTCACTTGAGAGCACAACCGATAGGGTGTCTTTTTTAACTAATTCGCCTGTTGGAGCACCGCTTTCAGTACCCTCTGTGGATGCGGGTGCTTCTGAATCGCCACCCGAACATGCTGTGAAACTTACTAACATTATTGATGCTAATAGAATTGATAAAAACTTTTTCATTTTAAATTACTCCTTTTATTACTTTATTTATTAAGCCCCATTGCAGTGCCTAAGCGTCGTGGGTCTGCACAACCCACCATGCAATGATCGCCTTCATACAAAATTCCCTGTACCCCACCGAAAAATCTGTCGAAGTCAGCTGTCTTTTTTAGCTTCTGCCCAAACTCTCCCAGTTTTTCAGCTTCGGTAATTCTTCCCTCAAAGTTAAATACATTTGGGTTGTCGTTATAGCACCTCGGTGCTTCAATAGCTTCTTTTATACCCATGTTGTAATCAACTAAATTTGAGATAATCTGTGCCACTGTGGTAATAATCCTATTTCCTCCCGGTGTGCCCACCACTGCAAACGGCTTGCCATACTTTAGCATTATAGTGGGGCTCATCGAGCTGAGGGGCTTTTTAAGTCCTGCTACACTGTTCGTTTTGCATTCTCCCACTGAAAAGCAACGCATCTGGCAGTTGAGCACCACGCCAGTATTTGGAGGTACAACACCTGAGCCAAAAAAGGCGCTGATTGTCTTAGTGAGTGAGATTATATTGCCATATTCATCGGCTATCGAATAGTGTGTGGTATTTGTTGGTTCAAACTCAAATGGGTCGCCCTTTACCGCAGGGGATACCTTGCCATACTCATATTCCTGCATCCTCTTTTTTGCGTATTCTTTAGATGTTAATCCTAAAAGTGGCAGTTTTACAAAGTTTGGGTCGCCCATGTATTCTTTGCGGTCTGCAAATATCATCTTAAACACTTCTGAAAGTAAATGCAGATGTTCTGCGCTGTGATATTTTATACTGCTCAAATCTTTGGTTTCCAAAAAATTGAGTATCTGGATTACATGTGTCCCTCCCGAGCTTGGTGGGGGAGAGGTGAGGATGTCATAACCACGGTAATCTCCTGCAAGTGGTTCTATTTCACTCACTTTATACTCGCTAAAGTCTTCCAAAGTAAATTCTGCGCCGAATTTATTTGCACTGTCTATAATTCTCTGTGCGATGTCACCGCTGTAAAAAGCTTTTTCACCATGCTCTGCAATCTGTGATAATGTATCGCCCAAATGAGGATTTTTAAAGGTGTCGCCAGTGCTATATTCAACTAAATATGGATTGCCCTCTTCTTTAAATCTTAGGAATTTCTCTTTGTTGTCATCGAGCTCTTTTTTAAATGAGGGTGCTATTTCAAAGCCGTTATATGCAAGCTCTATGGCAGGGGATAGGGCTTCTTTTAATGTGAGTTTGCCATATTTTCGCTGTATGTAGCAAAGCCCTGCAACCTCACCAGGTGTGCATATCGACTTTCCACCCTCGGATTTTGTATCGCCTATTACTTCGCCCTCTTCATCGAGCTCCCACATGGATGGCTTTGCACTTTTCGGTGCAACCTCCCTAAAGTCCACAAAGATGTTTTTATCCAACTCTGCATTATGTGCGGTCATAAATCCACCGCCGCCAAGGCTTGAGCAATGCGGTTCACAGACCGATAATGCAAATCCAACTGCTGCCGCTGCATCAAATGCATTTCCACCCATCTCAAGGATGCGAATACCCACTTTTGTTGCCTCTGGGTGTGCGGTTGCGACCATGCATTTATTTGATTTGGCTACTTTTTGATTTACTGTTTCCATCATCCACCCCCTATTAATAGACATCTCGCTTAAGAAGCTTAAGCACAGTTCTTACTTCCATCTCTATGCCCGTTGCCATACAGTCTTCATCTAAGATGAATTTGTCGCTGTGTAGCGGTGCTGTACTGCCCTTAGCTTCATTTCCTGCGCCTAAATGGAAGAATGCCGATGGAATGGCATCTGTGAAGTAGGAGAAATCTTCTCCTCCCATGCTGGGGAATTCTTTATAAACAATATTTTCCTTGCCCACTATCTCGATAGCAGTTTCCTCTACAATATCCATTACCTTATCATCATTTATGAGTGCAATATATCCATCATTAAATATTACTTCTGCCTCGGCGTCCATTGAGAGAGCTACATTTTCGGCTATTCTCTTTATTTCGTCTTTGGCTTTCTGCCTTGCTGGTGTGCTGAGTGTTCTGAGTGTGCCAAGAAGTGTAACCTCTTTTGAGATAATGTTTGCCTTTTCACCACCTGTGATTTTTCCAAATGTGAGCACCACCGAGGTGAGGGGGGAGGTGTTTCGGCTAACCATAGTTTGAAGTGCAGTTATTATATATGCCGAAACTACAACTGCATCCACCGCAGTGTCGGGATATGCCGCATGGCCTTGTTTTCCCTTTACTATTATTTTTACTCCACCGGAGTTGCCATTTAGCTGTTTTCTTTTTAGCTCAATTTTTCCTATTGGGACATTTGGCATTACATGAAGGCCAATCGCATGGGATACATTCGGGTTTAATAAGCACCCCTCTTTTATCATCCTATCTGCGCCGCCTTTTTGCTCTTCGGCGGGTTGGAAGAAGAATTTTACATTGCCATTAATCTCATCTTCCATATCCTTTATAACCTTAGCCGCTCCCATTAAAATGGCTGTGTGTGCATCGTGTCCGCATGCATGCATAGCACCTTTATTTACTGAGCAAAAGCTTAAATCATTCTCTTCGGTTACGGGGAGAGCGTCTATATCAGCCCTTATCCCAACTGTCTTGCCATCTTTTTTGCCTCTTACTATTGCTACAACACCGGTCTCCGCCACTCCGCTTTGATACTCTATATTATGCCTATCTAAAAAGGCGCATATAGTCTTCATGGTTTCAAATTCCTGTGTGCTGAGCTCGGGGTTTTGATGGAGTGTACGTCTGTTTTCAATTACCTCGGGCAAAATGTCGGAAATTAGCTTTTTAATATTCATCTTGAGCTTACCCTCCTTTAATCGAGTATATAGTTTACAACTTTTTCTATCCTGCCATTTTCTATATAAACTTTTGGTGTCCTCACTGTAAATCGGCAGAGGATTTCATTTTTATTGCTACCCACCTTCGCCGCCGCCTCGGGAATTGTCACAGCGTTTTGGCTTTCGTCGCCATAGATTATTACTTCATCACCAACTTTGACAGACGGTATATCGGTAACATCCACCATGCACTGATCCATACATATTACACCCACTACCTTTGCTCTCTTTCCGTGGATAGTAACCTCTCCCACATCGTACATATCTCTTGGGAAGCCATCGGCATAACCTACTTGAATTGTAGCGAGTACTGTATCCCTATCGGTTTTGTATTTGTAGTTATAGCTGACACCATCGCCGTTTTTAAGTGTTTTGATGTATGAAATTTTTGTCTTAAAGCTTACCACTTGTTTAAGCTCTATATCGTTTTTCCTAAAAGACTTCATTCCGTATATGAGTGCCCCAGGTCTCACCATATCAAAGCAAAATTCAGGGTAGTCGATTGCGGCAATGCTGTCCGCCACATGCTTGTATTTGAATTTAAACCCTTTAGAGCTTTCCACCTTGCCCACAGCATCTAAAAATGCCTTGGTTTGTCGCCTGTTTTCTTCATCACCTGCAAGTGCTAAGTGGGAAAATATCCCCTCTACATCTAAATGCTCAAGCTCTACTATCTTTTTAATGGCTTCAATGCTCTCTTCGGTGTCGCTAAAGCCGATGCGGTTAAAGCCTGTGTCATATTTTATATGGACTTTTGGCTTCTTTCCTAATTTTTCTCCGAGCCCATTTAAAATATTTGCTTGCTCTAAGGTAAATATACACTGTGTTATATCATTTTCCACTATGTGATGCAAATATTCATCCGCTGTGTATCCCATGATAAATATTGGGTAATCGCTATATGCTTTGCGGATTTGCAGTGCTTCGGATAATGTGGCTACTGCGAGATATCCTGCGCCCGACTCGATGAGTGTCTTTGCACATCTTATTATCCCATGACCATATGCATCCGCCTTTACAACAGCTGCAATTTCCGTGTCTTTGCCAAGTCTCTCTTTTAAGCTTTCCATATTAAAGCGGAGATTATCTAAATTAACCTCTATATATGTATCTCTTATCATAGATTTCCTCCTAATATGCTATTGCGACACCGTCGCGCCTTGGGTCTGCCGCACCCTCTATACCGTATTCTGTGTATAAAACCCCCTGTACTCCACCCATCTTCATATCTAAGTCAAGCACTTTTTCGGTTTCGTGCCCCATTTCTCGGAGTTTTTCTGCGGTTTCTTCAGGGATAAGCCCCTCGTATACTATTTTATCTTTTACATTTTCAGTAATTCTTGGGGAAGATATAGCATCGTATATATTCATTTCATGGTCAATAAGTTTTGATATAACCTGAGCTACATTGCAAATAATTCTTTCGCCACCTGGTGAGCCTAAAATTGCAAAGGGCTTATTATCTTTGCATATTATTGTGGGTGCCATGGTGCTAAGTGGCTTTTTGCAGCTTTCCACTGCATTTATATTTCCTTTTATCACTGAAAAATCCGCCATGGTATCATTTAGTATAAATCCCGTGCCTTTTGGAATTCTGCATGCACCACAGAAATGGTTTATCGTTTTTGTCACAGCGACTAAATTGCCTTCTTCATCACCAATGGAGTAATGAGTAGTGTCGGCATGTTCATAATCCCATGGGTCAACCAGCTTAACCGCCTGTGATTTATGCTGTGATATGCTTCTTGCTGTCTCTTCTGCATAACTTTTACTTGTAAGACCGCTGACGGGCACTTTATAAAAATCACCATCCGCCATATATTTTGCCCTGTCGGCATAAACCTTTTTAAATGTTTCTGAAAATACATGAAGATATTCAGGGCTGTTTATTTCGAGTGAGGGTATATCGAAATTTTCTAAAATGTTGAGAGTTTGAACTATATGCACACCGCCCGAGCTTGGGAGTCCCATTGTGTATATGTCATGCCCTCTATAACTTCCGCTCACACATTCCCTTATTTTCACTTCATACTCACTCAAATCTTCTTTTGTAAGTATTCCGCCGTCGTTTTGGACACACTCTATGATTTTATCAGCAATTTCGCCTTTATAAAAAGCGTCCCTGCCTTCTTTAGCTATTTTTCTAAGTGTTTTTGCAAGATCTGTATTTTTGCAAATTTTGCCTTCTTCAATGGAGTTGTTTTCAAAATACACTTTCATGCTCTCGGCATCGTCCACCATATATTTTTTATAATCACAAAAATGCTTTTCCATCAGTTTTGTGACTACAAAGCCATTTTCGCTGAGCTCTGCGGCAGGCTCTATAACTTCTTCTCTGCTCATTGTGCCAAATTGCTCGAGGGCATATAAAAGACCTGCTACCTCCCCTGGCGTAGCCACTGATTTGCCGCCGATTTGATTTTCCTTATTTACTACTTTGCCATCTATATCGTAATTCCAGATATCTTCATTACTGTTTTTAGGTGCTATTTCTCTGAAATCGATTACAATAGGAGTTTCACTGTCCTTGGTTTTAATCAGCATGAAGCCACCACCACCCACTCCCGAGGTGCTTGGTTCACAAACTCCAAGCGCAAATCCTGCCGCCACCGCCGCATCGACTGCATTGCCTCCAGATTGTAGAATGTCGAGTGCTATCTTCGACGCTTCTATTCTTGCCGTGGATACGACTGCATTTGTCCCTACTGCTTTAACTCGTGTTTTCATACGCTTACCCCGTTCATTGCAAAATGTTTGTTGTAAAACATATAAGCAAGTAGCGTGCCAAAGTTGATTTTAGAGTCAAAAAGCACTATTTTTGTTTATTGTGACAATAAATCAAATATTGTTTTAATTATTATTAATATATTAATGTATTGTTAAGTGATAGCCAAATAATACAATTAATACAATTAATACTGTTTATACATTTAAACCATACAATTAGCACAGGATAATCAGGGAAATTAAATTGCCATACTCACCGAACATATGTCAGGTAAATATGGCAATAGAATAATTTGTTATGAAAGCTTATCCATACCTTTCTGGGTTAGCCTCGTGCCAGCACGCCCTTTAGATATTATAAGCAGGCCCCTCTCTGCAAGGCTAAGAAGTATCTTTCTCACTTCCTGCTCACCCTTAAATATATTTTGCTCGGAAAGTTTTTGAGCAATACTCTTTCTTCCCACTTTTTTATTGTTTTGACTTTCAGTAAGTATAACTTTCATTATATACTCTTCAATTTCTTCCTGTGTATTTACCTTACTAACAGATATTTTCTGTGCATCGGGTGGTTTAGGAGAATTCATATTCATGCTTGGGGGAAGGTCATCCATTGTAATAATTGGCTTGTTAATAAAATTAAGATATTCAAAGCAGTTTCTCAGCTCTCTTATGTTTCCATCCCAATCATAGTTTATAAAAAATTCTCTTACTTGCTCGGATAAATTTATACGAACCCCAGTTTTAATACAAAAATTATCAAATATTTGTATTACATCCCTTTCCCTATATCTTAGGGGAGGAATAATAAGTGGCAATACACAGAGCCTATAATATAAATCTTTTCTGAAAAGACCTTTTTCAACCTGTCTTTTTAAATCTACATTTGTTGCCGCAACCACCCTCACGTCAACCTTTATAATCGTATTGCCCCCAACTCTTGAAACTTCTTTTTCCTGCAAAACTCTGAGCAGTCTATTTTGCAGATGGAGTGGTATTTCGCCAATTTCATCTAAAAAGAGGGTTCCACCGTCCGCCACTTCAAACAATCCCTTTTTACCGCCTTTTTTTGCACCTGTAAATGCGCCGTCTTCATAGCCGAAAAATTCACTTTCAAGTAAGTTTTCGGGAACGGAGGCACAGTTTATAGCAACAAATTGTTTATCCTTGCGCATTGAATTAGAATGTATTACATGGGCAAAAAGCTCTTTTCCTGTACCGCTTTCCCCATGAATTAAAACTGAGGATTCATTTAAAGCCATCTTTAAGCAAAGCTCTTTTAGCTCTTTCATCACTTTGCTTTCACCAACAATATCACTTATGCTGTACTTAGTTATATGCCCAAGCTCGAGTGCGGCTTTACTGTGTTTATTAATTTTTTTCCTAACAGTTTCAAGCTCTCTTAATATGATGATGCCCATATCATCATTTGCAGTTTTAAGCCTATTGAGTACATTGCAGATGAGCACATGATCATTTACGGTGATTATACGCTCATGACCTGTTTTTACCGAAGATGGGTCGATGGATAAAATTTCATAGACGGATTTATTTATAACATCCTCATAGCTTTTTCCGATCCATTTTAGCGAAGTATTTGAGCAGTCCTTGATTTTATCGCTTTTATCGGTCATAATAACGCCTTCATCAAGATTTTCGAATAAAGTCTTTATCACATTATCCTGCACTACATTCTTATTAACCACATCGGAAAAGCTCTCGACTGAGCTGTGATTATTAGCACAATAAGCAGCAATTTTTTGAGCATATTCCTTTTCCGATAATTTAAAATGCAGGATAATCTCCCAATATAGCTGTACATCTATAATAGTATCATAAATATTTATTATCGGGGCGTCTATATTAGGGCAAGCGCCCTCTTCGCCTTGGGTGATAATAAAGTCAACCTCTTTGAGTGCCCCTTTAAACTGCGGATAATAAGGGTATAAAATCAAATCAGTTCTACCATGCTTATAAACTAAGTTCATGCTTTCTTGTGCCGTCTTTGGCCCAACATTTACGACATAAGCCGTAGAATTATATGGAATTTGCTCTAAATTAATAAGACCTCTTGGATGAATATCTTTTATAACCTTTAATATTTTTGCATTTTGTGGTATATACTCTTTACATTCTTTAATGATTTCAAAATCAGAAAGCAGTATTAAATCATACTGCGATAATTTAGCGATTTGAGGAGATGTTGAAGTGATATTTTCAATATCTATATCATTACCAAAAAAGCTTTTTACATCTTCTCTGTATGTATCTCCTATTTCCTTACTGATAGTGACTATAATTAGCTTATTCATTATAGAGTCCTTTCTTAACAGGATTTAAAATCATCAAAACAGCTCATCAGTAGCGATAATTTTAGTAGCAAGATATTTTTATATATTTCTAAACATCCACGGTGATGAAAAATATATGTGAGAATTGCATTAAGTCATTAAAATTGTATAACTTATATAAAATACAAATTTTGATTTTAAAAAGCGTAGTTTCATTTACTACCTTATTAAAATAATCATATCATAAAATTTATTTTATCACAATAATTAAAATATC
>CAYJIJ010000074.1:0-9779 GCA_964370185.1 uncultured Oscillospiraceae bacterium
AAAAGCATTTTTTAGTTTTGAAATGGCGATAATTGCTAATTCTTTTTTTGTCATCTATCAATCACCTTTATTACTCAGTTATTTTATACTATTTTAGCATTATAAGATAGCTTAGTCAAAGGAAAAAAAACTTGTCTATAACCTACATTTGTGATAAACTAATATTTGGTTTATACTATTGATAATAGAAGGAGTAAATAATGAGCGAAAGCATTAAAAAGAAGGTTATAGAACTCACCGCTACACTCAATCATCACAGTTATCTTTACTATGTAGAAGATAAACCAGAAATTGATGATTACACATATGATAAGATGCTAAATGAACTTAAAAAGCTTGAAGCTGATTATCCTGAGTATTCTCAAGAAAACTCTCCCACAAGTAGAGTAGGGGATACAATTAAGAATACCTTTGCAAAAGTTGAGCATGTGGTACAGATGGGTTCTCTACAAGATGTTTTTGAAATCGATGAAATTTATGGTTTTAATAATAGAGTATCTGAGATAATTGAGAGCCCAGAGTATGTGGTTGAAAGAAAAATAGACGGGCTTTCAGTTTCACTTGAATATGAACATGGATTATTTGTCCGTGGATCTACCCGAGGCGATGGATTTGTGGGTGAAGATGTTACCGAAAATCTAAGAACAATTAAAAACATACCAAAAAAACTTACAGAGGAAATACCATATCTTGAAGTACGAGGTGAAGTGTACATGCCTACTTCACAGTTTGAAACACTTGTTAAAGTCCAAGCAGAGAGAGATGAAAAAATATTTAAAAACCCTCGCAATGCTGCCGCAGGTTCACTTAGGCAGAAAAATCCTCAAATAGCTGCTTCACGCGGACTTGATATATTTATTTTTAATGTACAGCAAGTAAAGGGAATAAGCTTTACATCACATAGTGAATCTCTCATAAAACTGAAGGAATTAGGCTTTGTAATTTCTCCAAACTATATCAAAACTGATAATATTGAAGATGTTATAAATGAAGTAAATACTATTGGAGAGCTTAGAGGACAATTTCCATATGATATTGATGGTGCAGTAGTAAAGGTAGACAAATTAAGCGACAGAAAAATACTCGGCGCTACTTCTAAATTTCCTAAATGGGCTGTGGCATATAAATATCCGCCCGAGGAAAAAGAAACGAAACTTTTGGCGATAGAAATAAATGTTGGGCGTACAGGAAGGCTCACACCCACTGCAATTTTTGAACCAATAACCCTTGCTGGCACCACTGTAAGCCGTGCTGTACTTCACAATCAAGACTTTATTAATAATTTAAATATTTCAGTTGGAGATATTGTGATTGTAAGAAAAGCTGGGGATATTATCCCTGAGGTTGTAAGTGTAAAAAAACATTTAAACGAAAATCCACCATATAACATTCCAGATATTTGCCCTTCATGTGGCAGTTATACCGTTCGTAATGAGGGTGAAGCAGATAAAAAGTGTGATAACATCAACTGCCCTGCACAGCTTATAAGGAATATAATTCATTTTGCGTCACGTGATGCCATGAATATTGATGGTATGGGAGTAGCTGTTATTGAGTCACTTATCAGTTCAAGCATAATCTCAAATGTATCAGATATATATTCACTTAATATAAGTGATTTATTATTACTTGATAGGTTTGCTGAAAAAAGTGCAAATAATCTAATTCTTGCTATAGAAAAAAGTAAAGCTCAGGATTTATCAAAAGTGATTTATGCACTTGGCATTGAGGGAATAGGCAAACAAAATGCCTTATTGCTTTCTCAAAGGTTTGGATCTATGGAAAAAATTGCCGATAGTAATATCGAAGAAATCTTAAATATTGATGGCTTTGGTGAAGTTATGGCAGTAAATGTAGTTGATTTTTTCAAAAGTGATCAAAATATAAAATTAATTAATAAGTTGTCAGAATTAGGTGTAAATATGTTGGGAAAAGCTCTTCCATTAGAAGGAAGTCTTTCAAATAAAACATTCGTTATAACGGGAACATTGCCAACACTATCAAGAAATGAAGCTTCAGACCTAATTACAAATGCAGGAGGTAAGGTCACATCTTCTGTTTCGAAAAAGACGACTTATCTTGTTGCCGGTGAAGAATCAGGGAGTAAGCTTAAAAAAGCAAATGAACTTGGAATTAAAGTACTTTCGGAAGAAGAACTTATAAATCTGATAAACAATTAATTGGAGGACATTATGAATATTGATATTAAGCATATTGCTAAACTTGCAAGACTTAAGATTACAGAAGAGGAAAATTCTAAATTTGAAAAAGAGTTATCAGACATTATTTCCATGTGTGAGAAACTTCCAGAAATTGATGGCGTGCTAAATGTTGATGAATCAAAAGTGATGGTACTTCGTGCCGATGATTTAGAACCATCTTTACACAGAGATGAAATACTTAAAAATGCACCACAAACACAAGCTGGTTGTGTGGTTGTACCAAAGACAGTAGAATAGTGGGGGAATTAATATGCAATTATATAATAAGTCTGCTGCTGAGCTTTCACAGCTACTTACTTCAAAAGAAATCTCAGCAACTGAGCTTCTAAAGGACACACTAAAAAGAATAAATGAAACCGAAGATAAAATCGGGGCATTTGTTACAGTCTCAGAGGAAGAGGCTGTTTTACAAGCAGAAAATATAGACAAGAAAAGAGTAAATGGTGAAATTCTTTCCCCGCTTGCGGGTGTACCTATTGCCATTAAAGATAATATTTGCACAAAAAATATACTGACTACTTGCTCTTCAAAAATGCTTTCAAACTTTATACCACCTTACAATGCTTCAGCGGTGGAAAGGCTATATTCACAGGATGCAATTATCATTGGTAAAACAAATATGGATGAATTTGCTATGGGTTCTTCAACAGAAACTTCATATTTTAAACCTACAAAAAACCCACATGATCTTCAGTATGTACCTGGTGGATCTTCAGGGGGGTCAGCTGCAGCGGTTGCAGCTGGACAGGTTACTATTGCACTCGGTTCAGACACTGGTGGTTCAATCCGACAGCCTGCAGCATATTGCGGTGTTGTAGGATTAAAACCTACATATGGCTCTGTATCAAGATATGGATTAATTGCTTTTGCTTCCTCACTTGACCAAATAGGTCCATTTGGTAGAACAGTCAAAGATACTGCAATGCTTTTTGACGCAATTAAAGGCGTGGATAAAAATGACGCCACTTCTGCAAGCTATAATTACAATAATATTTTATCTTCGCTTGACAATGATATTAAAGGGATTAAAATTGGAATACCATTGGAATATATGGGCGATGGCGTTGATGCAGAAGTTAAAGAAGAAGTGTTAAAAACTGTCGAAATTTTAAAATCACTCGGTGCAGAGGTTAAAGAAGTATCTCTTCCGTCCACTGATTATGCTCTTCCTTCTTATTATATAATTTCTTCTGCTGAGGCTTCTTCTAATTTAGCAAGGTATGACGGTGTTAAATATGGCTATCGCAGTGAAGAGTTTTTAAACCTCACAGAATTGTATGAAAACACGAGAAGTGAAGGCTTTGGTGATGAAGTAAAAAGAAGAATTATGCTCGGTACCTTTGTTTTGAGTTCAGGTTATTATGATGCTTATTACAATAGAGCCAAACTACTTCAAAGTCGAATTTCGTCTGAGTTTAGCACTGCTTTTGAAAATTGCGATATACTTATTACACCAACTGCACCTACAACTGCGTTCAAATTAGGTGAAAATATAAGCACACCATTAAAAATGTATGCCTCGGATATATGTACAATAAATGTAAATATTGCTGGACTTCCTGCAATTTCGCTTCCTATGGGAAGTGGTAAAAACGGAATGCCAATTGGCGTCCAATTAATTGGTAATAAATTCTCTGAGGAGATTATGTTAAATGTTTCTCACAAGATTGAAATGGCAATTGGTAGTTTTAATAAAACTACCAATGTATAGGAGGTAAGTTATATATGCAATATGAAATAGTCGTTGGATTAGAAGTTCATGCTGAACTTAACACAGCAACAAAAATATACTGTGGATGTAAAAATGCATTTGGTTCTGAAGTAAATACAAATTGTTGTCCTAAATGTATGGGAATGCCCGGTACATTACCCACGCTTAATAGCAAAGTTGTGGATTATGCAATTAAAATGGGACATGCTACAAATTGCAATATAAACAGAATATCAAAGCAGGATAGAAAAAATTATTTTTATCCCGACTTGCCAAAAGCATATCAAATTTCTCAATTTGATATACCTATTTGCGAGAGTGGTTATTTAGATGTAGTGGTAAATGAAGATGGAAGCACAAAGAGAATAGGCGTAACTCGAATACATATTGAGGAAGACGCAGGTAAACTTTTGCATGATGATAGTTTTGCAGGGTCTTTAGTTGATTTTAACCGTTGTGGAGTGCCATTAATTGAGATCGTTTCTGAACCAGATATGAGAAGTTCTTCCGAAGCAAAGGCATACCTTGAAACTGTTAAATCCATCTTAAGCTATATTGATATTTCTGATTGTAAAATGCAGGAGGGTTCTATTCGTTGTGACATCAATGTTTCTGTGAGAGAAATGGGCAGTGACATATTAGGCACCCGTGTTGAGATGAAAAATGTTAATAGCTTTAGCGGAGCTGTTAGAGCCATTGAATACGAAGCTAAAAGACAAATAGAAGCTATAGGCAAAGGTGAAATCATTACTCAAGAAACAAGGCGTTGGGATGATGCAAAGGGTATGAATTTTCTACTTAGGAGCAAAGAAGATGCACATGACTATCGCTATTTCCCAGAACCTGACTTGCTTACTATTTCTGTTTCACAGGACAGGGTAGACGAACTTAAAAATTCTCTTCCAGAGCTTCCTCATAAAAAGCTGCTTAGATATATGAGTGAATATAAACTTCCACATTTTGATGCTAATCTCTTAATCGAAAATAAAGACAAGGCTGTGTTTTTCGAGGAATGCATGAAAATTGAAAAATGCCAGCCAAAGGGCATTGCTAACTGGCTTTTAGGTGATGTTTCACGAATTATGAATGAAGAGAATAAAAATCTATCTGATTACAAACTCACTCCTAATAAATTATCAGAAATGGTAGCACTAATTGAAGAGGGAAAAATTTCTAATACTTCAGGTAAAGCAGTGGTAGAAGAAATGATGCTAACTGATAAATCAGCTATTACAATTGTTGAGGAAAAAGGACTTATTCAAATAAGTGATTCCTCTGCACTTGAAGCTGTTGTAAAAGAAATTCTTTCCAATAATCCAAAAGCTGTTGAAGATTATAAAAATGGAAAAACAAATGTTTTAGGATTTTTAGTAGGACAATGCATGAAGGCTTCAAAAGGCAAGGGAAATCCTGCAATACTAAAAGATTTAATGATTAAAGAGCTCGAAAACTAATTTTTAACATAATAAGATAACTATCCGTCATACGATTATAATATATAGTATGACGGAGGTTTTATATATGAAAAAAAATCGAGAGGATATTCCATTTTATCTAATAACTATTTTTATGGTTATAGCATATTTCTTTGTAAACAACATTGAAGAAAATGTTCCTGCTTATGCACATTTAAATGAGCAACCAATAGTGATTATAGATGCTGGGCATGGCGGGGAAGATGGCGGCGCTTCAACCGCTGATGGCACACTCGAAAAAGATATAAATCTAAAGATTGCACTCTATCTAAAAGATATCTTACATATAAGTGGTTATGATGTCATTATGACAAGAGAAGATGATAGCTCACAGCACTCAGAATTTGCAGTTACAATAAGGGAAAAGAAAATTTCAGATATGGATAATCGCCTTAGTGTTTTAAATGAAAATCCTTCTGCGATATTTGTAAGTATACATCAAAACAAATTTACTGAAGAGTATTGTAGTGGAGCTCAGGTCTTTTACAATACTGGAAATAATAGTGGAAAAGCTTTAGCGGAACAAGTACAAAATCAGCTTCGTGCATTACTTGATCCACAAAATGACAGGATTGAAAAAAGTTCTGGTGAGGAATATTATTTGCTTAATTATTCAGAGAACCCTGGTGTAATAATAGAATGTGGTTTCCTATCAAATAATGATGAATCTGAGAAATTAAAATCATCTGATTACCAAAAAAAGATTGCATTTGCAATATTTTCAGGAATTGATGCATACAACAATGAAATGGAATATGAATTTAAGTAAATCTTAATACTTGCCACAAATGTGGCAGAATGGAGCGTTATATGAGTGCAAAAGCCAAAACTTCATATAAATGTTGTGATTGTGGGTATGAGACTGTAAAATGGCTCGGTAAATGCCCTGATTGCGGCGAATGGAATACTCTTGAAGAGCAAGTTATTATTTCTGAAACGCTTAAAAGCAATAAGCATAATATGGTCACTAAGGCTGACATTAGCAATATTACCATCTCTACAATCAATGATCTCGAAATAAGTGATGAAGACAGATATGATACAGGAATAGGAGAACTCAATCGTGTACTTGGATCAGGTATAGTAAAAGGTTCAGTGGTGCTCCTCAGTGGTGATCCTGGAATAGGGAAGTCAACTATACTCTTACAAATGAGCGCCAATCTCTCACAAACTTCAAAAGTTTTATATATAACTGGAGAGGAAAGCCCACGCCAAATTAAACTACGTGCTGTACGTTTAGGAGTAAATGGAGAGCGATTGTATGTAGCAGCCGCAACTGATATTGAACAAGTAATAACGGCAATTGATACTATAAAGCCTACCATTGTAATTGTTGATTCTATTCAAACTATGTATTTAAGTGGATTGCAGTCTTCATCAGGAAGTGTAACACAAGTGAGAGAGTGTACGCAAAGGCTTATCTATACTGCCAAAAGTAGTGAAATTCCAATATTTATTGTTGGGCATGTTAATAAAGATGGTGCTATTGCCGGCCCAAAAGTAATGGAACATATGGTAGATGCAGTTCTGTACTTCGAGGGTGAACGCACTATGTCTTATCGTATACTAAGGGCTGTAAAAAACAGATATGGCTCTACTAATGAAATAGGTGTTTTTCAGATGTATGAAACAGGATTAGAAGAAGTTGAAAATCCTTCTCAAATGCTTCTCTCTGGTAGACCAGTAAATACTTCTGGAACATGTGTAGCTTGTATAATGGAGGGAAGCAGGCCAATATTAGCGGAAGTACAAGCTTTAGTAAGCAAAACAGCATTTGGCACTCCGAGAAGAACTTCAACAGGATTTGATTTTAATAGAATGTCTCTCCTGCTTGCTGTACTTGAAAAGCGATGTGGTTATTTCTTTGGTAACATGGATGCATATATTAATGTTATCGGTGGATTAAAGCTTGATGAGCCAGCTGCTGATTTACCTGTTGCACTTTCATTAATATCAAATTTAACCAATAAAATTATAGAAAAAGATATCGTTGCTTTTGGAGAAGTAGGACTTACAGGCGAAATTAGGACGGTTAATCACATTCAGCAACGTATAACTGAAGCTGCGCGCCTTGGGTTTAGCAGATGTATATTACCACAATATGCTATGAACAAATTAAGTAATTCTAATTCCAATATTGAATTAATTCCTGTTAAAACTCTCGCTGAGTGTTGGAGGATCATTGCTGGAAATTAGAGTGTTATTCGGTATAAAATAGGCACAATCACCACGGACACTGTTACCTATGTAAGTTAAATCTTCAAGGTGACACTGTCCGTCTTTTTGATATTTGCAATTTTCTGAACATGGTATAAAACTATTCATATATTCTCCTGAAATTTCTATAATCAATCTTGATGCTATATACTATTAAATTAACCTATATCAATTTAATTATTCAAAAATTTTTTTGGATAATTAAGCTAATATTTTGTTCTAAATTACTTATAATAGTTATGATAAAGTTTTATTTGAGGTGTATATGAAAAAGAAACTATTTTTAAGTATATTTACTGCTATTTTATTTTTTTCAATGTTATATATTCCAAATCATATTGAAAAAAATACTATTAAAGCTACTGCTATAAGCCCAACTATTGTACCACTTACAAAATATGTTACAGCTAATGGGAAAATAGAAGCAGCATCAACAAAAGAGGTATATATTCCTGTTCCAGTGTACCCAGAAAGTATAAATGTTAAAATTGGAGACTATGTATCTGTTGGTGATATACTTGCAGAAATCGATGTTGAAACAACTATGAATATACTTACAACACAAACACCAATCGAATTGCAAATTACCAAACTTACCGATTTTATATCTGTTCTTCCAGATCCCTCCATTCTATATGAATTTGGAAACATATATGGACTTTCAGAGGAGGATATTGATGTTATTTTAGACTCTACAAAATATAATCTTACAGAAGAAAAAACTTATTATATAGAAGAATGTATAATAGCGGCTTTTAGTGGTACTGTAACTGAAATAGGGATTATGGAACGAAGTTTAAATTATCCAGATACCCCTGCATTCATAATAAGCGATTTATCTAACTATAAAGCCATTATAGAAGTATCGCAGAACGATATAGCTTCTATATCTATTGGAATGCCTTGTACGGTTGAAGCTGGAGGCGATGTTTTTAACGGTGTAATCGAGGAAATTTCTCCTGTTGCAAAAGAAAGTATCGGAAGATCACCCTTTGTAGAGGTAACAGTTTCTTTAGAATTTAATGAAAGATTGAAGCCAGGTTATGCTATTAATTGTAATATACCACTTCAATCTGAAATATCTTCTTTTCAGCTACCCATAGAAGCAGTTCACCAAGATGAAAATAATATTGAGTATGTTTATGTATATAAAGACAATATGTCAATAAAAACTCCGATTGAAATTGCTTCTGAAAATTATTATGGCGTACAAATAACGGGCGGAATCGATAGTAATGATTTAGTTTTAATAACTTCTTCATATATTGATAAACCTGAGCAAATTATATTATTAGGTGAGTGATAATTTTGATATTTGACACAGTAATAAGAGCTATGAAAAACATTTCTGCGCTTAAGTCACGCTCAATTTTAACTATTACAGGTATTGCAATTGGTGCATTGTGTGTAACATTAATATCGGCAATTGGCGATATCGGAATTGGTGTCATCACTACTGAAATCAATAGCTTTGGTTTAGGTTCTATTTTAATAAGCAGTAACATTGACGATTTTCCACAAGCAAGTTTATATTTAGATGAACTAAATATTATTGAAGAATTCGATTTTGTTTCAGATGCTACACCAGTGAATACTTCCATTGGAACATTAGAAATGCGCGGAATGTATGCAAATAGTGCAATTTGGGGTGTTGATAATGGGGCAGAGCAAGCTATATCTTTGCAACTTATATATGGTAGATTAATAAGCTTAAATGATCTTATAAATAGTCGAAATGTATGTGTAGTTGATAAAGAAGTTGCTTTGGCTTTCTATAAAAGAGAAAATATTGTTGGTAAGAATATCATGATAACTATTGAGGGTGTTACAAAGAATATGGAGGTTATTGGCGTGGTGTCCTCCGGTGGTGTTTTAATGCAAAATCTTGTTAAGAGTGTTGTACCCAATATGGTATACATACCATATACAACTTTATCAGATATAACAGGGGAGGAAGCATTCAATCAAATAGCTGTTTCCTTCGATGAGAGTATAAATATTGATAATGCATCAGAACAAATATTAAATAATCTTTCAAAATTAAATGAGACCTCAGGATATGAAGTTAGTAATATAGAAGATCAAAAATCCAATTTAGAAGGCATACTTGCATCGGTAACCACTATACTTAGTTCTATTGGAGCTGTCTCACTT
>CAYJIJ010000075.1:0-9598 GCA_964370185.1 uncultured Oscillospiraceae bacterium
ATAATTATCGCCTGTTTGATGTCCCATATTATCATTAAAATACTTCAAATTATTTAAATCAAAGGTGATTATAGTTTTTGTTGAGTCCGTACTTTCTTTAAATGCTTCTAAATCCCTTTCAAATGCATGCCTGTTTAATAGTGATGTCAATAAGTCCGTATATGCAATTTTACTTAAATACTCCGTATGCATATTCTCAGCCCAAACAGTTCTTAGTTTTAGAGCTGTTGATATTAAGCAAGCCATTAGATATACTAACATACCTGTTTGAAGGCTTACACCGATTGAATTCATATTATCTCCAAAATAAAAAACAGATAGTTCTACGAGGGCGGTAAGAATTAGTAATGATATTTGCAGTAGTATTACCCTTGCATCTTTATTCTTTTTCGCAAATGACTCATATGTTATAGAGAAAATAAAATACAGCAAGGTAGCAACCATAATCAAATGCACTATCCATAATGTATTATAATAATAGGCTATTCCTGCAAAATGAAGCAGGGTGGATGCAATGAAATTCACAATAAATGCCGCGCAGAGATACTTTGATAATGGTTTGTGAGATGGGGTGTACATGCCATCCACATAGAAAATAAAGGGTACAAATAATAATTGTATTGACCAATAAGGAAGATATCCCAATATAAAAGTATCGCCAATGAAAAATTGCAGTAAATTGGATTCACTAATTAACCATATAGCTATATTAGTTGATAATAATCCTAAATACAGTATTATATTATTGTTTTTAGAGCCTTTTGAAACAAAAAGCCACATTATCAAAAGAGTAATGCCAATAATCAGTATTATTGATGATATAAGCAGTTTCAAAGCACTTTTATAAACTAAAAATAGGGCAGCTTCGCTTTCTTCTGCTAAGTATATATCTATCATGCCGATTGAGGTTTTGTCATCACTTGGTACAACATCTATGCTAATGTCATTATCTTCCTGAATATATGGAAGCTCCACAAAATGCCAAATGCCCCCATTTGGTGCAGAAAAAATGGTGCTACTATCCTGCCCAAACTCATAAATAACATCCGAATTTACGCTGACAGTAAAAGCTTGATGCATACTCTCAAGTATTATAACCGGCTTTTTATGCTCGCTTGTAGAGATTGTGCTTGTAAGGCTGTAAGGCTTAAAATTTGTATCCCGTGGATTAAAATCCATCATCTCGATTTGCCCATTTATCCCATCGCTATCTAATGTCCATGTATCAAGTTTTATTATAGCTGTTTCATCATAAGTTAACAGCATATCTGTTTCACTATTAAGAAAATAAGAGGCTGCACACAATGCAATTAAAACTACAACACAACCAACAAATATGTCTAATAATTTTCTACTCATATTTTCTCCTTTCCGCTAAAAGAATCTCCGCTCTTTTGCTCCTAAAAATTCACTTCTTTTTTTGGCTTCGCCTACCTATTTATGGGGTTTCACCCCATACCCCACGATTTTTTGTAAAAAATCGAGTAAAACTTTAGTTTTCACCAAAAACTATTATACATCACAAAAAACATCAAATCAAGAAAAGTTTAATTATTAAATTAGAAAGCATTAATTCTTTATAAAAAACTGCTAAGGCTTCCATTATAATTTAAGTATCAAACGCTATAAATGCCATATCACCGAAGGAAGCGGGGTGACATGGCATTTATAGCATTTTATAAGAAGTTAAGGATTAATAGGAAAAAGTTTATCCCTTGTGCCCGATTTTGATAATACTTCTCTAAAAATTGGAAGAAGTATTATTGAAACAATAACCGCCGTTACGCCGTTTGTAAGTGAAGCGATTGCCTTTGGTATCAGCGAAGCTATTACCGCTTCGTATGCAAGGTGGTTTAGCAGATAATCGGTCACAAAATTTTTGCCTAAATAAAGCACTGTGTATGTTAGTGAGCCGCAGATTGCCCCTGCTATGTTAAACGGGAATGATTTTGCATCCCGTTTGCCACTGTATGCAATGCTTCCGCAGATATATGCCATCAAAAATTTAAATACGAGGGTGAAGGGAGCGCTGTCCGCCCAGCCACCGAGTATGTCAAATATCATAGAGCCAATACCTGCCGCCGCTCCGCCTCTTTTCGCCCCGAGTAAAAGACCCGAGAGTAGGCAGAAAATATTGCCGAAATGAAGCATTGTCCTGCCTATTGGAGTGGGAATTTCTATCCTTAAATAGGTTGCGACAAATACAAATGCCGCCATAAGCGCTGTAACCGATATTGCGTAAATCGAATTGCTTTTGTTGTTTTCACTGTGATGCATTAAAATTCCCCCTCAAACACTTTTAATTAATTGCAGGTAACAATAACTTAAATGCAGGGTGCTTATATTCTCCTCAGATACTTTAGAGAAGTATATAGTATAATCCCCTTTATGTAAGTTATTTTTATTGCAGAGGGTTGCTAAAGGACTTTGAAGTTTTTAAGCACTTGATCATTTGTCAGCCATGAAAGCGATTTCTCGAGCATTACCCCATACCTTGTATCACTTCCATAACTAAATGTGGTTTTAACCGTGGTTTCAACAAATCCCGTTGCTCTATCCATCGCCATTGGCAGACTGTCACCCCTTAAAAAGCTGCCGACGAGCACTGCGGAATATATATCCCCCGTGCCTGGGTAGCTTGCTGGGACATAATCGCCTATAACACACCAGTAGGAATTATTTTTTCTGTCGTACCCTACATTTGCCATTTCTCCACTTGCAAGCTCAACCCCTGTAATAATAACAAAATTAGGGCCAAGTTGGGATAGATTAGCAAGCATGCTTTTTAGCTCACTCCTTGTGTGTGGAGCGTGGCTATACTCTTTGCCAAGAAGCATATATGCCTCGGTGAGGTTTGGGGTAATAACATCCGCCGCCCTCACAAGCTCACCCATGCGTTTTTGCATTTTGGGAGTATATGTCTTGTAGGATTTACCATGGTCACCCATTACGGGGTCCACCACTATTAATGATTTATCATATTGCTTAAAAAATTCAAGGCAATGATCCACCTGCTCTTCAGAAGCTAAAAATCCGCTATACACACATTCAAACTCTATATCAAGCTCCTTATAGTGGGATAGTGTGGGCGATATAAAGTCCGTTAAATCTCTGATTTGCGGTGTGCCAAGCCCCCCTGTGTGGGAGGAGAGCACCGCCGTGGGCACGGGACACACTTGCACGCCCATTGCTGATAGAATGGGCAAAATAACTGTGAGCGAGCACCTGCCAAATCCAGATAAATCATGTATGGCGGCTACTCTTGGTGGTCTGTTCATATTTACCTCCGTCAACCAGGGTAATACTACCCTTGTTTTTATTATATTGCAAAATTTTGTTATTGTAAAAAATGGGAAAATGGCTTAAAATTTTTCTTCAACTGTGAATATATCACAATTACACCACTGAGTCAAGAGTATAAATTGTTTGTTTTGAATATGTATTTTTTGTTTTTTTCAGGACTCAGAATTTCAAAGGTCATTTTGCACAATTAAAAAAATCGTAAAGCTTTAGTAATTGTGCATATGGTAGAATGGATGATAAATTTCCATTATATTTAAAGTCATTTTTTGCGCCAAAGAGCACAAAATATCAATAGAGCGGAAAAAGTGTCTTTGCAAAAATTAAAGTTTAACTCGATTTTTTAAAAAATGCTGATTTCAATGGGTAAAGCCTATAATAGCTCACAGAAGTATGCGAAACTACTATTATAATAAGATGCAAAGCAGATTTTGAAATATTCGGGTTCATCTAAGGATGCCATCGTGTGTCCCGGGGATTTATCCGCTTTAAAAATTAATAACAACTTATTTCCCCACCGCTCTGGTGGGGAAATAAAAGAAAATTTGAAGGAGGTAGAGAAAATGAGCAACAAAAATTTTGGCATGGTCATTACCGGTGCGGCGGTTACTATGGCAGCCGGTGCCGCATATATGGCAACAAGGCGGAGTGGTAGCACTCGCAGAATGAAAAAGCTTAAAAAATCCACATCGGTTGCAATGAAAAATGTAGGCTCTGTTATAAACGATTTAAATAAAATCATGGGCTAAACTTTTGCATATTATGATAAAGTATAATACAAATTTACTGCTCATCCATATAATCATTAATATTTATGATTATTAAAATTGGTTTTAATATTTCGCCATGGGTAGGGGTGAGGATATACCCCTACGTCAACAACTTAAGCTGTAAAATATTTTTTGTATACCTTTCCCCGCCGTAGGCGGGGAAAGGTATACGGGATAATTTTCTTAAGTTGTTGGCACCGAGATATCCCCCCTGTGGCGAAGTTTTACATAAAATTTTTAAAATGTTGTTGACAAGTAAGACAATCATGCTATAATAATAGCGAATTACAAATAAGGAGGTGCAGATATGGTATTCGAAAAAGTAAGAGCCATCCTTTGCGATCAACTTGACTTGGAAGAAGATCAGGTAATGATGGAAAGCTCTATTGTTGATGACTTAGGAGCGGATTCACTCGATGTAGTGGATGTGGTTATGAGTCTTGAAGAAGAATTTGATGTTGAATTACCCGATGAAAATATCGAGAATATTAAAACCGTTGGCGACATCACTAAATTCATCGAAGAAGCAATTGGATAATGAACTATTTAGTTTTTAAAAAAGTGTGCACTATGCCAAATGCGCACAAAAGACATTAAAGCTTACACCCCTATATCCTCGCCGACGGCGGAGATGTAGGGGTGTAAAAAGTTTATTTGATTTCTATAAATATAATGTATTGTTTTACCTTACTGCGCTGTTTTTTCCTTGTTATAAAAGCCTATTCCCACTATTTTAGGGCCTGCGTTTGTTACTATACTTGCGCCTGCATCACATTTATACGCCGCTTTTTTACCCGTCTTTTTATAAATTAGCTCTTCGAGTTCGTCGCCGTATTTTTTATCCTCTCCGTATAATATCCCATAAAAATCACTATTTGAATATTTAAAGAACTCCTCAGCAAGTGCTGGCACCACGCTTTTATCCCCTCTTGCTTTTTTTAGGATGATATTTTTGCCCTGCCTAAATGTTGCTATTGGTCTTATGCCAAGAGCCTCCCCCACAATGCTTGCAAAGGGGCTTAGTCTCCCTGATTTTTTTGCATATTCGAATGTGAAAATAGCAAAGCGGATGTCCATTGCCACAAGCTCTTCATTAATAAATTTAATTATTTCCTCGGCACTACTTCCACCCCTCACCTTTTCACATGCTTTCATAATAGGATAGCCATATCCAAGTGAAAATGTATATGAGGGTATGCAGTGGATTTTAAGCTTTTCTTTTTGCTCGGGGTAATTTTCATAAAAAAGCTCCCTGCCCGCTTCGGAAGAAGAAAAAGTTGCCGAGCCATGTTTATTCATTGAAACATATATTACAGTATTATATCCCTTTTCGCTTGCAGCTAAAAATTCCTCACAGAATGTTATCGGATTAATCTGCGAAGTGGTGGGGATATTTTTTGCATTTTTAAGTATTTCATAGTACTGGCGAGGTGTGAAATCCCGTCTTTCATAATAACTCTCACCGTCTATTACCATTGGTATATATAAAACCTTAAGTGGGTTTTTCTCTTCAAATTCATATGGTATATCGCAGGGGGCATCGGTCATAATCAGTATTTTTTCTTTCATAGTTCCTCCAAAAATCTTCTAAGGGATTTATTCCTATTCCCATTTGTATTTTGTAAGACTTCCCTTGTTTATAAGCTCGGGATAATCCCATTGTCTGAGCACTTCGTAAACAGCTATTGCCACTGTATTTGATAGATTTAGGCTTCGTATTTCACCCTGCATCGGTATTCTCACCGAGTTTTCACGATTTTTTAGCAGTAGCTCTTCGGGAAGCCCTGCATCCTCCCTGCCAAAAATCAAAAAACTGTTGTCGGGATATGATGCATCGGAGTGGGTGTGCTCAGCCTTGGTGGTAAAGTAAAATAAATTTTCTGGGTGCTTTGAATAAAAGTCTTCAAAGCTCTCGTAATAACTTATGTCTAAGTGCTCCCAATAATCAAGCCCTGCACGCTTTAGTTTTTTATTGTCTATCTCAAACCCAAGTTTGCCCACAAGATGCAGTGCCGCACCGGTTGCGGCGCAGGTGCGTGCAATATTCCCAGTGTTTTGCGGTATTTGAGGCTCAACGAGTACAATATTTAATTTTGCCATTTTAATGTTTCCTTACACAAAAATTTGAATAAATATAACAAATGTTACATTTAACATTAAACTACATTATAATATATAAGTCAATCTTTTTTTGATTGGCTGTGTGAATTTTAATAAATTCGCTATAATTTGACAACTCTTATATCGCTTATGGGGTATTATTTATAGGTGATAAGGGTTTCCCAAAGTGGGTGTGGAATGTGAAGAAATTAAGGCGTTTTTTATTTGCCCTGCGTCCATAATTTGGAAAAATTTTATGCAATATATAAGGTAAATAGACATTTATCACAAATGAAATCATAAATTCAAATCACTTTCACATCGAATGAGTGCAAAGATTTTGTTATCATTTGCTTTTTGTGCTTTATTTTGGTAAAATGTTACTAATATTATTAATTTTGTAAAAGAATTAATGGTAAATTAGAACACCTTAAAAAAGAAAGGAGACTTGCCATGATAAAAATCAAGAATGTTTCAAAATCCTACAAAAACAATTTGGTAATCGACGATATTTCGCTCGATGTCTGCAAAGGCGAATTAGTGGCGCTGATAGGGCCCTCGGGTTGCGGCAAAACTACTACGCTAAAGATGATTAACGGTTTAGAGAAGTTTCAATCAGGCGATATCGAGCTCGAGGGGAAAAATATTAGGGATGTAAACCTAATAGAGCTTCGCCGCCATATGGGTTATGTAATCCAACAAACAGGGCTTTTCCCCCACATGACAATACAGGAGAATATCGAGATTATCCCCAAACTCTCCAAAATTGACACAGAAAAAATAACTAAACGCACCCACGAGCTTATGAGGCTTATAGGGCTTGATGCTGATACATTTCTATGGCGCTACCCACCACAACTCTCGGGCGGACAACTTCAGAGAATAGGTGTTGCAAGAGCTTTTGCGATGGATCCTGAAATCATACTCATGGACGAACCTTTCTCGGCACTCGACCCTGTTTCGAGGGAGCAGCTCCAAGATGAGCTCATTGCTCTTCAAGAAAAGCTACATAAAACAATAGTCTTTGTAACACATGACATGGACGAAGCGATCAAACTTGCCGATAGAATTTGCATTATGGATAAAGGGAAAGTACTCCAGTTTGACACTCCTGAAAACATCCTAAAGCATCCGATAAATAAATTTGTAGATGAATTTGTTGGGAAAAACCGCATCTGGTCAAATCCAGATTTAATCAGGGCTACCGATATAATGATTTCAACACCTGTCACAGTGAGTGCTAATACCGCACTTGTAAAAGCCATGGATCTAATGAGGGCAAAACGAGTGGACAGCTTGCTTGTTACCGATGAAGATAAAAAGCTGCTCGGTTTAGTAAGGCCAAGACATATAAGACTGGCAGATGATTTATCACTTACCACGGGCGATGTTATGGTGGATGTAGAGTACAAGGCATATCCTGACGACAGCCTTGTAAAGCTCCTTGAAATATTTAAAGATGCCGACCTTCCTGCAATCCCAGTTACCGACAGGGGCGGTTTCCTTGAAGGCCTTATCACGAAGAGTAGCCTTGTTACTACACTTAGCTCGCAGTTTATCGAGCTTGAGAGATGGGAGGATAAATAATGAGTGGATTTTTTGAATTTTTAGCTGCAAATATGGATGAATTTTTATTCCTCATCCTAACACATATCAGACTTGCAATAATTTCTATTTTAGTTGCTATCACCGTCGGCATACCGCTCGGCATTTTAATCTCAACAATCAAGGGGCTTGACCGCCCAGTGCTCGGCTTTGCAAACATTATGCAGGCAGTGCCAAGCCTTGCAGCACTCGGTCTTTTAGTGCCTATTTTGGGGATAGGAAGTCTCCCAGCCGTGCTGATGGTAGTGCTCTACTCCCTACTACCGATACTTAAAAATACATATACAGGACTTGTAAACATAAATAGGCAGACAGTCGAAGCGGCGTACGGCATAGGAATGACACCTTTTCAGGTGCTCACAAAGGTAAGGCTTCCCCTTGCAATGCCCGTTATAATGTCGGGGGTGAGAATTTCCGCCGTTACCGCAGTTGGACTTATGACAATTGCAGCATACATAGGCGCTGGTGGTCTTGGTAACTATGTAATCTCGGGTATTCAAACCGCAAATGCAAATTTAATGCTTGCTGGGGCACTTCCTGCCTGTATGCTTGCGTTGCTGATGGATTTTGCGATTTCGAAGATGGAAAAAGCTGTTATGCCGATAAGCATGAGCTTTAACCCCTCACAGCTTACACAGGAAAAGATTAAATCCGCTAAATCGGCAAACAGGCGCACCCTTGCAACAGGGCTTGCAGTGGTGGTTGCCGTGACAGGGAGCTTTGCTTGGGGAGCTATCGCAAGCAGTCAAGACCGTTCCATTGTAGTTGCATCAAAAGCGGCGGCTGAGGGTGAAATTATAGGGCATATAATCTCCTATATGATTGAGGAAAACACCGAATTAACCGTTGAGAGAAAGCTTGGAATGGGCGCTACTATGATAGTATTTAATGCTCTTAAAGGTGGCGAGATAGACATATATCCCGAATATTCAGGCTCAGCATACGGAGGGATTTATGGGGAGAAATTCGTGCCGGGCACCTCACCCGAACAGGTACAAGAATATGCAAAAGAGCTTCTTTTAGAAGACGATATAATTTACATGGACATGTATGGCTTTAACAACAGCTACTGCATAGGACTTCTCACCGAAACTGCAAATAATCTTGGCATTAAAACAATTTCCGACTTGCAGAAAGTGTCCGACGGAATGAATTTTGGCACCTCGCAGGAATTCCCCCACAGGGAGGACGGACTTCCCGCACTTGAAGGGCAGTATGGGGCGTTTGGATTTAATGTGCTTCAGTTCCAAGGGACACTGATGTACGATGCACTTGTTGCAGGCGAAACCGATGTAATGACGCCATATACCACCGACGCACAGCTGCTCGACTATGATGTTACCATCTTAGAGGACGATAAAAACGCCCTCTCAAGCTACACAATGGCAACAGCAATTAGATCAGAAATAGCGGAGGAATACCCCGAGCTATTAGAAGTACTCGGCCGTCTTGAAGGGGCAATAAGCAATGAAGAGATGACCGCACTAAACTATGAAGTGGTTATAAACCAGCGCTCAAGCTCAGAAGTAGCATGGGAATTCTTAGTGGAAAAAGGGCTTATAAAGGGATAGGGTTATCAGGTTATAATTACAGATAAAAACAATGGACTGTCGCAAATGATAAAAAGCATTTGTGGCAGTCCCTTTCTTCTTTTTTGATGTGATGGGCTTGTAGGCATAAAAAATAATGAAGCGCAACCATGGCGGCTATCAATAAAGAAACAAACCGTCACTATCAAATTGATAATGGCGGTTTGTTTTTGTGTGGATTATGCTCATTAGCTTTAGTTGAAATGAATATTAGAAATATCACCTATTTCACAA
>CAYJIJ010000076.1:0-9410 GCA_964370185.1 uncultured Oscillospiraceae bacterium
AAGCTTGCTTGATGGGCAAATTGCTCATAAATGCCTTTGGTTGCATCAAAATTATCAAAAGTCGCATGGGTATTATTAAAGGAGGCCAGTAGGCTTTTTTCTTCTTGGGGTAGTATAGCAAGGGCGCTTACGGGCAGCGTATCTGCACTGTCAGCGCATATACTTTCCAGCAAGGTAATAAAGCGCTTAGCCATGCGTTCAATGCTTGCTTTGGTGAAGATCGCATCTTTATATTGCCAGTGAAACTGCAAAGAATCAGGCATGTTAATAACGTTTAAGGTAATGTCCAAGCGATTATTATTAACGTTAAGCTCGTAGATTTTTGCAGATTGCCCACAAAAATTCGGAAACTCTTTCCACTCTTGCTCTTCGTAAGAAAGCACCATGTCATAAAGCGGGCTGTGCCCATCTTCTCTTGGTACATTTAAGTGCTGTAATAATTCATTAAAGGGGTATTCGGCATCTTGCAAACTTTGCCCAAATACTTCCGCACACTTTAGAGCGCAGGTTTTGAAACTGTCCTCCACGTCTAATTGTAAACGTAAGGGCATAACATTCATCAATAAGCCCACAGTTTCTTGTGCGTCAAGATGATCACGACAGGCCACCGGTATACCAAGCACAAAGTCCTTTTGTTTGCTATGCTTAAAGAGGAAAATTTCTGTCATGGCAAGGAGCACAGCAAAGACCGGCACCCCATAAGCCTTGGCTTTACTGTGTAATTGATTACGCAAGCTATGAGGTATACTTAGCATATATGTTGTGCTCTCAAAGCTTTGCGCAGCCTTGCGCACAAAGTCTGTGGGCAGCATTAAGGGCTCAGGAAGTGGGGTAAAGCGCTTGATTAAACGCTGCAACATGGCCTCTTGGGTGTTGTCCATATTATCCATACTATACAGGCGCTTATCCAGTATATGCGCATAGCTGGGGGGCGAGGTAGGCCAAATATTTTTTGCCCATGTGTTTAGGTCAGATTGACTTAGATTTTCAAACGTCATTTCTTGCTTTTGTAGTGCCGTAAGTATGGCTGTATAGGCAAGGTGTATGTCGTGTAATATCAAGTTCATGGACCAGCCATCACACATGATATGATGCGCCACTAGGCTTAATACCGAGCTTGTATCTGACTCTATATAATAATGGGCGCGTATAAGGCTGGCATCATGCTCAAAAATAAAGGGCGTATGGTAGTCTGCCTCGATGGCTTCATGTAAAGATTTAGCCATGTTAGCGTTAGAATCAGGGGTAAGGCGCAAGTCGTGCACCGTCACTTGCAAGGACAAGTCTGAGCTAATCCATTGGCGTGGTTCAGTTTTTTCTTGCAATTCTTTTCGGCTGGAAAAACGTAAACGCAACGCCTCGTGACGCATTTCAACCAAGCGCAAAGCAAGGTTAAGAACCTTAATATTAAGCAGGCTGTTGATATGTAAAGGGCTAACAATATTAAGTTTTGAGCTTTGACCCATAAGATAGTGCAAGAACCAAAAGTTTTTTTGCTCCGGCAAAAGAGGCAGATCAAGCGTGCTTACCTGGTAAAGCTGGTCTTTTTGTGTGTTATTCTGGTCTTTAAGCGCAGATATATGCTTTGCAATATTGGCAATCGTTCTTAGCTGCATAATATCGCTTAGGCGTAACTCAAGGCCAAAGGCTTTTTGTAAATGCCCTAAAAGATGAATGGCTTTTAGCGATTGCCCACCAAGGTGAAAAAAGTCCAGCTCAGGCCCCTGCTGCACAATGTGCTGTGCAATTTTTTGCCACGGGATTTGCAGTACAGTGCTAAAAATTTTTCCAATCTGCTCTATATACGCCACATGCTTTTGCCCTGCATGCTTTTGTTCTGTGCTTTCGCCTAGAGCCATGCTTGTATCTTGTATTTTTGCATGTTCAACGCTGTACGTTATGTCATCATCAAGCATGCTTAACAGAGCCGTGCGATCAACCTTAGCATTGGAAGTTAAAGGAAAGTGCTCAAGGGCAACTATTTTTGTGGGAAGCATATATTCTGGTAGAACATGCCTTAATTCTTTATAAAGGAGGTCTTGGCTTGGTATATCCTTGCCCATGACAAAGGCCACCAGCTTTTTATGTTCATGCTCACCGCGCACCAGTATGGCCGCTTGCTTAATACCTTTACATTGCAAAAATGCTTGTTCTATCTCGTCAAGTTCTACTCTAAATCCGCGTATTTTTATTTGATTGTCGCGTCGGCTCGCAAATTCGTAAAAGCCCTCAGGCCCCATGCGTCCTATGTCTCCGGTACGATAGACCTTTTCACCGATGCTTTTTAGCATGACAAAAGCTTTTTGGGTAGCTTCTGGCTTATTATAGTAACCAAGCGCAAGGCCAAGACCAGCCACGCAAATTTCTCCCCATTCTCCATCTTGTACAAGGTTATCGTGCTCATCGATAATGTACACTCTGGTATGGTTTAGGGGCAGGCCAATGGGCACAGCCTTGGTTGGGTCTTGAACATCTTTAAGGCGCACCCAATGCCCAGTGCTATAGGTAGAATTTTCTGTTGGGCCGTAACCATTATAGAGTTGCAGCTTGGGGCAGGCTGTGAGTACATCTTTTGTAAGCTTGGTATTTAATGTTTCACCGCCGGTATAAAGCGTGCTGATACTTGCAAAAACACTTGGGTCTACAGCACTTAGGCTGGATAAAAGCCCTGTGGTTAAAAAAATGGTGCTAATATTTTTTTGTTCAAGTTCTTTTTTCAATAGGCTTGTGGAGGTGAGCGTATCAAGCTCGATACCGCACAACGTGCCACCATTTAGCAAAGCCCCCCACATTTCTAAATTTGAAGCATCAAAAGCAAGCGATGAAGCTTGCCCAACCCTTTCTTGCGGCTTAATATCACATATATTGCTTTGGCAGACGAGGCGTAATATGCCTTGATGCGGTAAAATAATCCCCTTGGGCGTGCCGGTGGTGCCGGATGTAAAAAACATGCAGGCGATGGATTGCCCGCCGCTTTTTTTAACCTTTTCGGGCGGCAAGGGGGTGTTTAGCATAAGTTCGTCAAACTTTAGGCAAGTATATGAAGTGTTTTGGCCATAAAGCGCGTTATCCACATTGTGATGAAAAATAATGTGTCGGCACTTTGCTATGTCTAACATGCCTTGTTGGCGGGCAATGGGGGCATGTTCATCAAGGCTTAGATAGCACCCACCTGCCATGAGCACACCAAGGATGGTAGCCATATTTTCTGGGCCGCGCGGTACGGCAATGGCAATGGGTTCATGCGGTAGTATATCTTTTAAACCTGCGGCGATGCGACGAGCAGCAATGGCCAATTCGCTGTAGCTCCAAACATCATTTTGCGCGCTAATATATGCCGGCTCAATGGGGTAGAGCTCCACTTGTTTAAGGAATATCTCATGCAGGGTATTTTGAGTGAAAAAGGATGTGTTTTCCTGATGCGTTTGAACAATGGCTTCACCCTTGTTGAGATCGTATGCCGGGCAAAGCTCTTTGCAAAGCAGGCTTAGAGCCTTATTGGCTTTAATCGTATGCGTAAATGTATGAAGCAATGTTTGCCACTGATGCATAAGCAATGCAAATTGTTCACAAGGTATATGGGCTGTATTGTAAACAAAGCGCATGTTGCAGCTTTGCTTGGTGGTATACACCGAAAAAGTTAAGGGATACGGGGCGCGTTCAAAACCATCCACCTCACCAAAACCTA
Source organism: uncultured Oscillospiraceae bacterium (assembly GCA_964370185.1). GTDB lineage: Bacteria > Bacillota > Clostridia > Oscillospirales > Ruminococcaceae > CAYJEQ01. Next base: position 3,689 of record CAYJIJ010000076.1, read on the forward strand.
ACATATTATTCCCTCGTAAAAAATCTAGAGGGTAATTTTCAAAGGTAAGGCTATGGTCAAAGATTGCTCCACCGCTTGGGCGGCAATTTTGTATGTCAGATAGCATGTCGCGCTCATGTGTTCCCAACTGCACGGCATTATTGCGAATATTTATGGCTAAATCTTTAAAAAGCATGTCTTCATGCCAACGCACCCGCACGGGCAGGGTGCGTAAAAACAGCCCAAGGGTATTTTCTATGCCCTGTATATGCGCAGGGCGAGCCGCAAAAATCACCCCAAAAACCACATCTTTATTGTGAGCATCGCTAAGTAAAATTCCCCAAAGGCTTTGCAACAGTTGGGCTAGGCTTACGCTATACCTTGTGGCCGCTTGGTGTAAGAGTTCAAGTTCGGTTTGATCCAGAGCAAAGCTATATTCTTGCACCACGTCTTTAGTATACTTTATGCCCTGAATAGTTGGTACAGCATACGCTTGGCTATGACGCTTGCGTAAAATTTGCACAAGGCTGGTTGTGCCGTTAAAACCTTCTAAAGCCTTGGACCAAAAGCTTTTTAGGCTTTCAACACTGCTTTGTCCAAGCTCTGCATATATCTTGCTCAAGGAAGGAGCACTTTGTAAGTTTGGAGCTCGATTCTCTAATATGGCCGCATAGAGTTCTTGCAACTCGTTGAGCATAATGCCAATGCACCAACCATCCATAAGCACATGGGAAAAAGTCCAAGCCATGACAACATATGGGCCCTTAGCATCCTTTCTGGTAATAAGACTAAGATACAATAAGGGGCCGCAATTAAAGTCAAAGGGGGTACTGCGCAATTGTTGTAAAAGAGCGTCTTGCTTTTTGCATTGCTGATCTAGGGGTAAGTTGCTTAAATCAACACATTCTGCATAGTAGCGTGGCTCTTTAAGCACAGCACGAATAAAAAATTCTTTTCTTGGAAAGAGCATGCGCAAGGCTTCGTGGCGTAAACAAAGTTCGTGCCAAGCTTGCTCTAAAATATGTACCTGTATGGGGGGATGCTCAAAGCTTTGCCCAGCCTTTAAACTAAAGCAAATTTGCACCATATAATGAGCCGTGCTGTCATTCGCTTCTTTGTCCAAAAGGTGCTGAAAAAGCATAACTTCTTCCTCTTGAACCGGATGACTTGCAGCCTCAATATCACTGGGCTCGCATTGGCATAGGGCGGCAAGTTCATTATCAATAGGTATAATGCTAGCCCTATGTATTTTAGAGAGCGTTGTTATGGCTTTGACCCACGCTTGTAAAAGTTCCTCCAACCAAGATGCGGCGCATTTTTGGCTATCATAGTTGGCATTGATGGTTAAGGTGCTATCTTCATTAAGTACAATAGTAATTTCTATGGGGCAGTCCGACACAAAATGCTTGCCAATCAAGCCGGGCAAAGCGCCGGGATCTGCAAATTGGCTAAGGATTTGCCACTCTTCACCTTGTGCAGAATTTTGCCCAAGGTTTTGTGCAGTCCTTTGCATGTTCCCTATATAATTAAGGCTCATCTTTGGCGCATAGCTACGTAAAATGACATCATGTATTGCTGCAAAGGCGAAACGAGCCCCACGCATGGGTAGGCTGTCTAGCTTGTTTGCCCATAATTTTGGTAGGTTATCTAGCTGTTCATATTCTACATGGGGTTTTATCGCTAGGGGAAATGCCGACGTAAACCAACCAACTGTATGGGAAATATCTATATGGGGCAGGAGCTGCTCACGTCCATGGCCTTCAAGAGTGAGCAGAAGTGGCCCTTCATGAATATCTGCAAGAGCCATACTTAAACCAGCCAAGATTTCTGGCAGGCCGCCGCCCCGTCTGCTTGCATCATAGCTAAAGTTTTCTGCGTTGTATGAAAGTTGTTTACGTTGTGGTGGGGTGATGCCTTTATGCTCTACAGGACAAAATGTTTCCGGCTTGCCCATTTCAATTTCTGTATGCCAGAGGTGTAATTCGTCTAAATAGTCCTGTTCACTTGTAAAAACGCTTGGTACTTTCTGCCCTTCCACGCCTTGAACAAGCTTAGCATAGCTTGCCGCACCTATGGATGATACATGTTGTTCTGTATGGGTATAGAGTGCAAAAAGATCAGCTTTAATAATTTCAAAGGAGAAAATATCAACGCAAAAGTGATGCATGCCCAAAAGAGCATACTGTTTGCCCTTATGCGTAAATACGGCACAGGCATAAAGTGGGCCGTCATCTTTAGCTGTGCTTAGTTGTGCAAAAAGTTTTTTGCTTGTTGATGCAAAACATTGCGCAAGGCTGTGCTTTGTATATTCAAGCTCAAGCCAAAGGGGGGGCTTTGCTTGCTCATAAACAAAATGAACCTCGTCGGCTGTATTTTTGTGCAGGCGTAAGCAAAGGGCTTCGTGTCGCTTGGCAAGATCTGTCAGCGCTTGTTTAAAGCGGGGCAAATCCACGGGCACTTGAAAGAGCAGAGGCAAGGCCATATGAAAATCCGGCCAGCTTAGGGGATGGCGCAAAACCCATTGCCTATGGAAAGGGGGGAGGGCTATGCTTTCGCCATATGTAAGAGGCGAAGCAAGCGTTGTGGGCACGGCTTGAGTGACTTGCATGGTTGCTATATGGGCGAGTAAGGCCGCATAAGTGGGGTGCTCATAGCAATGCGCCGCAGTCATATGCGCATAACCGGCTCTGTGCAAATGCCCAATGAATTGGATGGCTTTAATGGAGTCTCCACCATGTAAGAAGAAATTGTCTGCATCCTTAGGTGTTTGCCCAAGCACTTTTTCCCACGCTTTGGCAAGTTCTTGCGCCGCTGTGCTATCATGGCCGGGCTGAGTCGTTACACTATTTAATGGAGCAGCAGAGCATGTGTTTGGTAAACCGCTTTTTGAGGTGCTAGGGACAGTTTTACGAGAAAGATTTTTTATTTCAAAGTCTTCACTTGCACAATCTATACTTTTTAGCATATGCCGCATACAGGTGTGCATAAAATCGTGCGCTTGTTTTTTTGAAAAAATATTTTCGGCATATTCCAATATAAGCCCATGCTGTTCATCTTTGCTCACCAACATAAAGGAAAGCGGTGCCTTTAAGGCATGCAAATAAACATCATGCTCAAGGGGGGATATGAGCTCAATATTTAAGGGAAAATCACCTTTGGGCAAGCTTAGATTTATATGCGTTACAAAGACATCACTTAAAGCTGCGTGATGAACAGCACTGAGCCGTAAATCCTTAGCTAATTCGTGAATAGGCAGTTTATTATGACCTAAGGCGCTATAGAGGGCATTTTTAGCTTGATGAATATTTTCGCTGAGTAAGCCTTGTTCAGGTTGAAGGCGTAAGGGCATGGGATTTGTAAAATAGCCGCAAACGTGTTCAAGATTTGCTTGTTCGCGTGTGCCCATGGGTATGGTTAAAAAACACTGGCTTTGCTTGGCAGCAGTACAGAGGAAGTCTCCCAAAAGCGCAATGATAACAGACAATAAACTGGTGCTGTGTTGCTTGGCAATCTCTTGCACTTGCTCACTAACAAGCCCATTAAATGCAAGTGCTAACCTGCCAGAAGGGTGTTTTTCTTGTGTATTGGCTAGAGCTTTTGACAAAGGCATAGGTATGGGAAAAAGCCTTTCTTTCCAAAAAGATACTTCTTCTTGGCGGGTAGTTGAATGCAAAAAAACTTGTTCATCAAGGGCTGCATCGCGCAATAAGGCTGCACGCACCTGCTTAAGGTTGGGCAATGTGTGTGGATGTTGCTCTAAAAGGTGTAAAGCGTCTTGCCAAAGGGCATCTAGGCTTGCTGCGTCCGCGATAATATGGTGTAAAACTAGTACAAAAACGTTTTGTTTGGTAGCGGAATAATTTTTTTGAATAAGGGCTAAACGCACCAAGGATTCATCCATAAGCCTAAAGGGCCTATGAATGACGTGCTCCAAATGGGCTTCATAGTGGGAGTCACTGTCTGCGCTTAGCTGTTCATAAGCTGGAATTTCTTGACTAAATGGCATGAAGTGAGGGGCTTCAATGGGGCCGTCTATACGGCTCGTGCAGAGGGGCTGATTGCTTAAAGCCGTGCGCATGGCTTCCAAAAATTGCGTAATATCTTGCTCTGTTCCTTCAAGATACACCATGCAAGGCATGTGATAGCGATCTGTATTGGGATGAGCCAACTCTTGCGCCCAAAGGGCTAATTGTGCACTGGTACAGGCTATGGGGTCATGGGCGTTTTTTAAGGCTTTGGGCAGTGCTTTTTCAGGTGAACTTTCTGGGATTTGATGACGCTTTATAAAGTCACTTAATGCTGCAACGCTAGAATTATTTAAAAAATCACGCATGCTCAAGGGGGGAATGGTTTGCATTTGCGGCATGGTGTGTAGTTTTTGCACCAATTGCATGGCTTTAAAGCTATCACCACCCAGAGCAAAAAAATCTTGATGCGGGTTTTGCACTTCATAGTCAAGAATAGTACTAAATAGTTTAGCCAATGTACTTTCAAAGCCCGAGAGGGCAAACTGTTGCTGTGTATTTTTGTTTATGGCTTTATTTTCAAGAGCCTTGCGATCAACCTTGCCCGTGGGGGCTATGGGGAAGGAATCTAAAATATGAAAGAAGTTTGGGCATGCAAAGCTTGGCAAATGTGCTCTAACCCAAGTGAGTAGTTCGCTTTTTAGATCATCGGCTTTGAGCTTTGCCCCTAAGGCGTTGGGCACCACAAAGGCTTCCAGCGTGGAAGCATCTTGCTTTTTTATTAACAGGACAATGGCTTGAGATATGCTAGTATGCTTTTCTAAAATTCTGGTAATTTCCAAAAGCTCAATTCTGTGGCCATGAATTTTTACTTGGCTATCATTGCGCCCAAGAATAAGTAAATTTCCTTCTGCATCCCAAGCGGCTCTGTCACCGGTTTTATAGCATAGGGTTTCTGGTAAGGCTTGTGGCTTGCAAAATGCCATGGCCGTTGCTTCTGGCTTATTATAATAACCAAGGGCTAAACCTTCGCCGCTTAACCACAATTCACCAATCATACCCGGAGCAACGCGCCGCCCATGGCTATCTAAAATGTGCGCTGCGGTATTGGCTATGGGCCTGCCAATAGTATTATAGGTTTTGTCTGCGGATGTAATGCGGTGCATAGATGCACATACAGAAAACTCTGTAGGGCCATAAGCATTGTGGTATTCAAACTCACTGGCATAGTGCTTGGCATCCTTATCCACTGGCGGTTCGCCAGCTGTTAAGAGCACGCGTAAGGTGGGAAAGGGTTCCCCATTAAAAAGTGCCAGATAGCTTGGGGGGAGAGTGGCAACAGTTATGGCATTATCTGTCAGATATGTATGCAAGTTTAGCGGTATGTCTATGAGCGCACGCGGCACAGGATATAGACATGCCCCAGCCATAAGGGGCAAGAAAATTTCTGCCATGGAGGCATCAAAAGAAGTTGAGGCAAAGTGCAAAGCATGGTCGCTTGGCCGCACGCCCAAAATTTCCACTTGGCATAAAATCATATTCACAAAGCTTTTATGCCCTACCAAAACGCCCTTGGGTTTGCCTGTAGAACCAGACGTATATATCAAATATGCAGCGTCATGGGCCTTTGGCCCTTGTATGTTTACAGCCTTGCTGAGCGTATTTTTTTGTTGTTTTGCATTCCAAAGTATTTGGGGGCAATGGGGCTTGAGTTTTGCTACTGCGCTGATTTCAAAATCTTCTTCATGAAGGGCAACGATGCAACAGGCCTTTGCATC
>CAYJIJ010000077.1:0-9244 GCA_964370185.1 uncultured Oscillospiraceae bacterium
GTCCTCGCCGATGGCGAGGGTATATCTCAAGGGGTGTGTGGTGGTTTTTTTGTATAGTTTTTTATGAGAGTATGTCCTCGCCGATGGCGAGGGTATATCTCAAGGGGTGTGTGGTGGTTTTTTTGTATTCAGGACGATGTGGGCATCGTCCCCTACAGTGATTATGTATTTTCGCATTGTTGTAGGGGAGGGTTTTCCCTCCCGCAAATCTCACCACAACCACATAATTTTAAGTTTAAATATTTTTTGTTTTCACATTGCATTTTGGGGCTGTGAATAGTATAATAACGATAGAATAATCAAATAATAAAACAATAAATATATAATTATTGGAGGAGAAGAACTATGCTGATTAAGCCATCAACCACTTTAAGAAACGATTACGGTGCTATTTCGTCACTTGCACATTCTACAAGAGAGCCCATATATATAACCAAAAATGGCGAGGGTGATATTGTGGTAATGAGCATTGATGCATTTGAAGAAAGAGAGAAGATTCTCTCTCTCAGAGCAAAGGTATTGGAAGCAGAGTTATGTCGCTTATCTGATGAACCTGTTTATTCGGTAGATGATATCCGCAGTGAGCTTAGGGAGAAGTATGGAAATGAAAAAAAATAAACTTCATATAATATCTCCCGCAAGAGAAGATATTAATCAAATTGCTGACCACCATCTTTTAAAAGTAGACCCGATTTCGGCAGAACGAACAACTGATAAACTGTTAGATAATATAGAAAAACTATCTAAAACGCCATATATAGGGAGCGTTCACAGCGACTCTGTGCTTGGTGGGATGGGGTATAGGAAGCTTATATGTGGAGAGTATGTTGTAGTTTATAGGATAGTAAATGATGATATTTTTGTGTATCGAGTGTTTCATGGTAGTAGCGATTATCCTAAGACTTTAAAATAAAAAATGTGAAATTATCCGTGTATCTCCCTCCGCCTACGGCTGAGGGATATGCACAAAAACAATTAAACGCTCTTTTACCACCTTAATTCTAATTTTCCTCTTGACATTGCAGTTAGTTTATGCTAACATAGAGTAAGCTATTCGATATTTATCCCACACTTAATTTGTGCGTGTGTGATTTTTTTAACAAGAACAGTTAGCAATCACTAACTTCACCGACAAGACGAAAGGAATATATTATGAGTATAGTAATAGTTGGCGGAAACGAATGTATGGAAAGACGCTATATAGACACCTGCAAACAATACGGATGCAAAGCAAAGGTATTTACAAAAATGAAAGGCGATATTAGGAGCAAATTTGGCTCGCCCGACATGATAATACTATTTACAAATACCGTTTCACACAAATTAGTTGCGTGTGCAAACTGTGAAGCAAAGCGTTGTAACGCAAGAGTTGAGCGTTGCCATTCAAGCTCTCTCTCCGCACTGAAAAACATTTTGCAGACAGTATAAAGTTATAAAGTATAAGCCATTTAAGAAAATCACTCCATATGCCTTCCTCTGCCTACGGTGGGGGAAGGCATGCAAAAATATTCTTTAGCTTAGGATATTGTTATTGTGAAGTCATAATAAACTAATTTTCATCAAAAATATCCAGATGCTTGGCTAAAAACACAAAAAGATATTCGCATAACTTAAACCGACTTGACAGATGCTTTAATTCAGTGTATATTATTATCAGTTATGGTTAACTAACAACTTTAATACAATCACTTTGAAAGAGGGAAATTTATGTCCACTGATGTACATTCTAAAATTAGTTTAAAAGCTGCCGAGCTCCACAAAGAATATATCGTCTGTGAGATTAATAGCGATGATGAGCTTAAGAATTTTCTCTTTACACTTGGTTGTTATGAGGGTGAACCAATCACGGTAGTGGGGATAAACAGCGGAGTTTATTTAATCACTATTAAGGACGCCAGATACAGCATAGATTCATTTATAGCAGAAGAAATTATGCTTATAAATAAATAGTCCTTACCGTACGCAGTAACGTATTTTAGATACCAATTGTTTATCCATAAGTTTTGGCAGGTAAAGTTTATAAACCGGTATGAGAATATCGGTTTTGCTTATGAATTAAGGTTAGTCTAACTAACCAAATTTGAGGAGAGAAAGAAATGAAAATTGCACTTACGGGGAACCCCAACAGCGGTAAAACAACATTATTTAATGCTATTACCGGAAAGGTTGAGTCAGTTGGTAACTGGCCAGGAGTTACAGTAGAAAAGAAAGAGGGCGTAATAAAGAGCAAGCTACACAGTGCGGCCAGCGACATCATCGCAGTGGACTTGCCAGGGGCATATTCAATGTCACCATTCACCTCGGAAGAAAGCATTACAAAAGACTTTGTTAATGGCGAAAATCCCGATGTAATTATCAACATTGTGGATGCAACAAATTTAAGCAGAAGCTTATTTTTCACCACTCAGCTTTTAGAGCTTGGCATACCAGTGGTTGTGGCTCTTAACAAAAGCGATTTAAATGATAAAAAGCAAATCTCATTAAACCGTGAAGCACTCGAGAAAAAACTCGGATGTACAGTTGTTAGCACTGCGGCGGCAATGTCCACCAACAATGGCCTTGCAGAGCTTATCACAGCGGCGGTTAATGCACAGGGCACAGAGCAAAAAGCTCCTTTCACAGCTTCTGTTCAGAGTGAAACAAGCGATGATGCAAAAGAAGCTGACAAACAACGCTATGAATTCGTAAAAGAAGTAGTTTCAGCTACTGAAACTCGTGCAGTAAAAAGCAGTGAAGCTACTGCGCAAGATAGCGTGGATAAAATAGTTGCACACAAATGGCTCGGTATTCCAATTTTTATGGTGATTATGTGGGGAGTGTTTACCATATCACAGTCATATGTAGGCCCATGGCTTGCGGATTTACTTGTTGGATACATAGAAGCATTTAAGGAAAGTGTGGGCGCTTCGCTCGAAGGCAGTGTTTCCCCTGTACTTGCTTCAATTGTTACCGAGGGTATCATAGGCGGTGTTGGTGCAGTAGTTGGATTCTTGCCACTAATCATGGTTATGTTCTTCCTACTTGCGTTACTCGAAGACTGCGGATACATGGCAAGGGTTGCCACAGTACTTGATAGATTCTTTAAAATTGTAGGACTTTCAGGTAGATCAATCATACCAATGGTAGTTGGTACAGGTTGTGCAATCCCAGGCGTAATGGCTACAAGAACTATTAAAGACGAGCGTCAAAGACGTACAACAGCAATGCTTACACCTTTCATTCCTTGTGGAGCAAAAATCCCTGTTATAGCACTTTTTGCAGGTGTATTTTTCGATAATTCCTCATGGGTGAGCTCACTAATGTACTTCTCAGGTATATTCTTAATCATCTTCCATGCACTTGTTATTGTTAGAATTACAGGCGAAAGAGCTAATAAGAGCTACTTCATCATGGAAATGCCCGATTATAAATTCCCAAGCATAATAAAGGCTACAATCTCGATGCTTTCAAGGGCGAAAGCATTTATAATTAAAGCTACAACAATCATCATGCTTTGTAACTTAGCAGTATTTTTAATGCAGACTTTCGACTTCTCCTTTAATGTAGTTGCTGAAGATGCGGCACACACAAGCATATTGGCAACAATTTCCACACCGTTCGCTATAATCCTACTACCACTTGGATTTGGTGTATGGCAGCTTGCGGCGGCGGCTATCACAGGATTTATCGCTAAAGAAAATGTTGTTGGTACACTCGCAGTGGTTTACTCCATCACAAACTTTATCGACACCGACGCTTTAGAGCTTGTTGAAGGAGCTTCTGAAGTTGCACAGATTATAGGTCTTACATCTGCCGCGGCTCTTGCATACCTAATGTTTAACCTCTTCACACCTCCTTGCTTTGCGGCAATAGGTGCGATGAACGCCGAAATGGAAAGCTCAAAATGGCTTTGGGGCGGTATAGCGCTTCAGTTCGGTACTGGTTATGTAGTTGCATTCTTTGTTTATCAAATAGGCACACTAATAACTACTGGCGCACTTGGCACAGCATTCCTACCAGGTCTTATTGCAGTAGTGGCAATGATTGCCTTACTTTTCTCCTTAGCGATTAAAGGCGATAAAAAAGCGTCTACAAAAAAAGCTGTAACAGCTAACAGATAGTTTATATCCTCGCACTCGTCACTTCGTGACAACCAGAGAATGGCAAATTTATATTAGCTTTAATAACTATTCCCCCACCCTTGGTGGGGGAATGGTTTAAAGAATTTTTATGAGAATTAGATATTTAAAGGCTTTTGGTGGCAACAGCCTTTTACAAATAGCAAAAAAAACACCTTAAGCCTTTTCCTGCCTACGGCGGAGAAAAGCATGCTAAAAAGTATTTCACAGCTAAAGTTGCAGGCACTCAGTAGCTTGTTTACTATATGCCATTTATTTTAATAATAAAGTTATTAAGAACTAAAGGAGTATTTTATTATGGGAGATATGATAGTAATTGTAATTATAGCCGTTATAGCAATTTCTGCGATATATTACATAATCTCGCAGAAGCGCAAAGGTGCAAAATGCATAGGTTGCTCCCATGGTGCTTCTTGTGGTACTAAGAAAGAAGATAAAGATAGCTACTGTGGTGGCTAAATTATATGCAAACTTGATTTATGGATGCTAAAAATAACTGCGTCCGTAAATACCTCCAAATAAAGCCATATCCCCCTGCCTAACGCAGGGGGATATGGCTTTTATTATAGCATCTATGCCCAATAATTGCTTAGGTGTCTCCCATCGCCTTTGGCGATGGGAGACACCTAAAATTTAATTATAGAGCTTTATTATATTGTAGAGCAAGCTGTAAGTTTCTTCACACTTTCTTTAAAACAGTGGTGAAAAAATCCTTAGCACACTTAAAATAGCCGATCTTGGGAAGCGGAATATCTTTTTAAATTCCTTATCTCCAAATGTTACTTCCCTGCATTTTGATAAGGTGGCTAAAAAGTCTTCCTTGATATCTAAAACCGAGGTTGCACCGTACAGCCATACTGCGGATTCATAATGATGGGATAGACTGCGATAGTCAAGGTTAATACTTCCCACCACTGCGGTGCTATCGTCCGAAACAAATGTTTTTGCGTGCATGAAACCCGGGGTGTATTCATATATTCGCACCCCTGCGCTGAGCAGTGTTTGATAATATGAGCGTGAGAGTAGGTAGACTGTTTTTTTATCGGGTATTCCTGGCAGTACCAATCGGACATCCACACCTGATTTCACCGCTATTGAAAGCGCCGCTATCATTTCGGTGCTAATTATTAAATATGGCGTGGTAATATAGACATATTTCTGCGCACGGTTTAGTATGCTCATATAAAGGCGCTCACCCACCGGCTCTTTATCAAATGGGGTATCTGTGAAAGGTTGCACAAATCCCTCTCCCTCGCAGTGGATGCTGGGGGCAAATTTATCGTATTTCTCGATTTTGCCACTCAAAATATTCCATGTGGTTAAAAACATTGTGGTAATGCTATATACGGCGGCACCCTCCATTCTAATGGCGGTGTCCTTCCAATGCCCAAATTTTACAACCTCGTTTATATACTCATCGGCGAGATTTACCCCACCAATAAATCCTATATTGCCATCAACAACACAAAGCTTCCGATGGTCACGATTGTTGACCTTTCGGGTAAACACCCGTGAAACACGGTTAAACGCATAGCAGGATATCCCCCTATCCCTCATCTCCTGTGGGAAAGTGGGCGGAAGCCTTAATAGGCATCCTAAATCGTCGTAGATAATCCTAACATCAAGCCCCTCGGCAGCTTTTTTTGTGAGAAGCTCGAGAATGCTGTCCCACATCTTGCCCGGCTCAATTATATAATGCTCAAGAAAAACAAAGCGTTTTGCATTTGCGATATCTCTGAGCATTGACTTTAAAAGCTCTTCACCGCTTTTAATATACTGGGTATCTGTGTTTGTAAAGACGGGTGCGCCAGTGCTGTTTGACAGATAGGTGGACTGCTTTGCCGCCTGTGTGCTTGATTTTTTAAGCCTGCCGATTGTCCCCGGCACTTCACGCATTGCCTCGGCATAGGCTTTATCTATTCCGATGTAATGGGAAATTTGCTTATCGGTGAATATTTCTGCACTGTACATCAGGCAAAAAAGTCCGCCGAAAAACGGGAAAGAAAATATCAGTATTATCCAGAGGATTTTATAGTCTGTTCGAGTGTCTTTCGAGAGAATATACATTGCCGCAAAGAGGCTTAGGACTACTAAAATCGTGTAAAACCATGTGAAGTAGCGCCCTAAGAAATATACCATGGCAAAGAGAATTAGCAGTTGCAGAAAAAATGCCGCGACTACCATGAGTAGGCGAATATATGTCGCATTTAATTTTTTAATCATAACTGCTCACCCCTTTGCCAAATCAAGCTTTGTCTGCGATAAATATATAAAGCATAATGTTTCACTAAAAAATAGAAATAGTTCTAATATTGGTAGGTAGGAAGTAGGGATAGATATGTTAAAATTGATAAAAAAACACTATATTGCATTAACTTTATATTACAATTATACATTTTTTTGGTGTTTTTTTCAATAGGTTAAATAGCAAAATATTAGAACTCTTTATTGTTATAAAATATATTTTTTGTTATAATATGTTTATAAGACTAAAATTGTTATTGGGTGGGGGAGGCGCAATGGGGCGATTTAGGTTGTGCATAATCCCATGGTGGTAGTATAGTATTTTCTGCATTATTTCAAATTCTCCACATCATCACCTACAACACAGAAATTATTTAAAATCCGTTTCGCCAACGGCAAAACACCATCACTTTTCACTAAAAGAACTCTCCGCTCTTTTGATTCACAAAAATTGCTGAATTCTTTTTAGGCTTCGCCTTTCTATTTATGGGGCTTTGCCCCATGCCCCACGATTTTTTGAAAAAACCCCGTAAAACTTCATTTTCTTTATTTACATTATATATAATTATAAGGAGGGCACCACTATATGAAAATCACTACCGACATAAAAAGTGAACATGGCTCAGAAACTACCTTTAAGGGCAAGCTGAGAATAGGCATAGACCTTGGCGGTACCAACATAAAGGCTGGCGTAGTGGACGCCGATAATAATCTCCTTTTCAGCCACAAAATCAAAACAGGCCCCACAAGGCAGTGGCAAGAAATTGTTGAGGACATGGCAAATGCTGTGAGAGAAGTTGCTAAAATGGCGGAAATGGATTTATCGGAGCTTTGCTGTATTGGCCTTGGCTCTCCTGGTGCCGTGGATGCTAAAAGGGGCAGTGTCCTCTTTTTTGGAAATATTGATAACTGGGAAATGCTTCCCATAGGCGATGCACTCGGCGAGCTTTTATCACTACGTGTACATATGGCAAACGATGCAGACTGTGCCGCACTCGGCGAATATCTTGCAGGAGCGGCAAAGGGGCATAAAAGCGCCTTAGTGCTCACCCTTGGCACGGGAGTGGGCGGTGCATTTGTGGCAAATGGCAAATTATTTGCAGGCGGTGGCGTGGGTGCAATGGAGCTCGGGCATATACAAATTGTAGAAAACGGAGAATATTGTACTTGTGGTAAAAATGGTTGTGCCGAAGCTTATGTGAGTGGTACAGCACTGATAAGGGAAACTAAAGCCGCCGCAAAGCTTCATCCTAATTCACTGATAAACACCCTCTACTCCGAAGAGGGCAAAATAAGTGCACGCACAGCATTTGAAGCGGCAAAGGCAGGGGATGAAGTTGGCAGAAAAATTGTGGAGGATTATATTAAAAGATTATCCGACACGATAGTAAGCCTTGTGAATATATTCAGACCCGAAGTTGTAATACTATCGGGCGGCATAAGTGGTGAGGGTGAGTATCTAACCGCACCAATTAATGATTATTTGAAAAAATACGCATTTGCTTCAAGGCAGATATCCCCACCTTCTGTGATTACCGCAAAGCTTGGCAATGATGCTGGAATGGTTGGGGCAGCAAATTTATAATGTCTATAATATTATAAAAACAGATATTGTCACGCTATGATTTTTGATTTAAATTACTGAGTATAATGGATGGAAAATATTTTTATATCCTCTCCACTCTAAGGCAGGGTGGAAAATATATTAAAGTGAGTTTTACTCATGGACACTATATACATTTTATACGGAGGTGACTTTATGTCGGAAAACTATTACAAGCAAAATCTTAATTCACAAAAGCTCTTTAAAATTTACGACACTGAAATTGCTGAGGTAAAAAAATATCTCAGCTCTGAAATTCAGTTCATTGCAAAATCACTCAGCGGTGATGAAAGCGTTTTGGAGCTTGGCGCTGGATATGGACGGGTACTAAAGGAGCTTGCACCTTTTTGTGGTGAAATTATGGGCATTGATATTTCCGAGCAAAATATAGCACTATCAAAGGATTATCTGAAAGATGTTAATAATGCACAGGTGCTCTGCGTGGATGTCCATAAAATGGATTTTAAGCGCAAGTTCGACATTATCCTATGCATCCAAAATGGACTTTCGGCGATGAAAATAGACAGCACTACCCTGCATAAAATAACCGACCTACTCAGCGATAATGGGAGGGCATATTTTAGCAGTTATAGTGAAAACTTTTGGGAGCATCGTGTAAAATGGTTCTGCGAGCAATCGGAAAAAGGCCTTTTGGGTAAAATTGATATGGAAAAAACGCGTGACGGTGTGATTGTATGCGAAGATGGATTTAGAGCAATCACACATTCTGTGAGCGACTTTGAAGATATTGCAAAATCTTTAGGAATGAAATATCATATCGAAGAAGTGGATGGATCAAGTTTGTTTTTAGTGGTTGAGAAGTGATTTTATCGCTTGTGTTAGCTTTGGGAGCTAACATAAGTGGTGGGTTTTAAGGCTACTTTCATCAAAAGAGTTTTTAATAAAAATGCTGATGTATTGCCCAACAATTGATATAGAATACAAAAAATATGCTCCTACCTCTGCTGTGTGCAGGGGTGGGAGCATTTAGCCTGTTCAAAAAATTTGTGGGGCAAGGAACTAAACATGCAAATAAGTGAGTAATACGATGGTATATGAACGCCATTTGCATGCTTTAAGTGACACTTCAAGCAAAAATTTCTACTAATACAGCAGAGATTTTTGAGTTTGCGGATTGTTTGGGTGGTGCATATAGCCATGCTAAATTAGTCCATATATTCAAGTGGTGGGTTATTATTTAAAGTGGCGAGATATTTTTTTGCGTAGTATTTTGCCATGTCTATGTTTTGCAGTGAATAGTTTCCGCAATCCCTCGGTG
>CAYJIJ010000078.1:0-9114 GCA_964370185.1 uncultured Oscillospiraceae bacterium
ATCACATGATTAAAAAAGGCGATATTTATAAAGCTATCATCTTTTAATAGCTCACATTCTATCTCAAGCATATCTCGAAGCCAGTTTTCCCTTGACTTTGTCTCCGAGCTGTGAAGGCTTGCAAGGGCACGCACACCATAAACATTCTCTATTTTAAGCTCATTGCCCGACCATTTTAAGATATCGTCGTTTTCATAATATTTAATATCGCCAAATGCGCTTGAGAAAGAGTTCCCTCCTGTTAAAAGCTTTTTAGCATCGTCGAGGTCGTAGTCCTGCACTACTGCTTGCACTATTCTCCCCCGTCTATTGTGGCGCACTATCGACATAATACCGCCCTTTTTAAGAACCCTCACAAGCTCTGTGAGGATTTCTTTTTGCTCGTCAACAAATTCAAAAACAAGATGGCAAATAACTGCATCAAAGCTTTCATCGGGCATTTTCTTCACTTCATTTATGTCTCCGCATATTTGCTTTACCGCTTCATCTTTCTTTGATGCATTAATCATCTTTGCATCAATTTCAACAGCGGTCACATCATTTTTTTGGGCTAAAAAAGAGCTTGTAAAGCCAAAGCCACTGCCAAAATCCAAGACTTTGCACCCCTCGATACTAAGCTTGCTCCAAACAGTGCGATAAAAAAGCTCCCCAAGTGGCGACACTGCATAGTCATAATAAAGCTTCATATTTTGATCCATTTTATTTCCTCCGTTTCTTATTTTAAGAATTTCGTCCGCATATACCACCAAAGCATGGCGGTGGATGGTGCAGTGAAAAGCTTAAATTCGTCCTGTATAATGGATGATAATTTACATATAATAATACCTTTGTAGATTAAAAAAGTAAATAGACTATTCTATTTTCTAAAGTGTATATTTAATTTTTTTAAACCAATAATATAGCTGAAAATTATTATACATAGGAGGACAAAATGAATAGGTATGAAATTTCGGTTTTGACAGCGTTTATAATTTCGCTGATTTTTGCACAGGTAACAGCTTTTGCAAGCAGTTGTGAAGAGGTGAGGGAGGGGACTATTCGTGTACATATAATGGCAAATTCAAACAGCGAAACCGACCAAAATATAAAGCTTGATGTGCGTGATGAAATAATACAGGAAGTGAGCAGTGAATTTCTACGCTTTGACGATATTGACAGCGCAAAAGAGGGGGCGCAGGAGCTTTTATCCATGGCGGTGGAGAGGGCAAATGAAGTGCTAAAAGAAAACTTGCTTCCCTATAAAGCGAGTGGCGAAATAGTGAATATGTATTTCCCTACAAAAAGCTATGGGGAAATCACAATGCCTGCTGGGGAGTACACAGCCGTGAGGATATATTTAGGCAGTGCCGAGGGGGAAAACTGGTGGTGCGTGATGTATCCGCCCCTGTGCTTGCCCACAGCGTCCGAGCATGAAAATGAGGACGCAGAAAAAATATATGAGCTAAACGAAAAAGCCGAATTTGTGCCTGCCTTTGCGGTGGTGGAGTGGTATGAGGGCATGAGGGAAAAATGGCAGAATGATTAGCGGTGTTAAACACAAAAAGAGCATGATATGGATTTGAGAATATTTAAAAAATCTTTGTAAAATCCCCTTGCATTTTTTTTATCAATATGCTATATTATAATGAGCTAAAAGTATAAATCTATATTTTGTACTTTAAAAATAAGTTTTTCTCGTTCACTGAAAATGAACAACTGAAAAACACAGCACATTTATAACCATATTGATGGTTGTTTTGTGTCTTTTATAGAAAGGAATGGTCATAAAAATGGGAGCTATTGAAATGGTTGGCGCAGTTGTGCTTATAATTGCCTGTATTTTAGTAATAGGCAGTGTGGTTATGCAAGAATCTTCTAAAGGTGGCATCGGTGCTATTGGCGGTGGAGTGAGCGAAACACATTACGATAAAAGCAAAGGCCGCACAAATGAGGCCGCACTCGCTATGATTACAAAAGTGTCAGCAATTGCACTTTTTGTGATTACAGGTGTAGTATTGTTTATATCAATTACAGCATAGTATGAAATGATGCCGCTTTTTTGCGGCATTTTTTTTATAAAAATTTAATTTCCCACAGTTAATCTTAAAATAGCTTAAAATGAAAGGAAGAGTATTATGCGTAATTTTGCACCTTTGATTATTGATGAGCTTAAAAAACGACAACCCAAAGCAATCCCCTCACAGAACATGATATCCATACTTCATGTGAAAAAGAGGGAAGTACCTTTCTTTAAAAAAGATCTTACAAGGCTTATAGAAAACGGCGAGCTCTTAAACACCCCTAAAGGCATACTCCTCCCCAAAAAGAAACCGGGTGTCTTAGGCACTGTGGTGAGGGTGAATGAGGGTTATGGATTTGTTCGTGCCGAGGGGGCGGACAGTGATACCTTTGTCCCAGGGAAATACCTAAAAGGCGCAATGCCCGGCGATGTTGTAAGGATGAGGGTGCTTGGTAGCAGTAGGGGACTGCCCGACGGTGAAGTAGTGGAAATAACCGAGCGTGCCAAATACAAATTCTCAGGCACCGTAAAAAAAGCGGGGCGTGAATGCGTGGTAATTCCAGATAAGGATTTTAAATCCCCCATAACACTTAGAAAAACAGATTATTCATTTGTTAAAGACGGCGATAAAATCACCGCATATATACATAGATATGGCAACAGGCATTTTGACCATGTGGCGGCAGTTTATAGCATACATGGCAGTGCGCTTTCCGCCGCGGCGTGTTGCGAGGCTATACTTGAGTCTAAAGACATTATAAGGACATTTCCAGCGGAGGTTGTAGCGGCAGCTGAGGAGATATCTCAAAAAGGGATACATCCTAAAGAAATTGCAGTAAGGCGCGACCTTAGAGAAGAAAATATCTTCACAATTGACTCCGCCGACAGTAAAGACCTCGACGATGCGGTTTCAATAGAAAAAAACGAGCTTGGCTGGATGCTCGGGGTACATATTGCCGATGTGAGCTATTATGTGGCGCACAAATCCCCACTCGATAACGAAGCGCTAAAGCGTGGGACTTCAGTTTATTTTGCAGACTCAGTAGTGCCAATGCTGCCACAAGCGCTGTCAAACGGCATCTGTTCGCTAAACGAAAAAGAGGACAGGCTAACATTTTCTGCAATGATACAGCTAAACCGCAAGGGCGAATTAATCGGTTATAGCTTTGAAAAGACAGTTATTCGCTCGAGGGTAAAAGGAGTTTATGCCGAGATAAATAAAATACTCGACGGCACAGCGGACAGCGAAATAATGGCGAAATACTCCGACCAGCTCGAGAAAATCGCATTGATGGACGAGCTTGCAAACATCTTAAATGAGGCACGCATGGCGAGGGGTGGAATGAATTTGGACTCAACGGAGTCGAAAATCATCACCGATGAAAACGGCATTGCGGTGGACATTAAAGAAAGGGAGCGAGGAGTAAGCGAGAGGATTATAGAGGAGTTCATGCTAAAGGCAAACGAAGCGGCGGCACTCTTTGGGCAAAGGCAGGAATTGCCATTCGTATTCAGGGTGCACGAAAACCCCGACCCCGACAGAATAGCCGATTTAAAGAAAATCCTCGAGGGCATTGGGGTGGATACAGCGCCAATAAAAGGAGAAATAGACTCCGCCAAACTCTCAAAATTACTTGAAAATGTAAGGGAAAGCAAGTATAATAAGATGGTGAATAAAGCGGTGCTTCGCACGATGGCTAAGGCGAAATATAGCCCACAAAACATAGGGCATTTTGGCTTGGTTTTAAAGGATTATTCGCATTTTACCTCACCAATAAGGCGGTATCCCGACCTTATGATACATAGATTTATGTCGGCAAAGCTTATGAATATGAAGCGTGAGAATATAGAAAAACGCTTTAGAGAGTTTAGTGCACTCGGCTCAAATCAGTCCACCAATCGAGAAATAAACGCCATGCAAGCCGAGAGAATGTGCGAGGATGCATATAAAGCCGAGTACATATTCTCCCATATTGGCGAAGAATTCGAGGCGGTTATATCGGGGGTTGCTTCCCATGGGGTATATGCCGAGCTTGAAAATACGGTTGAGGGTATGTTTAAGCCTGCCGATATTGAGGGGTATAATTTCGAGTATGACGACAATATGCGATATACCGACAGCACTACTAAAAAAACAATCACCGTGGGCGACAGGGTGAAAATTCGAGTTGCCGCCGCAGATGTTTCCTCAGGTGAGGTTGATTTTGCACTTTTGGAATTTTTAGACTAAAGGGTTGTTTATAGGTGAAGAAGTGATGGAGCTTAAAAGCTCTATTCACTCTTCACTATTACTTAGGGAAGCCACCCTATACTTTGCGTAAGGCATGGGAGGAAAACAGATGACATATAAACAAGGGCTATATCCAATTATAAAAAAAGAGGCGATAGCAAAGGGGATTTTTGATTATACCCTGCATTGCCCCGAAGTTGCAGACTTAGCGGAAGCAGGGCAGTTTGTGCATATTCGTGCAAAGGGATTTACTCTACGCCGCCCCATATCAATCTGCGAAATAGATAGGAAAAATGGCACTCTTCGCCTTGTTTTCGAGGTGAGGGGCGAGGGCACGGAGGAAATATCAAAGCTGAATGTAGGCGAGCTGATGGATTTGCTCGCACCACTTGGCAAAGGGTTTACACTCCTTTCACATGATAAAAAAGCGGTGGTTATAGGTGGTGGCATAGGTGTGCCCCCAATGCTTGAGACCGCTTCACACTACGGCAAAAACACCACCGCCATAATAGGGTTTAGAAGCGCCGATGCTGTTATACTAAGTGAAGATTTTAATAAAACTTGTGGAGAAGTACATATCACCACGGACGATGGCACAAAGGGCGCAAAAGGCTTTGTAACCGATGTTTTAGCAGAGCAGTTAAAGGGTGAAAAACCCGATATAGTCTATGCCTGTGGCCCTACACCGATGCTAAAAGCAGTGGCAAAACTCTGCGAGCAAAACGGTGTGCGCTGTCAGGTTTCACTCGAGGAGAGAATGGGTTGCGGTGTGGGTGCCTGCCTTGTTTGTGCCTGTAAGGTGGCAAGGGAAAATGGCGAAACATATAAGCATGTCTGCAAGGACGGCCCTGTATTTGAGGGAAGCGAGGTGATTTTTGAGTGATTAACACAAAGGTAAATATTGCAGGTGTTGAGTTTAAAAACCCTGTGATAGCGGCATCTGGTTGCTATGGTTTTGGAAGAGAATACGAGAGCTTATACCCCGTGGAAATGATGGGTGGTATCTGCCTTAAAGGGATGACACTCAACGAAAAGCTCGGCAATCCTCCTGCGAGAATAGCCGAAACTCCAGCTGGTATGCTAAACAGCGTGGGACTGCAAAATCCCGGAGTAGAAGCATTTATAAAAAATGATATGCCCTACCTAAAAGAAAAGGACACAGTAATAATTGCAAATGCGGCTGGCAGTGCTACTGATGACTACTGCGCACTTGTGGAAAAGCTCTCCGAAACAGAGATAGACATGGTGGAGCTTAACATTTCCTGCCCCAATGTAAAAGAGGGGGGAGTGGCATTCGGTGTGAGCTGTGAGGGTGCCGCTGGGATTGTGAGAGAGGTTAGAAAAGTCTGCAAAAAGCCGCTAATTGTAAAACTTTCCCCAAATGTCACCGATATTGCGAGCATTGCAAAGGCAGTGGAAGCCGAGGGTGCGGACGCCATTTCACTGATAAACACACTCCTTGGAATGAGAATTGACATAAACACACGCCGCCCGATACTGCATAATAATGTTGGTGGGCTTTCAGGCCCTGCGGTTTTCCCAGTGGCTGTGAGGATGGTGTGGCAGGTTGCAAACGCCGTAAAAGTACCTGTAATAGGGCTTGGTGGCGTGGAAAAATGGCAGGACGCAGTGGAAATGATGATGGCTGGCGCCACTGCTATACAGGTGGGTACGGCTATGTTTTATGATGGCTATGCGCCGATTAAAATTGCCCGAGGAATAGAAGAATTCATGGAGAAAAACTCAGTTTCGGATATAAATGAAATAGTGGGCACTGTAAAACCTTATTAAGAGATTTAAAACAAAATGAAAACCATGGATACGGGCGAACGCAGAGGTTCGCCCCTACCTATATAACCGAGGCTATGCAAAAATTATAAATCTAAAACGGAGATAATAATGAAAATACTTTCAGTGGACTATGGCGATGCAAGGACTGGCATTGCGGTATGCGATAAAGGCGAAACGCTCGCCTCACCTGTCACGGTGATAAACGAGCGCAAAATGGAGCGAGTGGCGGAAAAAACTGCTGAGCTTGCAAAGGAGCACCGCTGTGAAATGATAGTAGTGGGACTTCCTAAAAACATGGACGGCAGTGAGGGCTTTAGAGCCGACATCTGCAAGGAATTTGCCGCCAAACTCGGCGAATTAACCGATGCCGAAATAGTGATGTGGGACGAGCGTGGCACCACGGTAACCGCCCACAACTACTTAAATATCACCGACACAAGGGGCAAAAAGCGCAAAGCGGTGGTGGACGCCGTGGCGGCGGTGATAATTTTGGAGAATTATTTGAGATACAGGAAAAATCAGGGTAAATAATATATAAATTAAACACATTATAGAAGCTGTGCCAATTCACTTTAGCACAGTTTCTATTTCCCTACAAGCCCATCGCATCACAGCTAATCGGTGTCAACAGCTTAAGAAAATTGTCATGTATACGAAAAAATATTCCACAGCTAAAGTTGTTGACATTGCACAGCTAATTTCACATTGGGATAGTAAAATAAATCCCAGTGTTTTTTTGATATAATATTTTTATAAATTATTTGTAACCTTTTCAGTTTAATTCCTACTGTATAGGTGAAAGACAAAAACTAAACTAAATTTTGGAGGATTTTTATTATGAAAAGATTACTTACTATTTTACTTGTAGGAGCTATGGCAATTTCCCTTTTAACTGCTTGTAGCGAGCAAGCACCACCTACCGATGGCGAAGGGCAAAATCTTTCGGAGGAAAATTTAGCCGATGAGCAAAATATATCAGGCGAAAACTCCGTTGCAATCTTTAGGGGTGTTATTGATGAGATAAACGATGGTACCGCTATTGTAGTGCCAAACAGCGACCAAGAGCATATCTTATCTTCTGGCGATAAAGTAACTGTAAACTTATCTGCTTCTGATAGCGAGTTTGCTGTGGGTGATGAAATTGTAGTTTATTACACAGGCGATATTATGGAATCTTACCCTTTGCAAATAGACACAGTCGATGTGGAACTCGCCAAAGATTTTGACCAAATGCTAAGCGAAGATAACGAAAATGCTGACAGCACTGAAACGAACGAGCTTTTGCCAACTGCAAAAATTGCAATAAATATAGAGGGTGTTGTTACAGCAGTTGATGGCAATAAAATCACACTTGATAATGGAAAAACTGTAATTATTACAGAAGAAACATTATTTGAAACTGAAAATGTCGGTAATTTCATTCCTGTTGATGATGATATTTTAGTTGGGAATTATCTGCAAGGTTTTACTCTTGGTGATTCTACTGCAAGCGAAGTAGTAGCTGATGTCATCAGTATGAATGGTGGATATGAAGTGTTGGCACAACCTACTGGCAGTGTGATGGTGAATATCGAGGGTGTTATTACCGAAGTATCTGAAGATGGAAACAGCTTTTTGCTTGATAATGGTAAATGGATTGAAGTAACAGAAGATACTGAGCTTGGCATCACAGGGCCCAATGCTGTGCCAAAAGATGAGCAGTTTTTTGAGGAAACATTCAGAGTTGGCAACTCAATTGCAGGATTTACAGAAGATATAAACGCAGAAATAGTTGTAGCTTATGCAATCTATACAAACTGGAACTGGGAAGATCCGATAAAATAATTATTATATTAGAGGTGCTTTGTGGAGGACATTAAAATATTAGAGCTATTTTACGCACGAAACGAGACTGCTCTACTTGAAACATCAAAGAAATACGGAGCCTACCTCCTTAAAATCTGTATGAATATACTTGCTATAAGAGAGGATAGTGAGGAATGTGTGAATGATACATACAATACTGCGTGGAATAAAATCCCACCTGAAAAGCCACTGAAGTTTTTACCATATTTAGGGCGAATATCAAAAAATATTGCTCTAAATCGCTATGATTATCTAACAGCGGCTAAGAGGAACACACATTTTGACAGCGTACTCTCCGAGCTTTCCGATATTGGAAATGATGATGTTTTTGAAAGAATTACTGAAAAAGAATTATCGAAAAGCATTAGTGATTTCCTTAGAAACTGTGATGAAAAAACAAGAAATATCTTCATTCGCAGATATTGGTATAATGATAATACCTCCGATATATCAAAAATGTTTGGCATTAGCGTTAGCAATACAAAGGTAATTCTTTCAAGAACTCGTGCCAAGCTGAAATCTCACCTTGAAAAGGAGGGATATATTTTATGAAAAAGCTTTACAGTGCAATAAACAACATAGATGATGATTTAATTGAAAATGCTGCCGAGATTACTGTGAAAAAGATTGTACCATTTAAAAGATATATTTCCATTGCGGCTTGTTTTGCTATTATTGTTAGCGCAGCAGCTGTTTTTAACAACAACGAGTATCCACCGATTGATTTAACCGATAGGATTGTAATTGAGGAATTCTCAGGCTCACCTGAAATGTCAGGCTCGATATCTGCTGATATGGCTGTGAATATCGAGGGAATTATCACAGAAGTTTCAAAAGATGGTCTTAGTTTTAAGCTTGATAACGATAAATGGATTTATATTACTGATGAAACTATAATCGGGCAAACTTGCACAAGCGTAGAGCAAAGGGACAGCCTATTTATAGAACCAACTTTTAGAGTTGGCAACTCTATTGCTGGCTTTACCTTAGATGAAAGCTCTGAAAAAATAGAAGCCTATGCAATCTATACAAACTGGAACTGGGAAGACTCGATAAAATAATAAAAGTGCGGCTGCTATAAGTGGTTACTTATAAAGAAATATTTTGCCTTTTAGTAGAATTTGTAGGGTGTATACGCCTGCTATGCTGGCTAAAATGAATTTGACATACTATTTTCTATGCGGTATGATTTATTAAAGATTATTTATATTAGCTTGAGGTGGACAATGAAAAGGAAAATTAAAATAAG
>CAYJIJ010000079.1:0-8803 GCA_964370185.1 uncultured Oscillospiraceae bacterium
ATTTGTTGTGGTTTGCCATTCTTCGAATTCATACCCATCGCAATATGGTGTCGATGTAGGTATTGCGTAAACACTGCCCACATCATCCGTAATGGAGCGTGGGATATTCGAAGCAGTCGGTACCGCACCTTGCGAGAATACTATCGAGCCTGTTGGCACTTCTCCCATAACATACACTGGGGAAAGTACCGCATTTTTATTTTGCATATTAAAGGTTTGACCAGGTGTGAATGTGTCGGCTGGGGTAGTTTCACCCTCCCATGTAAGTGCCCAATGTGAGAACACTTCATATGCGGTAGACGAATCCGCCGCTTTAACATTCTTCACTGTTACCATATCGCCCGGTAGATGATTTGAAACTTCTAAAAGGGCTGTTGCAGGGTCGTTATCGTGATCATACCCCACTGTTTTAGTCTCGGTTACATCTGTGGTATAGGTCGCTCTTATAGTGATGTTGTATAGCGTGCCTTCAAAGGCTTCATCAGTAAGTTTTAGGCTTGTGGAGGCTTCTACTCTTTGTGCATTTCTATCTGCTTGGGTATCACCCACAAAGTCAATTCCATCGGCAAAGCCTGAATAACTGCTTACATATACCCACTCTTTAAATGTTGCACCATCAATGGTATCGGCTACTATCGGGAAAGTGCTTCCAAGCTCGTAAGAGCCACTACCAGTACCATTTTGGATTGTAACATTAACTAATTTTGTGTAATTAACAGTCACCGTCACATCGCCCCAGTAATCTTCTGCTGCTCTGTCGAATGTGATGGTGTAACCACCTGTTCCATTGCTCGCAAAGGTGATATTCCCGCTCACTGTGCCATAATTTGCTGTTCCAAGCACAGTATATGACGGATTGTAAGCGGATAGAGTCACGCTTGTTGGTTTGTAACCCTCTGAAAGTTGTGGTAAAGCATATGTAAATTCACTCTCACTTCCACTTACCACTATGGTAGTATCTTTTAAGTTGCTGTTTAGATGGTTAATCGTGTAAGTTGCGTCTTCTCTCTGCTTTGTAACTTCTCTAAGCTCGGAATAATGGCAGGAGGTGCAGTCCCAAGTTTCATATCCCTTGCCATCTGCATTATAGGAAGGTGCTGGTGAAGCAAATTCCAATGTGTGGAGGGATAGGGAATCGGGAGCTACATAGTCGCAGTATGAGCAACCATTCCAATGTCCGTACTCGTTGTGATACAGTGTCCCTGCATGTCTTCCAAAATTATTAAAGCTACTGCAAGGGGATGGTGGAAGTGTCTTTTGCTCGTAATTGGTATTTTCAATATTATGATTACAATCATAGCACTTAACAATCTGTGTTACCGTGCCAAGGCTTCCCATTGGTACGGATTTTGCTTTGCTATAATCAACATTATCAATCCAGCTCTGAGCATCACTGCCTTGTAGATTTACGCTTGCAAGGCTTCCATCCACACTCACATCCCAAAGTCCCACATAATCATCGGAAGCATTTGTAAACATGGTGTAGGTGTCATGGCGCTGTTCTGATTTTACAAGGTCACAATAATCGCATTCTATCCAGTGCTTAGAAGTATTGTATTTAGTCACTTCTTTATGCTGTACATTGAGCTTCACTGTGCGGCTCTGTGCCTTTCCTGCATAGTTACTCACCACGCAGTAAAATTCTAATTCGTCGTAGTTGTCGGCACAAGCGTTCGGATCTGCTTCATATGTTAAGCTCATTTCTTGCCCATATGACTCATCCCAATCGGTGGTAATCGGTTTAAACTCATTACTCTCAACACTTGCATTGCGCCAGTACCAAGTGTATTCTAAGCCTGCACCCTCAGCAACAACTTTAAAAGTATACTGAGGATTACCGTTATTTACCCTGTTTATATTTTCCGGTTGCAGTGTAATCTTAGGTAAGCCCACCGTGCCGCATTTTATACAGGTATCATACTGATTATCGCTACCGTAATCGTGCTTTTCTGTGCCGATTAGAGTATTACAGTCCAAGCAAGTGATATTATGGAGGGTTTTATCAGTAGGATGAAGCTCGTATGTTAGGTTGTTGCCATGTGCTACGGTGATGTAGTCACCTTTAACATCCGCACTTACAGCTTTTTCTCCGCTTGGATCTCTTAAGTAGCAAATGACAAACATTGCATTCTCACAAGAAGTAACTCCGTCCGTCATTAAATAATGTGTTATATAATCATCCGGCAATGTGATGGTGGTTTTGGCTTGCTTAACATAGTAGCCATTATTATCTTGTTCTCCGTCTTGATTATAAAGGAGTGCGGGGTCAACACCAAGACCATCGTTTAAAGAAGTTATAACTTCCCAGTAGTAAAGTACATTTCTTTCCTTGGTGTGCGCTTCAAGCTCCACTATATGGTGGTTGCCTGCTTTAATCTGATCAAGTGTAAGGCCTGCTGGAATAATTATCGGCTCTACGGAATCTAAAATCAGATTTGCCCTCTTCATACCGCAGGTGGTACAAACTGCATCATAGGCATCTGAATCAAACACATGATTTGATTTTCCACTATCACTTATTTCATTGCATATAGTGCACTCCTGCCAGTGCTTATCGGCATCATATTTAAATACATAATCATGAGTATGGTCTACATGCTCATAGGATTTGCTTGCTGTTATCGCACCGCAGTCGGTACACTTCTGCACCTTTGTACCGGGATTTCCCGGCGTTGCTTCGACAGTTGTTTCCCATGTTCCACCGCTCTTATGCAAGGCAGTCATGAAGCTTAAATCGTCATCACAGTCGGGACAATCCGCAACATGGTGCGTGCCAT
This sequence comes from uncultured Oscillospiraceae bacterium, assembly GCA_964370185.1. Classification (GTDB taxonomy): domain Bacteria; phylum Bacillota; class Clostridia; order Oscillospirales; family Ruminococcaceae; genus CAYJEQ01. The sequence goes on from CAYJIJ010000079.1 coordinate 2,778, forward strand.
TGGGTAAGGCAACCCATGTTAAATTTGCATGCTCTGTTGGGCAATCAGTAGGATTGACAGTTAAATAAGACGCGAATGTAAAAATATCAGAGCTATACATACAAACATCTGCGTCAGCAGCATCGTCATAGCCTGCTTCACTTGTGTTTTCCTCACAGCAATCGGAGCAGAGACCACACTCTTCACAAACTGTGCCATCACCAACTGTACAGGGGTCTTCTCCGCACTGCTCACACATATGCTCATCCCACTCGGCACTGTACATCTCTAACCCCATATTACAACCGGCATCTGCACCATAGTCTATTGCGCAGTCGATACAGGTATTTTCTCCTGCCTCAGCCGTGTAATCTTCGGAGATATTGCCCGTGGCAAAGAGATTATCCCCACAGGTGGTACAGCACTGGCATTCATCCGCCAGATGTGGATAACCATATTCACACTCAGTCTGATCCACCATACAAGCACCACTTATTTCGCAGTAATGCTCTCCCGAGTCGGTCATCCCCTCGGCGCAGCTATCACAGAAACCGCAGTCTTCACAAGGGGGGTCTCCGTCAAATTCACCGCATTCACCACAGTGATATGCTCCATCGTCACAGCAAACTGAGCAGTGGGTACTGCTTTGATCGCCTCCGCAATGGGTACCGCCTGCGACCATACAGTCACCACAAAATTCGCAGTAGTGCTCCGTTCCCTGGTTTTCGACGCAGTCGTCACTAACCCCGCAATCGGGGCAAACATCGTCTCCGTAGACGTCACAAAGCGGGCAGTGTAAACCACCGGCACATTCATCCACGCAGTGTGGTGAATCATCCGTACTTCTTTCACAAAGTTCAACGCTTGCAAAGCAATCGCCACAATCCACGCAGTAATGCTCATCTTCGGATTGGCTAAATACATCTTCTAAGCACTCGAAGCAGACATCACAATCACCGCAAGTATATGCTATATCGTAACAAGCTATACAGTGCTCATCCTGGCAACAATCCGTACAGTGAGGGATTGTGCCCATCGACATATTTTCGGATTGGTCGCAATAAGAGCTTCCCTCCACCCAGTGGCCTTCAAGTTCGCAATAAAATTTGTCCTCACCCGAAGCTTCTGCAATCACTGTAAGCCCTGCAAATGACTGAGCTTTTTCTACTGCTTCTCTCACCTCGGGATCCTCGTCATTTAGAGAATGACTGTGAGAAGATGCTTCTTCCTCAGAATCATCATTCATTACAACCAAATCAGGTGTATTTTCTTCGTTTTCGCTACTGCTGATTGCAATATCTTCGGTAAAAGTATGGTTGTGCTGGGACACTTGATATATATTAATCCCGAAAACCATATTTAAAATTATCACAATATTAAGTGTGTAGCTGAGTAAAATTTTGCCGTGGTATTTTAAATTTTTCTTCATATCCTAACCTCCTAAAATAAAACATTAGTGACCGCCGACTGTATTTGGAATTGGTACTAATTCCCCTTCGGCGTCTAAAAAATAATTGAAGTGTATTGTCTGACCTACAAATAAACCTATGGGATTATCTTGCATTATGGAACGAGTGTCGCCATTATCGTCGATAAAAGTGATTTTAGTTCCATCTATTGCTACAATTACGCCATGCATTGAAAGCGCATTTGGATCGGTGAGGACACTGTGGCCATTCACAGCTGTCGTGCTTGGGACTGTTTCAGGTTTGCTCATTAAGTAAATGCCAAAAACTATGGATGCAAGCAACAAAGCTAAAAAAACAAATCCATATACAACGCCTACATTGCTTTTGGTCTGATTTTTTTTACTTTGCGGTGCTTGTTTCTTTCGTTTTGCCGCCATTTGGCACCTCCAATCCTAAAATATGTTACAGCGCAACGACGCATAGTTACATATCATAATTTTATCAAAATATAATGGCAAATTTTAACGTGTAAAAACACGTCATTTGAAATAAATTTAAATAAAATTCCCCTTACTTTTTTGTTATTACACACAAAAAAGTAAGGGGAATTTTCTGCTTATATTTATTTAATCTTCTTCATTTATTATTACAAAATTTTTAGACACCACATCGGCTATCAATTTAAGTAGGCTTTCATATCCTGTTTTAGCTTTTAAACTGCTTATATGTCCGTCGAGCGTCCTGCTTTTTATATTTAAAAGCTCACAAACTTCTTTATTTGAAAGGCCGTTCACTTTTGCTTGCAAGACTTCTATTTCCTTTTGGGTAAAATCACTACTTTTTGCCATGCCTATTTCCACCTTAGGTGTATCATCGGGAAAATATTTCTTGCCTTGCATGACAATGTCCATGGCTGTTAATAGATTTTCTTCGATAAAGTCCTTATAGCAAAATCCATCACAACCGATTGCCTTTGCTTCATCAAGGTGCTTTTGCTGAAGTAAAAATGTCATGATAATTATTTTAATATGGGGATAGAGCTGTTTTATTTCTCTTGCAGCTATGAGTCCATTTGCCTTATTGTCGGTAAAAATATCTAAAAGGATTAAATCCACTTTAATATTTATCAGTGTACTGAGTGCCCTATCGGCACTTGCTATGGTATCTACAATGGTGTATCTGTCCGCACCGGGCATTATATTAAGCTTCATGAAATCTTGCGAACTCCGTTGGTCGTCTACAATAAGCACATTATACAATCAGTATTCCTCCGCTTTCATTGTATTAAAAATTAAGATGTTATCTTGCCTCAATATTTATAGCATACTTATCATTTTTTTGCAAGATAGTATTAAGAAAAATTTATTTAACCATGGCATTAGCATGCTTAAAGTGATATAATAAACACATTAAAAATATCTAAAAATCTTTTTACTACTGTGTGTTTATTATATTTTATGCCCACTTTCTCGCCACTAAAGTAGCAACCGAAAGTGATGGCTAATTATATCAAAAATTCTGCGAATTTGTGATATAATCAATAAAGTCTATATATTACAAAATAGGTAATTAGAATTTTATAATTGTCATAAGGAGTGGAAACTATTGAAAGAGTTATTAAAAATTTATTGGACATTTTTTCATATGGGTGCAGTTACATTTGGTGGCGGATACGCCATGCTTCCTATTTTAAGGCGTGAAGTTGTGGAAAAACATAAATGGACCGACGAAGAAACAATCATCGACTATTACGCATTAAGCCAAGGACTTCCAGGCATTATTGCTATAAATGTATCCGTTTTTATAGGCCATACACGGCGAGGAATATTAGGAGCAATTTCCGCCGCATTTGGAATGGTTTCGCCCTGCTTAATAATTATATCGGCCATTGCATTTTCCCTATCAAATTTTCAAGATAATGTTTATGTGGAGCATGCGTTAGCTGGGATTTCGGTTTGTGTCGCCGCTCTTATACTTGATGCAGTTATTGGCATGTGGAAAAAGGGAGTTAAGGACATATTTGGAATTATTTTATGCCTTACAATGTTATCTCTTAGTGTGTTTACAAGCATTTCTCCCATATTACTTATAATAGCTTGTGCGCTACTTGGCATTAGCGCTAAGAGACTAAAAAAGGAGAAAGCATAAATGATATATTTAGAATTATTTTGGGAATTTTTTAAAATAGGCGTTTTTGCCGTAGGCGGAGGACTTGCAACGCTTCCATTCCTCCAAGAATTATCAACTCGCACAGGTTGGTACTCACCAGAGCTTATAAGTGATATGATAGCTATTTCAGAATCAACTCCAGGGCCTATTGGAATTAATATGGCAACTTATGTTGGATGCAGTGTTGCTGGTTTTTGGGGAGGAGTTGTTGCTACACTTGGAGAAATTACTCCGTCCATCATAATAGTTTGTATTGTTGCAAGGTCACTCGAAAAATTTCGTGGAAATATTTTAGTTGAGCAAGCGTTTTACGGACTAAGACCCGCTGTAACAGGTTTAATCGCAGCCGCAGGAATTAGTATTATTCAAATATCACTATTGCATATAAAATTGTTTAATGAAACAAATAATATCTTAGATTTATTTGAGATACCAAAGCTTATTTATTTTGCAGTCATCTTTTTTGCTATTAAGAAGTTTAAAAAACATCCGATTGTTTATATTGCTTTTTCCGCTGTTGTGGGAATAGTTGGCGCATTTTAATAGAGATGGCTCATTAATCCGTCATTTGTATGAATAAAAGGAGAAAAAAATGAACTATAATCCAATCTATCAACCATATGCATCCAATCGCTTTCCGATATACGCTAAGGAAGGAATGGTTGCAACATCAAGTCCGCAGGCGAGTGCAGCAGGACTTGAGATGTTAAAACAAGGTGGTAATGCAATAGATGCCGCAGTTGCCACAGCAACAGCACTTACAGTGTGTGAACCAAGTGCAAACGGAATCGGTGGAGATGCGTTTGCACTGGTATGGATTGAAAAAGAAAAGAAATTATATGGCTTAAACGCAAGTGGTTTTTCTCCAAAAAATATATCAATTGATTTAGTTAAAGAAAGATATAAGACGGATAAAATGCCTGTTTATGGTTGGGCTCCTACTATGGTGCCGGGAGCACCATCGGCATGGGTTTCTTTAAGCAAACGCTTTGGTAATTTACCATTAACTAAAGTGATAAATCCAGCTGTATCTTATGCCAGAAATGGATATCCTGTTGCAGCAAATCTATCTAAAATGTGGACTCTTGCATACAAAAAATATCTTGAAATTAATAGCGAAAAGCCCGAATTTAAAGAGTGGTTTAACACATTTGCTCCAAATGGCAGAGCACCTTTAGCAGGAGATATTGTAAGGCTGCCTAATCATGCAAATACGCTTGAAGAAATCGCCAAAACAAATGGCAAATCTTTTTACGGTGGAGCACTGGCGAAAAAAATTGTAGCAGATAGTAATGAATTTGGCGGATTTTTCTCCATCGAAGATTTTGCAGATTATACTCCTGAATGGGTTGAGCCAATATCTATAAATTATCGTGGATATGATATATGCGAAATACCACCAAATGGCCAAGGCATTGTAGCACTTATGGCACTTAATATTTTAAAAGAGTTTTCTTTTGATAATAGGGATAGTGTAAGCAGTTTTCACACTCAATTCGAGGCGATGAAAATTGCATTTGCAGATGGTAAGCACTATATAACAGACGCAAGGCATATGAAAGTAAAAAGCGAAGAGCTTTTATCTCCACTCTATGGGAAGCACAGGGCTAAGCAAATTACTGAGCAGGCAAATCAGCCCTGCCCAGAGCTACCGCCAAAGAGCGGAACTGTTTACTTATGCACGGCAGATTCACAGGGCAATATGGTGTCATATATCCAAAGTAATTACATGGGATTTGGCTCAGGAATTGTGGTAAGGGACACAGGTATTTCTCTGCAAAACAGAGGTCACGATTTTTCACTTGATGAGAAAGATGCTAATTGTTTACTACCGTGCAAAAAATCATACCACACAATTATACCGGGGTTTATTATGAAAGATGGTGGGGCAGTCGGCCCATTTGGGGTAATGGGTGGATATATGCAACCACAGGGACATGTTCAGGTAGCAATGAATTTAATAGACTTTAATTTAAATCCCCAACAAGCACTTGATGCGCCAAGATGGCAATGGATAGAGGGCAAGACATTTGAAGTAGAGAATACTTTCCCAAATGAGATTGCTAAGGAGCTTGCAAACAAGGGGCATACAATTAAAGTCGCATTGGATAATTCAAGCTTTGGACGAGGACAAATTATTATAAGGCAAGAAAATGGTGTTTTAGTTGGTGGCACTGAAGGACGCACTGATAGTAATATCGCTTGCTATTAATTTTTTATATAAAACAATCCCGTGAATGAATTCGAGCCAATGGCGAAGGCTGATTGGCCGTACAATAAAAAACCAACTCTTTCGAGTTGCATCTTTTGAGTGCGGATGAAGACGAGACCGTTAAATTAAACAGTCCAGTGGACTGTTTAATAGGTCGAGAGTCACTTCCGAGAAGCCAAGCCGATGGCGAAGGCTGATTGGCCGTACAATAAAAAAACCAACTCTTTCGAGTTGGTTTTTTTGTGGTGCGGATGAAG
>CAYJIJ010000080.1:0-8760 GCA_964370185.1 uncultured Oscillospiraceae bacterium
TCGTGAATAAACCTTGACTTTACACAGATGGTTTGCTATTATGAAACAACAGCTAAAATATAATTTGCTGTATTTACGCTTTTAAAAGCGATAATCGGAAGGAGAATATTATGAAAAAGATAATAGCAATGTTTTTAGTAACTGCAATGGCACTAAGCATGGTAGCATGTTCCTCTGAAGAAAGCTCCGCACCTGCTGAAGAAGCTGAGCAAATACTAATAGTATCACAAAAAGCCGATGCGGTTTCACTTGACCCACAAATTACAAACGACCAACCAAGTGCTCGTGTATTCCGTCAGATATTTGACACATTATTCCTACAAGAAAATGATGGCACAATCTCCCCTCTACTCGCAGAAAGCTATGAATTCACTAATGATGGCTTAACTCTAAACATCAAATTGCGTGAAGGAGTAACATTCCACAACGGCGAGCCTTTCACAGCACATGATGTTAAATTCACATTTGAAAGAGGTTATGATTCTCCTCAAATGGGAAATACACTAAGCTTTATGGACAAAGAAGGTATTACAGTAGTTGATGATCACAATATCAGCATCAACTTCCTCTACCCATTTGCTCCTTCTATCGACTACTTAGCAAACCCACTTACAGCTATTATGAACGAAAAAGCTGTTACAGATGCTGGCGAAGATGTTGGCAGTAGCCCAGTAGGTACAGGGCCATTTAAATTTGTTAGCTGGGAATCCGATAGCGAAATCGTTTTAGAAGCTAATGATGAATATTGGGATGGCGCACCTGGTACTGACGGTATCGTATTTAGAATTATCCCAGAAACAGAAACAGCAATGTTAGAGCTTGAAACAGGCGGTGTTGACATCGTTTACGATATCGGTGCTCCTAACATCAATCGTACAGAAACTAACCCTGACCTAAAAATCTCCAGAGACCTTGGTTTCTCTGTTACTTACATTGGTCTAAACACAGAAAAAGAACCATTTGACGATGTTCGTGTTCGTCAGGCTCTAAACTACGCTTTAGACATGGAATCCATCGTTGCATCCGTATTCCACGGTGCAGGTAGCAAATCCAATGGCCCTATCAGCCCAATGGTAGCTGCTTACGACGATACTCTAACTGGTTATGACTACAACCCAGAAAAAGCTCGTGAACTTTTAGCAGAAGCTGGTCTTGCTGATGGTTTTGAAACAACTCTTTGGGTAAATGATGGTAACCAAGACAGAGCTAATATCGCTGTATTAGTACAAAGTCAGCTTGCTGAAATAGGCGTGACTGTTTCTATCGAATATGTTGAATGGTCAAGATATCTTGAAGATACAGCAAGTGGTTTACACGATATGTTTGTTTTAGGTTGGTCCAACGCAACAGGTACTGCTGACCAAGGCCTATACACAACACTTCACTCAAGCGCTCATGGTACCCCTGGTAACAGAGCTTTCTACACAAACGAAAGATTTGACGAGCTAATCGACGCAGCGAGAGTTTCTACAGATACTGCAGAACAATTAGAAATGTATGCAGAAGCTCAAAACATTGTTGTAGAAGATGCTCCATGGATTTTCACATGGAACCAAGAAAACTTAACAGGTGTTCGTGCTAATGTTGAAGGCTATGTAAATCACCCATCGGGTAGAAGCATTTTAAAAGATGTTACTAAATCATAGTTTTATATACTTTATATAATCTTCAAAAAAAGGAAGACCGCTGATGTTCGGTGGTCTTCCTTTAAAACATAACTACCACTTTTTAAATTTCTCATTTATTTGTGGTAAATGGCAAATTCATATAAAGGAGGAATTTTGTTGCTAAACTATGTAATAAAAAGAGTATTACTGATCATCCCAGTTATTTTTGCTGTTACTTTTGTAATATTTACATTACTCTACTTCACCCCTGGAAATCCTGCAATGGCGATACTTGGGGAGGAAGGTGCAGCTAAACCTGGGGCTCTTGAGGCTCTTGAAGAAGAATTAGGCCTAAATGATCCTTTCTTAGTTCGCTATGGCAACTATTTATTTGACCTGCTACAAGGAGATATGGGTATATCTTATAGTACTGGTAACCCTGTTGCTGAGGAATTACTTGATAAACTTCCAACTACAGCAACTCTTACATTCTGGAGTATCATTATAGCAATTGCAATCGGTGTTCCAGTGGGTATAATATCCGCTACTAAACAATATTCACTATTTGATAATGCATCCATGATTGTTGCTTTACTCGGGGTTTCAATGCCCAACTTCTGGCAAGGTATGGTTCTCATTATTATATTTTCTGTTTCCCTTGGCTGGTTGCCTGTGTCCGGTATTGCTACACCGCTTCACTGGATACTACCAGCAGTTACAATCGGTACCTCAACTGCGGCAACAATCACTCGTATGACAAGATCAAGTATGCTTGAGGTAAATAAGCAGGACTATGTGCGTACAGCACGTGCTAAAGGTCAAAAAGAAATGGTAGTGCTACTTCGTCACCAGCTAAAGAATGCCCTTATTCCTATATTAACAGTTATAGGTCTGCAAATTGGTGCAATGTTTGGTGGTGCAGTACTAACTGAGAGTGTATTTGCCATACCCGGGATAGGAAGACTTATGGTTAACTCTATCAAAACTCGTGACTTCCCCGTGGTGCAAGGCGGTGTGCTTTTAATTTCAATCATCTTTACTTTTATAAACTTGTTCGTTGATATTTTATACGCATATGCAGACCCTCGTATCAAGGCTAACTATACAAGAGGTAAGAAGAAAGGAGGCAAATAGTGGCTAAGAAAAAGAAAAAATACAGTCAATTATTTGAAATTTGGAAAAGACTTCGTCGTAATAATTTTGCAATGCTCGGACTATGTATACTCATTGTTTTAGTATTCTCAGCTATATTTGCCGATTTTATTGCACCCTATCCATATGAAGAAGTAGGACTTGACCGTACATATCAAGGCATGTCTTGGGCGCATCCAATGGGTACTGATAACTTTGGGCGTGATATACTCAGCCGTATAATATATGGCGCTCGTATATCCCTACAAGTGGGCTTTGTGGCTGTTGGTATTTCTGGTATTATTGGAGTAATACTTGGTGCTCTTGCAGGCTATTATGGTAAATGGATAGATTTAATTATCATGCGTGCAACCGATGTAGCTCTTGCTATCCCAAGAATTCTACTTGCAATTGCTATTACAGCTGCTTTAGGTAATAATTTGATTAATGTTATGATTGCTGTTGGTATCAGCGGTGTTCCAAACTATGTTCGTATTGTTAGAGCATCATTTTTATCGGTAAGAGAGCAAGAATTCGTTGAGGCCGCACGTGCAACAGGTGCTTCCGATCTTAGAATAATATTCTTACATATACTTCCAAACTCACTATCTCCATTGATAGTTCAAGCTACTTTAGGTGTAGCAAGTGCGATATTAGCAACAGCGGGCCTCAGCTTTATAGGACTTGGTATTACACCTCCAACACCTGAATGGGGTGCTATGCTATCCGAGGGACGTTCTTATTTCACACAATACCCACACATGGTAATGTTCCCAGGGCTTTCTATTATGATTACAATATTTGCACTTAACCTATTAGGTGATGGTCTTCGTGACGCACTTGATCCAAAGCTAAAAAGATAAGAAAGGAGGATCATATATGAGTGAAAATAATAAATTATTAGAGATAAAAAACCTAAGTATACGCTATGTCACCGACGATGGTATTGTTTCTGCGGTAACTAATGTTTCCCTATCAGTAGACCGTGGCACTACTTTGGGACTGGTTGGTGAAACAGGTGCCGGCAAGACAACCACCGCACTTGGCATACTAAATTTAGTGCCCGATCCTCCTGGTGAGATATATAGCGGTGAAATTTTCTATGAGGGCAAAAATATATTGGATATGACCCCAGCAGAAATTCGCAGCATTCGTGGTTCGAAAATTAGTATGATCTTCCAAGATCCTATGACCTCTCTAAACCCCGTTATTACTGTTGGGCAACAAATTCAAGAAGTTGTTTTATTGCACAACAAAATAAGCCCTGCGGACGCTTTAGAGCGTTCAAAGGAAATGATGGAGCTTGTTGGAATTTCTGGTGAACGACACATGGAATATCCACACCAATTTTCAGGCGGTATGAAACAGCGTATAGTTATAGCTATGGCGCTCGCCTGTGAGCCTGCACTACTTTTAGCGGACGAACCTACTTCCGCACTCGATGTAACAATACAAGCGCAGATACTTGATGTTATCGACGAGCTAAAAAATAAATTTAACACTGCTATGATACTTGTAACGCATGACCTTGGCGTAGTGGCGGAAACATGTGATTTTGTATCCATTATGTATGCTGGTGAAATAGTTGAGCATGGTTCAACACAGCAAATATTTGAAAATCCAAGCCATCCTTATACAATAGGACTTTTCAGCTCCATTCCAAAGCTTTATGACGATGTGGATAGGCTAATCCCAATTGATGGACTAATGCCAGACCCAACGGAATTGCCGGAGGGTTGTAGCTTTAGCCCAAGATGTACTAAATGCATGGATATTTGTAGTGTAGAGGCACCTAAAGAAACAATATTGGAGAGTGGACATAAAGTTTCCTGCCATCTGTTTTCACAAGGAGGTAAGTAATGAGTCAACAACCAATATTAGAAGTAAAAGACCTATGTAAATACTTTAATACACCTCGTGGTACTCTGCATGCCGTAGATAAAGTTAATTTCTACATAAATGCCGGTGAGACATTGGGCGTTGTAGGTGAGTCTGGCTGTGGTAAAAGCACCCTTGGCAGAACACTACTACACTTAACCGAGCCAACTTCCGGGCAGATTTTCTTTGAAGGACAGGATATATCCGACCCAACTAAAAAGGAAATGAAAGATCTTAGAAAAGATATGCAGATAATATTCCAAGATCCTTTTTCATCACTTAACCCCAGGCTAAGTGTTAGCAAGATAATATCCGAACCTTTAAAAGTATACAATGTTTGCAAAACACAAAGTGAACTTGAAGAGCGTGTGCTCGAGCTTATGGACACAGTAGGACTTGCTCGCAGATTAGAAAACAGCTACCCCCATGAGCTTGATGGTGGTCGTAGGCAGCGTATAGGTGTTGCGAGAGCGTTGGCACTTAATCCAAAGTTTATAGTGTGCGATGAGCCTGTTTCTGCACTGGATGTATCCATTCAGGCGCAAATAATAAATCTGCTTGGTGACCTCCAAAAAGAGCTTGGACTAACCTACATATTTATAACCCATGACTTCTCCGTAGTAAAACATATTTCGGATAGAATAGTAGTTATGTATTTAGGAAATGTGGTTGAAACTGCTCCAACTAAGGAGTTCTTTGCAAACCCACTCCATCCATACTCAAAAGCACTTATATCTGCAATTCCCGAGCCGATATATACGGGCAAAAAGCGTGAGCGCATAGTGCTAAAGGGTGAAATAACATCACCTATCGAGCCAAAACCTGGATGCAGATTTGCTCCTCGTTGTAACTATGCACAGCCATCTTGCATGAATACTACCCCCGTATTACAGGATGTGGGCGCAGAGCATTTTGTTGCTTGCCCCTATGCACTCGAGTTAAGCGGTAAGTAATTATTAAATAGTTAATATCAATTCTTTTGCTGTATTCCCTTGCCGAAGGCGAGGGAATACAGCAAATTTTTATTATAGAGCCTATTAAATTTATAATGCAGTATTTTCTTTTTTCTGCTATAATGTAGTTAACCTATCATTTAAAATATATCTTCCATAAGTTTTGGGCGTGCTTGGATTAAAGGGGTTACCCAAAGTTTATGAATTAATCAAGTAAAACGGCTGAGAATATTTAGCCTATATAATAAAGGACGGTGCAAAATATGACAGAAAACACAGACGCAAAACCCCTTTTGGAAACAGTGGAAAATGACGGCGGTAGTTTTATAAAGGGAGTAATATTTATTCTTTTATCTGCACTCGGATTTGCGATAACTCAAGCGATGTCCAATCTGCTTGCGGAAGAGGTTGGCATATATGAAAAAATGCTTTATCACAATATGGTACCCACTATAATATTTGCCATTCTTTTGATAAAAAATAAGGTTCATCCCATAGGCAAAAGCCCGGGGCTTATGTTTGCAAGGTGCTTTTTTGGCTTTGTGTCCACACTATTTATAGTGATTGCAACTTCATTTAGCAGTAGGCCTTTATTTGAAATCTCGGTGCTCATGTCAACCTCTGCAATTTTCACCATGATAGTAGCTGCTCTCTGGCTTAAAGAAAGAGTGAGCAAATATCAAATAGCGGTGATAATCATCTGCTTTATCGGTGTAATTGTAATTGTGCGCCCCTCCCCCGCCCTGCTCAGCGACCCATTTTGCCTTTTCGCACTGCTCGCTGCTATTTTTGCAGGTGCAGCGTATTGTGTAGTGAGGAAGCTAAAAAATTATGCACATCCATATGCAGTGGTTTTTTGCTATGCCGCACTCTCGGCAATTGCCTCCATTCCACTTTTTATAAAGGAATTAATAGACGGCGCAGGCATTCCAACCACTTCACAATTATTTTATCTGATGATAATGGGGCTTGGGATATCCATGGGGCAATACTATCTAAATCTTGCGTATAGGCAGTGTGAAGCTTCTAAGCTCTCCCCCTATTCCTATGCACAAAACATATATGCACTGCTTATATCGCTTTTTATATTCGGTCAGAGCATTTCACCTTATTCGTATATAGGTGCCGCTTTAATTATCGGTGCAAATTATATAAATTGGTGGGTAACTGAAAATAGGATTAAAATGAAGCATCACTAAAATGTGATGCTTCAGACCTAAGACAAAAGCGAAATCACAAAAAATCATTCAATTTTTTGCTTACTGCGTCGCTTAAAATTTTCAAATTACGCTCATATACATAAGTATTACTCGCTTATTTGCAAGTTTTGCTCCTTGTCTTTCATCTTTTCTCTTTAGTCTATCAGATTGCAGACTATCTCTGCAATCTGAAATGAAGCATCACTAAAATGTGATGCTTCATTTTCTATTCCATTTCTTCTTTTGTTTTTAAAATAAGTATTCGCTTAAAAATTATTTGGAAGTGTAAGCATGATTTTGCTCCCCCTATGATATTCGCTTTCGACTGTTAATCCATATCCATCTCCAAACATCAAGTAAACACGCTTTTCAATGTTTTCAAGCGCAATTCTTTCAATGCCATTATCTTCAAATGTGTTTGTAGGGGCGTCTTTAATCGCTTCCCTCAGGTTTAGAAGCTCCTGATTTGTCATTCCAATTCCATTATCACTTACCGTGAATAGGAGATTTTTATCGTTGAGCTGTACTGAAATTTGCAGATGATGGTTTGTTTTATCATCAGTAAATCCGTGCACAATCGCATTTTCAATTAGAGGCTGTAAAAGCATTTTGGGCAGGAATATGTCGTAATACTCGTCGGGCAAATCAAAATCCACAGTGAACTTATTAGGGTAGCGTGCGAGCATTATATCAACATACTTTTTAAGTATGATAAACTCTTGCACACAGCTTATCATCTCCTCGGCACTGTTTGCATAGCGGAGCATAAAGGAAAGGTCTTCGCACATCTTACCCGCTTTTTCTTTTTCATTAATTTCGTTTAGTCTCTTTATCACATTGAGTGTATTTACTGTAAAATGCGCATTAATCTGCTTTTTAAGTGAAATCATCAATGCTCGTTGCTTTTCCATCTGCATAGTTTGAATTTTGGCATTTGTTTCATGCAGTTGACGATTTTTTTCAACCACCCTCACGGTCATCAAATTAATTTGCGCAACTAAATTATCAAAATCCGGCTGTCCTGTGGGGGATATTCGCTCATCCTCATTTGCAATCGCCTCGGTACTGCTAAGCAAGGAAATCATGGGGCTGAAGAATGCTTTGTTAAAAAATCTATATCCAAAAATCAGTATAATGCTAATAACTGAAAATGTTACTAATGTTACCACTATAACACTATCTAAAATGTTAATAATTCCTGCACTGTTTGATATGGCAAGCCTATATGGGGTGAGCCCTATTTGAGTAAGGGTATTATTTGAATAATCGGTATAGGTGGAAGGGAGAGTGGTGGTGTTTAGCTTCTCATCATTTGAAGCTACCACAATATCACCTGCCACAAGGCTTATCTGAAGCGAATTGCTGTTGTCATAATTTTCAAAATAGGTGGGAAAAGCGTCAGTATTCATCAAAAACACTAAATAACCAAGCCTATCATTTCCACGGTATATGCCACCCGTATACCCTATATACTCTTCTTGTTGGGGTGTGAGGGCTATATGCTCATAATTTTCCTTAGCTTCGATAAGATGTGAAATACGGATTGCGGCAGTATTGCCTATATTGCCTCTCAACCTACTAAATCTACCCTAATTATCATAAATTAAAATACTCTCCACCAAATTGTCCCCTGGATAGATTAAATCTAAATGTTCTTTTATTGTATGTGCATAGGAATGAAAATCAAGGGGATTTTTTTCGGTGAGCTCCCACCAATTATCTATTGGGCACTCGGCATATAAATAATGTGTATTGTGATATGCTAAGTTTTTATAAAGATTATAGCTTTATAAATATCGCCTTTTTTAATCACGTGATACTGAAGAGGATATAAATAATAATCCTACGGATTATTTATAAGTGAATAGTGAAAAGTGAAAAATGAATAGTGTTGGAGTGGCTTCGCCACAGTATTTTAAATTATAAATCAAAGGTTTTCTGCCATAACTTTTCACTATTTTGCTCGCTTCGCCTAATATAAATAATCCGTAG